>NZ_PVWF01000005.1 GCF_003003995.1 Pleurocapsa sp. CCALA 161 | reverse complement strand
GCACTAAAGGAGATAAAAGATAGTGATTCGCTTTTACATAGCCCCTGTCGACCTAGCCACTGGGAAACAGCGATCGCTGAATAGGGAAGATATTCTCTAGGTAATACCAAATAATCTTGTTTAACCCTTTCTTGTATACCTTGAATAAACTGCTCAGTTAGTTCAGGCGAATGAATTCCAGGACAAATGATTAGCATGGCTTAAAGGAGTTTTCAATCTTTCAAGACGCGCGATTTAAAGCTGAAATAAGCGCCTGTTGTCCTACGGTTTGGTATACCTGAGTTAAATATTGCTGTACTGCATTGGCATCTTCAGTAGCCAGAGGCATCGCGCCCAAAATATCCAAGAGAGTTTTTTGTTCCATTGGTGGCACGATCGCCACTAAACTAGACTCTAATGGTTCATTATATTGCCAGAAACCTTTTGGTTCTGCACTAATATCTTGAGGGAGAGCTAAATTGAGCTGGGCAAGACCTGTTGTTGGGGTATTTTTTAGGTGCTTTTGGGCTTTTTGACTACGAATCTGCCTTAAACGTTCAATAATTTGATTTTTAGTGCGTCCTCTTAGTTGGAAAATAATAAAGGGGTCTTCACTAAAGCGATCGCCTAACTGATAATATACCGCTGCGATATGTTTACAGGGATTAGCCTGATCGGGACAGCTACAGCGAGAGCGCACTTCGTTCAGGGTAAAGGGAAACAGGCTTAAACCACTAGCCGTAAAGACAGCTTCAATGCTTTCGGGCATTTCTCCCGCTAACAGTTGTGCCGAAAAGATCGCTTTTTCCGACATTTTGGTGATAACAAAATTCCAGTCTTCATTACTAAAAGAGTCTAAAGACAGGGAGACTTTATAAGGCTGGTTGTCACTCCCCTGCACTTCTGCTTTAGCTCTAGAGTTGGCAAATTCCATGCTGAGGACATTTCCTTCTCTAGCGTAGCTGCGACCTCTTTCCAAGCGTTTTTTAAAGCGATAAGACGCTAATAAATCTAACCATCGCTCTACCCACCATTTTTGTTTTTCTACTTCAAAGTTAGTCATTTTTTTTAGCTGTTAGCTGTTAGCTATTAGCTTCTTGCTCAATAACCTTAACGGGGGAAACCCCCACAACGGTTTTTCGCGCTGTTAGCTAGATTTAATTGAAAGAGCCTAATTCCTAACCTTGTAAAAGGTTTCTAGGCTATCGCGATCGCCGACAAAACGCCAGTGCCAGGGTTCATAACTCACTCCCTGGATATTATCAGGCGGAAAAGACATTTCAAAACTATATTTTAAAGCATTTTGCTGAAGCCAGCCAAATGCAGCAGTCTTGGCAAAGTCTTTTTCTAAATTGGTTGCAGGAGCGTTACCATCACCAAGATCTATGGCATAACCCGTATGGTGTTCGCTATATCCTGGCGGCGCGCTAACTTCAGCTCTTTTCGTGGCATCCTGTATTCGCTGTTCTTTGACCCCAAAAAATAGCTGTTCTTGAGTTTTGAGATCGCGAAAGGCAGAAATCAAGGTCAAGCTTACACCATCAGCTTTAGCAGCAGCCTGCATTGCTCGAAATTTACTAGCAGCAGCGGGGCGCATTTTTAAGCTACTGTTAGCCATTACAGGGACTAGTGCTGATTCGGAGGCAACGTCATAAGGTAAATGCCCCAAGAGATTGCCTTGTTCCTTGTTTGGTGCAGGGGTGGGTTTGGGTTTAGGTTTGGGTTTAGTCTGAGGGAGGGGTTCAGCCGTTGGGGCATCGACTACAGTTGGGGTTGGTTGTGACGCAGGTAAGAATATACGCACGAAAATAAAGCCAATAATGCCGAGCAATACTACACCAACAGCTAACAACGGCAGAGGTAATCCAGATTTTTTGGGTATTTCTCGGTGTTCTCTAATTGCCTCTGGAATTTCAAATTCTTCCATGATTCAGTCATCAACTAGTATAAATTTGCTAATTATTGATTTTTTGTGCCACATTGTCTTGTTGGGCAGCCATACATACAGCTTGGGCTACGGCTGGTGCTACCCTGCCATCGAATACTGAGGGAATAATATGCTCACGATCTAAATCGGCATCATCTACCAAATTGGCGATCGCTTTTGCTGCTTCCAGGTACATGTTGGTAGTAATTGCCGAGGCTCGACAATCTAATGCTCCACGAAAAACTCCAGGAAAGGCTAACACATTATTGATTTGATTGGGGTAGTCGCTACGCCCTGTCGCCATCACCGCCACGCTATCATAGATTAGTTCAGGCTGAATTTCAGGAATTGGATTAGCCATGGCAAAGACAATCGGCTGTTGTGCCATATTCTGAACCATTTCAGGCGTAACAACTCCTGGCGCACTAACTCCTAAAAAAACATCGGCATCTTGCATGGCATCGGCTAAATTGCCAGTTTCGGCAAGGGCAAATTGCTGTTTACTCTCGTTTAAATCGTCTCGTTGATTTGAGATAATTCCTTTTGAATCACAAATCACAATTTTATTGACTCCTGCCTTGCGTAACAACAAAGCGATCGCAATTCCTGCTGCCCCTGCACCATTAATGACAATTTTAACCTGATTTAGCTCTTTACCAATTAATTTAAGCGCATTATATAGTGCTGCTAAGACGACAATTGCTGTGCCGTGCTGATCGTCATGAAAAACAGGAATATCTAGTTCTTGGCGTAATCGCTGTTCAATTTCAAAACAGCGTGGGGCAGCAATATCTTCTAAATTAATGCCGCCAAATACAGGGGCAATTTCTTTGACTACCTTGATAATTTCTTCTGTATCCTGAGTATTAAGGGCAATGGGAAAAGCATCAATCCCCGCAAATTCTTTAAACAGCAACGCCTTCCCTTCCATGACTGGTAAAGAAGCTGCTGCGCCCAAATTACCCAAGCCTAGTACGGCGCTACCATCGGTGACAACTGCCACGGTATTACTTTTGATGGTTAGCTCATAGACACGTTCTGGAGCTTCGGCGATCGCCCGACAGATCCTACCCACTCCTGGAGTATATGCCATTGCCAGATCAGATTGAGAATGAAGCGGGAGTTTGCTTTCAACGCTAATTTTGCCCCCCTGGTGAACTGCAAAAGTGCGATCGCTATAGCTAATTACCTTCACGCGAGGCAAGCTTTTAATCGCTTCAATAATTTTATCTCCCTGTTCAGTACTAGAGGCATCAACCATTAATTCTCGCTGAGTAAACTTGAGGTTGTGCTGTAACAGAACAATATCGCCTAAACTACCGCCATGATTAGCAATCGTACTCATAATTGAGGCTAATGCACCAGGACGATTAGGAATTTCCAACTCAATTTTTAAGCTAAAGCTAGCACTGGGATTTAAATCTACCATTGTTTATCTATTTTGCGGGATTGACTATTGTAAAACGTTTCGTACTTGATAAACCGCTGTATCTGGGCAAAATAGTACTTTATGTCTGAACATTTTAGGTAGTAGATTTTGCCAACAGAACTCGATAGACAGGGAGATTTTGTCCCAGTACGTATAATTCTCGTTCCGTAGCAACATTTAACGGATTAGTCTCTAGCCAATCTGGATGCTGTTGAATTAAATTTGAATTGGCTGCAAAGCGATCGCGCATTTCTACCGCTACTTCTTTAATATCTGACTGCAAGAAAATTTCTCCTCCCGATCCTAAATAATCTACCAGCAGGGTAACTAATTCTGGCTGAACCACACGGCGTTTGTTGTGCTTTTTTTTGAACCAAGGATCGGGAAACTGGATCGAGATAGTTTTGAGCCTATTCTCAGGTAAAGATTCTAAGAGTATTTTGGCTGAACTATTCATGTTGCCAAATAGATAGTGCAAATTAGTTAAACCCAAGTGATCTCGTTCTTGATTAGCCAAATCTACTAGCTGTCTGCGGATTTCTATCCCTAGGTAATTAACTTCAGGATTTTGCTGTGCCAGATTCAAGAGAAACCTACCTCGCCCACAGCCAATATCTAGATGAATCGGGCGAGCGCCTGTCTGGTATATCTCCTGCCAATCTGGTATGGCAATAGGTGACTGGAACTTACGTGCTAGAGGATTAACATGCTGTCGAATACGAATAGGCATAGTAAAGAAATATCAAGCACAATTAAATCAATTTAAGACTCTTGGGCAGCTATAGCAATTACTGTACCGCTAAAGTCATAAATATTGCCCTGTAGCTGAATTGATGAGCCTATTTTAATCTTCTTACTGCCACTCAAAACATAACCCGTGTTAGTAATTTCAGCTTTGCTACCCAAGGTAATGAGCAAATCCCTCACCATAGTTATTTCGGGACGAGGATCGTTGAGCGCCTTCACTGTACCGTCTGGTTGGGGAACAACAGTGGTGCGGGGCAATATTTTACTTTCTAAAATGGTGACTTTTCCCGCAGGCTGATTGCGAATCACAATATCTGCCTGTTTTTCGTTTTTGAATGCTTGGGCTAAAACATCATAGTTAGCAATACTTAATCCTCTAACCAGCACTTGGACTTCGATTGGTTTTTGTTTGGTTTGAGCTATCAAATTACCCGTCAGGGGTGTACCTGGAAAAAAGAAAACACCGACAACAACCAACAAAATTACACAGGCAGCCGCTAAGTCAAGTAGGCTTAACTTGCCGAATAGTCTTCCTTTGGAGTCAATAATTTTCATAATTAGCTGTCGAAATTTCGCTGTCCTGAATTATTTGCGTTTATATTATGTCACTAGTTATCTGTTTTTTAGGCGATTGGTTAATCTGAGAGGAACTAAATTCTCTCTAGTAGACGTGGGCATAAATTAAGTAACAAGTAGCTTGTCAATACGAAGAAACAAGTTTTTTTTTAAAGTTGTTTGGACTTTAGCAAAGAAAGATAACTTAATTTTGCTAGATAATTAAATTCTTTTCTAAGATTTAAGCATCAATAATGCCCAGCAAGATTGCTCGTTGTCAAGATCACTAGTAGTTAATTAAAGCAGCATCATTATGATTCAATCAACTAAAAGTAATAATCAAAACTTACTAGAAATACTGGTGTCAATTGCCTGGATTGATGGCGAAATTCAACCCGCAGAACAGGAATTTTTAGCCAAGATTGCTACAGAACAAAATTTGGATTCGACAATAGAGTTACAACAACTGCTGACACAACATCAAAATTCTTCTCTAGAAAAATGTTATCAGCTTTTAGAACAGTATTTGGGTACAAATCCTACCTCCGCAGATTATGAACATCTCTTCAACGCAGTCAGTCAATTGGTTTATAGCGATGATGATATTGCCACTGAAGAAGCATCTTTATTGACCAAGATTCAAACTTTAGACCCAAGTAATTTAAAAACTCATTCTGTACTCGATCAGGTAATTGCTCAAATTCGCAAAGTATATCAAGCAGGGGTAAATAAGAACTAAACCTTTCGGCGTTGCTGAATCTAAGTATGATTCTATAGAAAAAAAGCGATCGCGAAGCGTGCTAGGCATAGCAACAATTGAAGATAAAGCGATCGCGTCACATCGAATCATCTATCCAACCACACTCAGGATAATCATAGTGAATGATGCGATCGCCTCGATTCATCTAATCATAATCAACTTTCTTTCTTAATGCCTTTAGTTGACTTCGTTTGGTTTTATTATCTAAACGTTTTCTCTTTGCTCTTTTGCTTGGTTTAGTCACAAATCGCTTCTTCTTGGGGATTGATACACTTTTAATTAAGTTTTTAAGTCGTATTAAGGCATCTTCTTTATTTTGATGCTGAGTGCGAAACTGTTGGGCTTTGATAGAGATTACACCGTTGGTTGAGATTCTCGAATCGCTCAGTTTCAATAGCTTTTCTTTATAAGAATCAGGAAGTGACGACGCTAAAATATCAAAACGTAAATGTATGGCAGTGGCTACTTTATTCACATTTTGACCACCCGCTCCAGTTGAACGTACAGCTTTTATATCGATTTCATGGCTGGGAATATTAACTTGTTCGGAAATTTTCAACATCAATTTTGTTACGGATAACCAATAACAATCTTAATGCTCTCCAGCCCTACATCACGGGCTTTATCTGCTGTTTCGTATATTTCTTCGGGCTGATGGATGATGGATCGAACTATCCCCGAAGACCATCTCATACTGAAAATAATCATCAACACGATAAACAATCACTGTTGCTCCATGAATACCGACTAAATGTTTAATTACCACAAGCTTACTTCATTAATCTAGAAGAGATAATGAACGCAGTCAAATAAATATTAGTTACACCCAGTTACTTAGATGGTAACTGGGTTTTTTACTAGGTAATGTTGAGTTTATCCTAAAGCTCCTGGCAGAAAAAAGTTACAGGCGATACCCATGATGACGATAGCAATAATTAAAGGCATTATCAAATTCCTAAGTTACGCGATTATAATTTCCTAACTTAAAGGAAAAGAGTGACATTTCTGGGACATCAGCAAAAATAGCCTCTCTATAGAGCTTAAAGGTTAATAAATCTCGCACTACTCTGAATCAGCGGATAAGCTTTGCGTTCATCGTTAGTTAGACAGTTTTAGTATTTCCAGATTCAATATTTCCCAATCAAACTTAGATTTAATTAGCTAATTTCTTCGACTTTAGCTACATCTAGCAGTGTCTTAAGAACCGAATCGGGATTCAAACTGATAGAATCAATTCCCAACTCAACCAAGAAACGGGCAAATTCAGGATAATCACTGGGTGCTTGACCGCAAATACCAATCTTGCGCTGATTTTTTTTGGCTTTCTCAATTATCATCTTTACCATGCCTTTAATAGCTTCATTGCGTTCGTCAAAAAGATGCGTAACTAATGCCGAATCGCGATCGAGTCCCAAAGTTAACTGAGTCAGATCGTTAGAACCGATGGAAAAACCGTCAAAGATTTTGCTAAATTCATCGGCTAAAACAACGTTGCTGGGAATCTCGCACATGACGTATACTTGCAAACCTTCTTCCCCTCGCTTCAATCCGTATTTTTCCATTTCTGCTAATACTTTACGCCCTTCTTCTGGGGTACGACAGAAAGGAATCATGGGGATAACATTAGTCAATCCCATTTCTTCTCTGACTCGTTTGAATGCTTTACACTCTAAAGCAAATGCTTCGCGATAATTTTCATCGTAATAACGAGATGCACCGCGCCAACCCAACATCGGATTTTCTTCCTGAGGTTCAAACTGTTCCCCACCGAGGAGATTAGCATATTCGTTACTCTTGAAGTCAGATAAGCGTAAGATAACTGGTTTCGGATAAAAAGCCGCCGCAATTGTACCGATTCCTTGAGCTAGTTTATCGACAAAGAAATCTGGTTTATGAGAATACAGGGCGGTTAACTTGCTAATTTCATGTTTGACTGGAATGTTTTTTAGTTTTTCAAAGTTAATTAATGCCAGAGGATGCACCTTAATATGATTGGCAATAATAAACTCCAAACGTGCCAAACCAACTCCATCACAAGGAATCGAAGCTAAACTCAATGCTTCATCTGGATTGCCCACATTCATCAAAATTTGCGTGCGTGTGCGAGGTAATTTATCTAGTTGAATTTCTTCTACTTCAAAAGGTACTTTATCCTTATATACCTTTCCTTCTTCGCCTTCGACACAAGATATGGTTATCTCAATACCTTTAGCAATTTTATCAGTTGCATCACCACAACCGACGATCGCAGGGATACCCATTTCACGCGCTACAATCGCTGCATGGGAAGTGCGTCCACCTTGATTAGTAACGATCGCGCTGGCTTTTTTCATGATTGGTTCCCAGTCTGGATCGGTTCGATTGGTGACTAAAACTTCTCCAGTTTTAAAGTCCGCACTATCGCGCACATCTAAAATTGTCTGGGCGACTCCAGTACCAATTGTTGCTCCTACAGCACGTCCATTGGTTAATATTTCACCTGTACCGAGTAATTTATAGGTACGCAAAATATTAGCCGATTTTTGCGATTGGACGGTTTCGGGGCGCGCTTGAACGATAAATAATTCTCCTGTCTGACCATCTTTTGCCCATTCAATATCCATCGGTGTGTATACACCCCGTACTTGGGAATAATGATCTTCAATAATGCATGTCCATTTTGCTAGGGTAAGAATTTCTTCATCGGCGATCGCATATTTCTTTCTGGCTGATTTGGGTACAGTAATATTTTTCGTCAGTCTTTCGCCGCCGAGATCGTAAATCATTTTGATGCTTTTACTACCGAGACGTTTTTTAAGAATCGGTCGAAAACCTTCTTTCAATGTCGGTTTAAAGACTAAAAATTCATCTGGGTTAACCGCACCTTGCACGACGTTTTCTCCCAAACCATAGGCGGCGGTAATTAATGCAGCATTTTTAAAACCAGTTTCCGTGTCGATGGAAAATATCACTCCCGATGCAGCTAAATCGGCACGCACCATCTTTTGTACGCCAACGGAAAGGGCAACTTCAAAATGATCGAAGCCTCTTTGGGTGCGATAGGAAATAGCGCGATCAGTAAACAGAGATGCAAAGCATCTATGGGCTGCTGCTAATACGTTTCTGACACCGTGGACGTTGAGATAGGTTTCTTGTTGTCCTGCAAAACTGGCATCTGGTAAGTCTTCGGCGGTAGCGCTAGACCTTACTGCTACATCGGTGTCGTAGCTATATTCTTGACATTGCTGTTGATAATCCGCTTCAAAGCGATCGCACAATGTTGTATCCGCACCGTAACGTTCGCACAGTTGTAAATAAGCGTCACTAATTGCCTCGTCTAATTCTTGAGGAAAAGGGGTATTTAAAATTAATGCCCGTGCTTGCTTGCCTCTTTGTCTTAAGTTGCTGACATCTTCTACGTCTAGATCGGCAAAAATTTGTCTTAGTTTGGTTTCCAATCCAGCCTGTTTGATAAAATAACGAAAAGCATGGGCAGTAGTCGCAAAGCCCGTCGGTACACTGACACCTTTGGGTATTAACTGTTGAATCATTTCTCCTAAAGAAGCATTTTTTCCGCCTACCAAGGCTATATCTGCAATTCCTACTTCTTCAAACCAAAGGACAAATGCTCGTTCTTTTGTGACTTGTGTCGTTGTTTCTGAAGCTAGATTTACCATAATGAAAACTTGCCCTTAATTTTCTGATGAATTTTACTAGATACACAACAATTAAATCGAGCTAACGATAATCACATTTTTTAGTAATTGCTCAATTATTTCAAGTTTATGTTTTTCTTTTTTTCTTTCTCCTGTGATTGAAACCATCCCCTCGCCCACTCGAATATCTAAATTTTTGGCTTCAATTCTAGGTACTTCAACTTTGAATACTAGTTCTGTGTCTGTTTCTATTAAAGCGATCGCTGGACTCCAGAATAGATCATCAAATAACTGATCATCATTTTCAGACTAGAAATTCAGACTAGAAAACAATTGTGATTATTTTGTGAGTTTCGGCAATTTTAAAACAATTAGATGCTTAAAATTAATCACAAAACTAACTAATCTATATGTCATGACTGCACAATATTTACAGTGGAATCCAGAGGACTATGCGAAAAATTCAGATGCTCAATTACAATGGGCGCGATCGCTTACTAAAGACTTAAACTTAACAGAATATAAGTCTATTCTGGACGTAGGTTGTGGTGACGGCAAAATTACCGCTGACTTTGCTGCTAATTTGCCTCAAAATCGAATAGTTGGGGTAGATAGTTCACCTGAGATGATTGCTTATGCTGCTGAACAATATCCCCCTAGCCAGTATCCTAATCTTAGTTTTGCTTGCGTTGATGCGCGATCGCTTGATTTTAATCAAGAGTTTGATTTAGTTTTCTCCAACGCCACTCTTCACTGGGTAAACGATCATCAAACATTTCTCAAGGGTGCGAAGACAGCGTTAAAAGAGCGGGGAAAATTAATTATTTCCTGTGGGGGAAAAGGTAATGCAGCGAAAGTTCTAGATACTTTTGCCCAGTTAACAGCTATGGATTTGTGGAAGCCTTATTTTGCAGATTTTGATAATCCTTATTTCTTTTATGGACTTGAAGACTATCAAACATGGCTACAACAATCTGGCTTTGCCGTTAAACGCTTAGAACTAGTCCCCAAAGACATGACTCATCAAGGGAAAGCAGGATTAGCTGGCTGGATACGCACCACCTGGATGCCTTTTACTAAATATGTACCAGAATCTCAGCGTGACGATTTTATTGCTCAATTTGTTGAGTTATATCTGGCTAAAAACCCTTTGGATGCTCAAGGTTTCAGTCATGTTGCTATGGTTCGGTTAGAAGTTAATGCCAATTAATGCTTCCCCTTAGCAAAGTTAATTATAAACTTTTTGCTTTTTGACTTCTGACTTGATTTATTTAGTTTGACAGATGTTGCCAGTATAGTTACATAGCAACAATGAATATGAAATGACCCAGACAAGAATTGGCTTCAATCTCTGGGTAATCAAAACTAATTATGATTAACCGCTCTTTTCCATGGCGCAATTTTATCGTTACTATCTGTCTAAGCTTTATACTCATAAGCCTGACCTATGTATTTCCGACGACTAATCAACCATTGCTGGCTCAATCGGATCTCAATCTTCAATCCGACATTATTTCCCTGCAAGCACGTATTAGCCGTTTGGAACAAGAAGTAAGCAGCCTTAGAAGCTCTAATTCTCGACCCCTTGAGCTAACTCCTCCGAAACTAAATCAGCCTTCTACTCCGCCCAAGTCTCCCACAACAATAGGTAACCCTCCCGCAGTTGATGGACAGGTAATAGGGCGCAGCGATCCTTTATACGCAAGATTGGCGACATTATTAATTGAACTCAAAGAAGAAGTTAGGAGTCTCGATCGCCGTTTGACAAAAATTGAGTAAACTACCCCTTAAAGCCATATTTTTTGCTCAAATTAATATTTTTAAAATTAGTAAAGCAAATTTATTGTAGCCGTACTTGCCCTAAGTTTAAGTGTAAATACTGATATTTACCCTAAATTCTTTTGGATTTATAATCTTGCTTTAAAATAAAAAAACACAAAACACAAGTGTTAGTTAAATAGAAATATTTAATTGACTTAAACAGCGATCGCCCATATGATGATCCCTTCATTAGTCTAAATCGGCTAACCTCAACCTCCAAAACAATCAAAACAATAGTTATAAACATCGTCAACTGTAAATTATGACTATAACTCCTGCACAGGAAGCGATCGCCAATTTAATCAATCTAGCCGAACGCGGAGAAATCGATCCCTGGGATGTTCCTGTGATTAGTATTATTGATCGATTTTTGGCTGAACTAGGCTTAATCGGAGAAACCGAATCTCCACACCAAGAGGCAGACTTACCCCGTTCTGGTCAAGCTTTTCTGTGGGCATCAATGTTAGTACTGCTCAAAGCTGATAGTCTGAATCAAATAGAAGAGGAACTAGCAGATATAGATGCAGATGATTTTTTTGCTGAAGAAATTTATTTAGATCTCGAAAAACGGTCATTACCTGCTAATTTAGAACAGCATTTGCGTCGTCGGACTTCGGTTCAACCAATCAACAAACGTCGAGTTACCCTACAGGAGTTAATCGAACAGCTAGAGCATATTGCCGCAGAGATTGAGGCTGTTGCCACCGATGGCTCTCCCCGTCGCACGCAACGTTCCCGTAGTGCTGCCATTAAAGCGATCGCGCAACTTGCCCACAATGAAAATTTAACCGAGTTAGCAGCCCAGCTAGAAAATTTTCTACACCTTAATTTGTCTCATTTATCGCCCAACCAAGATTATGTAGACTGGGAACAGCTATTACAAAAATGGCAAATTGATAAATTAGCCAAAATGGAAGTCAAAGAACACTTAGATTCAGATCGGGCAGGGGTCTTCTGGGCATTGCTATTACTTTCGGCACAGTCGAAAGTTGAACTGTTTCAAGAAGAGTTTTACCAAGATTTAAGTATCCGTCCTTTAAATTCGTGTTTGCCAACTTGATTCTTCGGTGAACATTGTTGATACACTGGAATAGTTTAAATAGTTATTTTTAAGTCTGGTTGAGGAGAAGCTTGAATGAAGGCCATGATTTTGGCGGCTGGCAAAGGCACTCGCGTTCGTCCCATAACATACACAATCCCGAAACCCTTAATTCCGATCTTACAAAAACCAGTCATGGAGTTTTTGTTGGAACTGCTGCGACAGCATGGTTTCGATCAAATCATGGTCAATGTCAGTCACCTTGCCCATGAAATTGAAGGATATTTCCGTGATGGTCAACGTTTTGGCGTAGATATTGGCTATTCTTTCGAAGGCAGCATTGTTGATGGTAAGTTGGTCGGCGAAGCGGTAGGTTCTGCTGGTGGATTACGCAAAATTCAAGATTTCAATGCTTTTTTTGATGATACATTTATAGTTCTTTGTGGTGATGCTCTCATCGATCTGGATTTAACCGCAGCCGTCAAGCAACATCGAGCAAATGGCGCGATCGCTACTGTAGTTACTAAAAAAGTGCCTAAAGAAGATGTTCCCAGCTACGGTGTGGTGGTGACGGATGACAATGGCAAAATTAAATCTTTCCAAGAAAAGCCCTCGGTTGAAGAAGCTTTAAGCACTGATATTAATACAGGTATTTATATTTTCGAGCCAGAAATATTTGATTATATTCCTCCCAAACAAGAGTTTGATATTGGTGGCGAATTATTTCCCAAGCTAGTGGAAAAAGAAGCCCCCTTCTATGCTGTTTCGATGGATTTTGAATGGGTTGATATTGGTAAAGTTCCTGACTACTGGCAAGCTGTTCGGGGTGTCCTCACCAGAGAAATCAAAAACGTCAATATTCCTGGTACAGAAGTTGCCCCTGGAATCTATACTGGTTTAAATGTTGCGGTCAATTGGGATAAAGTAGACATTAAAGGCCCTGTTTATATCGGCGGCATGACCAAAATTGAAGATGGTGCAAAAATTGTTGGTCCTGCCATGATTGGCCCTAACTGCTATATCTGTAGTGGGGCAACGGTAGATAATAGCGTGATTTTTGAATATTCTCGTTTGGGAGAAGGAATTCGCTTGGTTGATAAACTGGTATTTGGGCGCTATTGTGTCGATAAAACGGGGGCAGCGATCGATCTACAGGCTGCTGCTTTGAACTGGCTGATTACAGATACCCGTAATAATCCTTCCGAACACGAATTAGGTGAGCATAAAGTAATTCAGGATTTTCTAAAAGAAGATAATTAGATTGTTTGATCGGGCGTTCCTTAAATTAGAGAACGTCGATTATTTTATGTTTTTAAACGGTTTTGCCAGCTAGTTGGCAATCTCAAAGGGAACAAATTAAGAATTACCTGTAATTTTATAACTTTTATTGATATAATTACATAATCTCGATGGGCTATAACTCAGTTGGTTAGAGTGTCACATTGACATTGTGGAAGTCGGCAGTTCGAGTCTGCCTAGCCCAACTTCTTAGCCTCTCACTCCTATAAACTTTTTCAGTTTATTTTGGGGTGGTTTAGTTAAAGCGATCGCATTTTAATATTGTCATGCTAAATAGCATAATGCGATCGCGAGTTTTTTATCTATATATCTATCACATGAATATGATGAAATGCTAAACCATCGTCATATCTTTGAAGCTAATCTTCAGATAATCATCTTCCATTTTTGCCCCTGATGGTTGCAGTGCAGCCAAGGCTTGAGGTAGAACTAAATTACGACGATGATTACCAATTCTCACATTTAACTCATCCCCAGTTTTGTTTAGTTGGATTTGTTCTTTGGGAATTCCTGGCAAATATAGGTGTAGGCTAAAATTCCCCTGCTCTTGAATAATCTTAATCGTGTTTTCTTTATAGTAAACTTGGGTCGGATCGTCGTCTTGATATAAAATCTCTTTTAGTTTTTCTAAAGCTTCCATCCCGCACATCTCAGTGGGGAACAAAGGCGCTTCTTTCACAGGCAAGGGATGAAAATTATCATAGATTTCTTGTTTGTATAGGTCTTGATTTGCTTTCCAACGTTCAAAGAAGGGATCGTTAACTTCGTTAGGAATTACACGGTTAGCCACGACTAAATCTGTCGCCACGTTATATAAGCTTAGGTAGGCATGGGCGCGTAAAGATTCTTTAATTACCATTTTTTCGGGGTTCATGACCAAACGTACAGAAGTTTTGGTGTTATCGGTCAAAACTTTTTCCAAAGCTTCAATTTGCTCATAAAATTCATAAGGTGCATCCATCACCTCATTATCAGGTAAGGAAAAACCGGCAAGGGGTTTAAAAAATGGCTCGACCAAAGGTCTTAAAGCAGCAGACATTCCCTGTAATGGCTTATAAAAGCGTCTCATGTACCAGCCACCAACTTCAGGTAAACTTAGCAGTCTCAAAGCCGTTCCTGTCGGCGCAGAGTCAATAATGAGAACATCAAACTCCCCCTCGTCATAGTGACGCTTCATTCTCACTAAACCAAAGATTTCATCCATCCCAGGCAGGATCGCTAATTCTTCCGCCTGTACGCCATCTAAGCCTCTTGCTTGTAGCACTTGAGTAATATAACGTTTAACCGCACCCCAGTTACCTTCTAATTCGCGCAAGGCATCAAGTTCAGCCCCCCAGAGATTAGGTTTCACCTCTTGAGGATCGTGTCCTAGTTCTAGATCGAAACTGTCTGCCAAAGAATGTGCAGGATCGGTACTTAATACTAAGGTTCTGTAACCCAATTCAGCACATCGAAGACCAGTAGCAGCAGCAACAGAAGTTTTTCCCACACCGCCTTTACCCGTCATTAAAATTACCCGCATCTTAAATCTTAGATCCCAAATTAAATATATTTACATTACTTAACTTTATTGTGACGCTTTTTTGCCCGAAAAGAAATTTTGACGTAAAACTGACCAGGGAGAAATATGCCAATAATCGATATGGGAGACAATCAAGTTATCTTGATTAACCCTTAGTTCACTCTTGCCTGGAATAGAGAGACGCGGTTGCCAAGGTAGAGGGGGGGTCATATTTAATGTCCACTCAGTCTTAATTAGTCCTGCTTCTGATTCAATACTATGAACTTTCATCTCAACCTGGCTGAAGAAGTTATTGAGAAAGCCAATCATGGCTTGATACTTCTTGACTCCTCGAAATTCATTCAACGGGTCTTTAAAATAGACATCATCAGCATAAATATCATAGGTTTGGTTTTCAGGAAATCTAGCATAATCTTCTTCGAGAATGGCGATTAAATCCTTTACCTGGGAATTATGAGTACTTGATGATGGATCGTTCATAACTTAAGATTTAAATTGTTCAGAATAATTGCTAGATTCTTGAAGCTGATAGCTGATAGCCATTCGTGACAAGTTAAGGGACTACGTTGTTTGTCAATCGTTTTTAGCTAATAGCTAATAGCTATTAGCTATTAGCTATTAGCTTTTGAGACATTTTTAATAAACTCTAACTTTTTAGAGAGCAATCGCATAAAGAAAAATTTAAGTCCACACTTAGTAGAGAGCAATTAACAAAACACTATATGTAGTAATTGACTAATTCAATTTTTGTTTAACTTGTCAGCAATGGCTGGTAGCTGATAGCCGCTTTAGACTTCAGACCATAAACGCTGTAATTGAGCTTTCCAAGCTGCCAAAAACTGTTCTCGTTGAGCGGGATCTTGATCGACACCACCCATAACCCCTTCTTGATAAAAACGATCAATAGTTTGATAGGTAGACTCTAGACTTTGCCCTTGCGCTTTGGCTGCTTGAACAATTTGCATAATTTGTCTTTCAATTACCTGATTAAAAGGTTCAGACAAACCTTTTTTCGTTAGAGAAATCAAAGCCGCGATCGCACTTTCCAAATCTTCCGTAGTCAAGCTTTCCAAACGATGATGAAATACTCCCCAAAGAACGTTTTGATTGAGGGCATAGCGAACTTCTTGAGTCGTATCAAAATTGTCTGCCAACAGCTGAGGCAATAAAGATTGAGCTTCATCAGCAGTAGCAATAGGAGATAGTAATCTTAGCCAATTATGGTTTTCAGAAAGGATTACCAGTAAATGTATTTGAGAGTTTTTAATTTGCCACGCTTCTTCTACATCATGTTGAATGTCTTGGCTATCAAAAAGGCGTTCGAGGATAGGTGATATTGCCGTTATTTCCATGGCTAGATTAGATTAGATAAGAGCGAGATTTAATCAAATTCGATTTAAGATCAGTTTAATATTTTTCTTTGATTAAACTATCTGCAATTCTATATATTTTGAGTTTGACTTGATGGCTAAAAGACCTGGGCATTCAGGAAAATACAATGCTCTAGCAGAACTAGACTACAGTGGTTACCTGATTCACAGTCGCTGGATGGAATTTGCTTTTCAGCTAGCTAAAACCGCAGCAGACTTAGAAGAAGTCCCCGTTGGGGCAGTAATTATTGACCGTCAGGGAAATTTAATCGCTGAAGCAGTTAACCGCAAAACCAGAGAACAAGATCCCACAGCCCATGCTGAAATTTTAGCAATTCGCACCGCCACCAAAAAAAAGCAAAGTTATTATCTACAAGACTGCACTCTTTACGTTACTCTAGAACCCTGTCCGATGTGTGCGGGAGCAATTATTCACTCTCGCTTAGGCTTGCTGGTTTATGGTGCTGATGACCCCAAAACTGGCGCAATACGTAGCGTTATCAATCTGCCTGATAGCTGTTGTTCCAATCATCGTTTAAAAGTTTTGGCAGGAATCAAAGAAACATCTTGTCGGCAACAATTACAAACCTGGTTTAGTCGTCAGAGATAGACTAAATTTATAATCACTATATATAATAAGCGATTACGCTTCGCGTAGCCGAAGGCATCGCCATTTTGCAATTGTAGTGATTGTTCAAGTTAAAAACTCAAAAACGTTTACTATTAACGAAGCGATCTCACTCCCAGCATCATCAATATCAATAATGTGTCGATTATTAGGTTATCTAGGTTCTTCAATTCAA
The DNA here is from genome assembly GCF_003003995.1 of Pleurocapsa sp. CCALA 161. Lineage (GTDB taxonomy): Bacteria > Cyanobacteriota > Cyanobacteriia > Cyanobacteriales > Xenococcaceae > Waterburya. The sequence continues at coordinate 82,470 of NZ_PVWF01000005.1, read as the reverse complement.
CTAGACCGTATATTGCTTAAGCCAGAACATTCTTTAGTTGTTCAAAGTTACCAGCCTCAACAAATGACCGCAGGATTACTTAATGCTGATGGTTTTGGCATTGGTTGGTATGAACCAGAAAATCCGCCCTATGCCTACAAAAATGTCTTGCCCATCTGGAATGATGCTAATTTACCCCAACTAGGTCGTTACATTAAATCATCATGTTATTTAGGGTATGTACGTAGTGCGACTTCTAACCTTTCGGTAGACATAATCAATTGTCAGCCATTTTTACATCAGAATCTGTTGTTTGTTCACAATGGTTTTATTGACAATTTTCGTAAAACTCTCTACCGACCAATTCGCAACGAACTAGACGATTTTGCCTATCAGCGTATTGAGGGTACTACAGATTCAGAACATATTTTTGCGCTGATTGTCAACGAATTCGAGGTAAACCACAATATTAGTCTGCAACAGGCTTTAGGCCGTACAATTACACGCTTAATCAAATTAGCAGATACAGATAAAATTTCTTTTTCTGCTAATATTATTCTCAGTAATGGTAAGGAATTGGTAGCTTCTCGCTATTCCAACCGTGAAGCAAGTCCTACTTTATACTATATAAAAGACCACCATTTTTTATCTAATGGAGTTTTAATCGCTTCAGAACCTATGTTTAAAGGAGACTGGATCAGCTGTCCCGAAGCAAGTATTATTGGTGTAGGAGAAAATCTTGAAATCAGCGTCAATTCAATCTCTTAGATATTCGATTACCACAGCCTTAACCCAAACGCGATCGCCTACTTTGGAGTTACTGACTCAGATTGATGAATCATTATTTTGCCCACAGATTCATCCCGAGTTTAGTCCGATAGGCTGGCACTTTGGGCATATTGCTTGGACCGAAGCTTATTGGTTGCAACAATTGAGCGATCTTACTTTAAGTGTTCCCAAAACATATCAGCGATTGTTTGCTGCGGATGGACTACCAAAACAGGAGCGTCAAAATCTACCTGCTGTAGGAGCGATTGAAGAGTATCTAAAGACAGTTAGAAGTCAAACTTTAGACTATCTTGCAACTGCCCCTATTGCTCAACAAGAAAGACTTTGGCGCTGGTTAATTCAACATGAAACTCAACATTGCGAAACTATTTCATTTCTGTGGCAACTACATCAGCAACGCCATTTAGATATAGCCAGCTTAAATACGTATCAATTAAGTCCAGCTAAAAATATTGAAAAGATGGTAGCAACCACGATTGATGTGACTGAAATGCTTAAGGTTGAAGGGGGAAAATTTGCGATCGGTAGTGACGCTGTCGACGCTTTAGATAATGAACGCCCTGCACATCAGATCTATCTAAATACCTATTGGATCGATCGCTATCCTGTTACCTGTAGACAATACGCTCAATTTATGACAGCAGGAGGATATCAAGGGCGAGAATACTGGAGTGAAGCAGGCTGGCAATGGTTACAGCAATATCCTGTTAATCAGCCTTTATATTGGTCTAATAATGCCGATTGGTTAGAGCATCCCGTATACGGTGTCAGCTATTACGAAGCAGAAGCCTATAGCAATTTTGTCCAGAAAAGACTGCCTACCGAAGCCGAATGGGAAAAAGCAGCTTTAGGGGCATCTCTCAACTGCAATCATGGTCATTTAATTGGACATACCACTTCTGTAGATACATATGCTGAAACTAGTCACTATGGTTGTCAGGATATGTTAGGCAATGTTTGGGAATGGACAGCCTCTTGGTTTGATGGTTATCCAGGATTTAGCCCTTATCCTTATCCAGGCTACTCACAAGTATATTTTGATGGTCAGCATCGAGTCTTGCGGGGTGGTAGTTGGGCAACCAGTAGCGTAGGTATTAGAGCTAGTTTTCGTAACTGGTATCATCCTCAAGTTAGACAAATCTTTGCAGGTTTTCGCTGTGCCAAAGATTAAACTATCTAATTATTCGGCGTTGCTAGATAAAAGTATAGTTTTTAATTTTACTGCCAGCTAGTTCAATCAAAAAAGCTAAAAGCTAATAGCTAAAAGCTGAAAGCTATAAAACGAGACACATGTAAGTCATAAATTAAATTATAAATTACCAACGCCAATTATTAATTATTCTTGATCACGTTTTTTGGACTCTGGCAGATCGATAAAAACTTGCTGATTAGCTTTAATTCCCTCCAGAATTTGAGTTTGCTCTCCTAGATATATGCCCACCTTAACAGGCTTAAAAACTGGTCGATCATTTTGATCGGGAATCATAACTCCCTGCTTACCATCTTCAGTAAAGATTGCCACAGTCGGCACAACTAAACTATCGCTTAATTTCTTGCCGATAAAAGTAACGTCGACATTCATTTTAGAACGTAAAACATCCTGACCAGTAAGTAGCTTAACTCGTACCTCAAAGGAAGTAACGTTTTCTTCAACAACTGCTTCAGGAGCAATACGCTTGACTTCGCCTGTAAATTCGCGATCTGGATAAGCATCAGCCACAATTTTGACTTTTTGTCCTGGTTGTAGCTGACCAATATCCAATTCAGGAACTTTAGCAATAATTTCTAGTCCTTGAGCTAATGCCAAAATTGAACTAGCCGAAGCCGAAGCTGTATCAGAACCAGAAGTACTCGGCGCAACGTATGCTCCTTCTACTGCATATCTTTGGGTCACAATGCCATCAAAAGGAGCTTTGACGATACTATCGTTATACTGAATCTGTGATTGCTCTAAAGACATTTCTGCCTTTTCTAAGGATGCTTCTAAAGCAGCAATTTCATCGGGTGCAGTTGCCCGTTTTTGCTCTAGCACAATTCTCGATTCGGCAATCTCTGCTTTAATCTGTTCAACTTCTCCACTACTAGTATTTTGTAGCTGTGCTAATTTTTGTCGTAGCTCATTAATACTAGACTGAGCATTTTGCGAATTATCACTAATCTCATCAAAGGTATCCTGAGAAATTGCTCCTTGCTTTAACAGATACTCGTTACGCTTAACCCTCTGCTGTACCAAGTTTAAACGAGATGTGGCAGCATTTATTTGCGCTTTAGTTTGTTCAATATCGCGCGGAATTCTATTTTGAACCTGATTTAATTTTGCTTCAAGCTGCCTTAACTGTTCCTGAGATTGAGCAATGTCAGCATTTATTTTTGCTTTCTGTTCGCCAAAAGTTGCGCGATTTTGCTTTAAGTCCGCTTGTGTCTGACCAGCTTGAACCGCCAGTTCAGTGTTTTCCATAATTGCCAGAGTTTGACCAGTCTTAACGCGATCGCCTTGTTCTACCAGCAGTTTTACTAGTCTTCCTGGATCTTTGGGACTAACGTTGACGTTTTTAATCGGCTCAACCCTACCACTGGCTTCAATCTCAAGATTAAGATCTTGTTGCTTAACGGGTACGGTTAATTCTCCAATCTCAATTTCTGAGTTATTGCCTTTGACTACTTTGTAGGTAGTCAAACCGATTAGAGCTAAACATATTGCTACTATACTTGTAGCCACAACAGGACTAGGTTGAAAATTTTTGTTTATAGATAATTTCATATATGTTGTTTAATTCCGAAATATATATTTACTATCTAGATCTGGATTAATTGAGTTAGATGAATCTTGTTTTCACACAGTTACTACTTTATGGTAGCTATTTTGCCTCAGTAAATGCTCTACATCTTGCGATAGTTACATCTCAAGCTCTTAGGGATTTAAAAAACATTCTTGACCATTACTTTTATAGTTCCCAGAAATGCCTTTTCAATGCTTATGAGCTATCTGCAACAAAGAAAGGTAGGAAAGTTCCAGTAGATTTTGCCTATTGAGCGATCGCTTTAACTCAGTCTTTAATTCGCTAAATAGAGCCTGACGCTGCGTCGATGCCAGTTTAATATAAGGAGAAAGAGTACTTAGTAATGTCAGGTAGTCATCTACAGTATAGGTAACGGTCATAACTGCCTGGTGAGTGATTAAATCTTGAAAATAACCTGAAGCGATCGTCTTTTGAGCTATTTTGCCAATATTGCGCTGATAATCCTGATGACTCTCATATTTGCCTAATTCAGGTGCATGGGTTTGATATATAGCTTGGCAACTTTGATATATTTCATAACTGGGTTGAGGAGGTGTATTCCAGAGCAAAACTAGTAACCCATTATCATTTAAAGCTGCTGCGGTTTTAGCATATCTGGCTTCTGGGGTGATCCAATGAAAGGAAGTTGCTGCAACTACAACATCAAACTTCTGTTTCCCCAACTCCCACTCTTCAAAAGTATTGTTAATTACCTCTACGTTGCCATAAGCTGCACATTTATCTCTTGCTATGGTGCAAGCAGCTTGACTCGGCTCAAGACAGACTATTTTTGCTCCTAAGCGAGCCAATTCAACCGTAGCAATCCCCACTCCCGCACCAATTTCTAAAACTGATTTTCCCTGTAAATTTGCTATTTCCTGCATCCGAGCCAAAATTTCAGCAGGATATCTTGGTCTTGTGCGATCGTAAGCTGATGCTACTGAATCATACCAAGTACTTTTATCAGCACAGCGATAGATATTGTCTAATAGATTATTTAATAGACTTGATTTATTTCTTGCTTGTCTTTCTTGGCGATCGCGAAATTCACCGAAGGCATCGCTCATATATTTAATGACCCAAAAATAATTCTCAAGATAGATTAAATAAAGTTACATAAATTAATATATATTGCTATAATAATTTACATAAGTTAATTTAGCGCTATTTAAACTTTGAATTTAAGCGTAGTCAACTTATGGCAATAGTTTTAGATACACTTCTCACTTTATATATATAGTTTATTTAGTTTTTATATTGAACTACTAGATTATTTTGAGCGAAAGCAACTTCTAGAGCAAACAATCTTTTCATAATCAACCTCAGTCTGGTAACTGGGGTCTTTTTTTTGCAATGAGCAATGAACAATGAACAATGAACAATGAACAACTATCAGTAATTAGTAAACCCGTTGTAGCGATTCATGGATTGTTCAATACCTTGTTTTAAGCCTAATTCGATCGCTTTAACCGATATGTATAATATTTCGTTGATCGCTTTAAATTCTTCGGGGGCAAACTTACCTAATACGTGGCTGATCGTGCCTTTCTCCACCTCAGATTTACCAATTCCAATTCTGAGACGGGGAAACTCTTGACTGCCCAAATGAGCAATAATTGACTTCATGCCATTATGTCCTCCAGCAGAACCTGATAGACGCATCCGTAATCTGCCTACGGGTAGATCCATGTCATCGTAAATAACTAGCACGGAACGAGGTTCAACTTTATACCAGTCTGTTACTGCTCTTACCGATTGTCCTGAGCGATTCATGTAGGTAAGCGGTTTTAATAACCGAACTTTTTGTCCTCCTTGGGTAACTCCTTCAGCAAATAGCCCTTGAAAACGTTTATTTTCTTTCAAAGGCATTTGCCAAACTTTAGCTAGCTCATCGACTGCGGCGAAACCAATATTATGTCTAGTATTGTCGTATTTTGGTTCAGGATTACCTAAACCCACAATCAATTCAGGAATAATCAAAGCAGTCGAATCAGCAATCACAGGATATTAAAGAAAAAGATAAGCAGAGTAAATTGAGCTTTAGTTAGATTGAAATAAAGCCTCTAGATAAACTTTAGCGCAGGCGCGGTGGCTTTGATCTGGATCGATTGCCTGACTAGTGTTGTTTTGCAACAGAAATAAGGATAGAGCAGCAGCAAAGACACGATCTTGATCCCAATGAGGATGAGTTTCTAAGTAACTTTTTAAGGAAAAGTGCAGTTCTTCGGGGATATCAGCCAAAATACTTACGTTTGAGTTCATGGGTTGGTTAAAAGCTCCTAAAAATGAAAAATATTGTTTGATCTTGTGTGATTAAACACCATGAATGACATCAAAAGCGCACCGCAAAAGATTTTAACGATCGCTATTGTTATCTTCCAGGGTTAAAAACTAGCGATGGGCATCAACAGGTTTTTGATTTTAGATTACAGGGCTAATTTCTGATTTATAGGATTTAGCCTAATAAGATGTTTGTTGATTCATTGTCCTCTTAAAAGGGGTCAGTTTGTCAATGCTAAGAAAGATTAAGTTGAGTCTTAAATTTTTGCGATCGCTACGTAAAATATATGCTTATGCCTATTTTTTTGTTACGTTTCTTGATAAAACTAGGTTGTGAAAAGATTAATTATCGGTAAAAATTCAAAATCCACCGCCTGATACTCAAGGCTTGATTACTGCGTCGTACCCTGTGGAAAAAGCTGGGTAATATGTGGAAAAACTGAAAATACATTGTGGAATTACGGGGGAATTGAGAAGCTGAAACCGTTGCTTAGAATAAGTTTTAATAATTTTTCCTTGACTTTTGAAAAAAAGTTCAAAGGTACTGATCGATGACCAATAAGTTAAGAACAGTGACTATTTACTACTCAATTCTGCTGACCACCATTTGTTAGCTAGAGCAGTTATTTCTGCAAGTTCTGGTTCAGAAATTCGCTTAATATGGCTTAAAACCAGGTTCATTCTCCCCAAGGATTTAAGGCGATCGCGATGACGATTAAGAAAATCCCAATAGAAGAAGTTGAAAGGACAGGCTTGTTCTCCTGTGCGATCGCGATGGTTATATTTGCAGTTACCGCAGTAGTCGCTCATCTTGTTGATGTAGTTAGCCGATGCAGCATAGGGTTTGGAGGCTAATAACCCGCCGTCAGCGAATTGTCCCATACCGAGGACGTTTGTTTGCATTACCCAGTCGTAAGCGTCAATAAATGCGCTATGAAACCAGTTTTCTAATTCTTGAGGATTCACTCCCGCAATCAAAGCGAAATTGTTTAACACCATCAGCCGCTGAATATGATGACCATAGGCTACTTCTTCCACCTGAGTCAGAGTTTGATGGAGACAGTTCATGTCGGTTTTGTTAGCGTCCCAATAAAACTCTGGTAGGGATTGATGATGTTTAAACCAGTTGCTTTCGGTGTATTCTTCGTATTCCTCATTCTGCAAGAAGTAAATCCCGTGCATATACTCGCGCCAACCCAGCACCTGACGGATAAAACCCTCAACGCTGTTTAGGGGTAGCTCTTGCTCATGATAAGCCGTTTCAATCGCCTCAATTACCTCTATGGGTTCAAGTAATCCTAGATTAAGATAAGGAGATATTAAACCGTGCCACATCGTATACTCCCCTGTAATCATGGCATCTTGATAAGTTCCAAACTGGGGTAAACAATGCTCGACAAAATAAGCTAAAATTTCTTGAGCTTGAATTCTGGTAACACCCCAATTAAACGGCTCAAGTTTGCCATAATCAGAAAATTGCTCTTGTTTGACCCATTCAATTACCTCTTGAGTAATCTCGTCAGGTTGAAAAATCAAAGGTTTGGGAGTCTGCAAGTTTTTCTGGGGTGGTTTGCGGTTTTGTTGGTCGTAATTCCATTTGCCACCAAGAGGTTTTTGCTCCTCCATCAGAATATTAAAACGCTTTCTCCCTGCTCGATAGAAATCTTCCATCAGCATTCTTTTGCGGGATTTTGCCCAAGTCACAAATTCCTCACCACTCCAGAGAAAATGGCGATCGCTAAGAAACGTTATTTCACAGTTTAAATATGTTAAATCCAGGCTTTGAATGTGCTTGAGGAAAGGGCGATCGCAGGGAGTTGTAATCTGTAATTCCGTAATTTGATGTTCCCCGATCCATTTAGCTAGAGGAGTTACAAAATCTGTAGCAATTTCATAAGTCACCTGCCAATTATCAGCCTGTAATTCTTGGGCAAAATGACGCATTGCCGACCAAACTAAGACTAACTTTTGCCGATGATAAGTCCGTTGTCTACCATGGTTATTAGACTCAATCAAAATAACTGGCGTTTGCTGCTTGTGATCTTGATTGTTTTGTAAGCTTAACTGCTGCTTCGTGAGGCGATCGCCTAAAATCCAAATACCAATCATGAATAATTATTGATTACTAGTTACTAATTATTGTATAAAAAATCACAATGAAAATAATTGAAAACTTTAAGATGGCGACTTCAACCCTCCTCGCCAACAAAATGCGTAGCAGCCTGACAATGTTGGGGATCATCATTGGCAATGCTTCAGTAATTGCCATGGTGGGTGTCGGACAGGGGGCAAAAAATCTTGCTTCAGAACAGTTTGAGTCTCTTGGCCCTAACGTTCTCTTTATTGTTCCAGGTTCAGAAGAAGAACGACGCACCACCTTTAATCGGCCTCAAACTTTGGTCTGGGAAGATGCGATCGCGATCGCCGAACAAGTACCGAGTATCAAGGAAGTTGCTCCTCAAATCAATGCTAACCAACTAATCACCTATCGTAATCGCAATGCCAACGAGCAGGTTGTGGGGACAACTCCAGAATATCTAACCACCCGCAGTTTCACTGTAGATCGAGGCAGATTTTTTAGCGATTTAGATATTAAGCGCAATCAGCGAGTGGTAGTCTTGGGATCGGAGATCGCCGAGAAGTTTTTTCCGCAACAAAATCCTTTAGGCAAGAAAATCAGGGTCAAGAATATTAATGTAGAAGTGATTGGGGTTTTGGAAGCTAAGGGTTCATTTTTGGGCGACAATCAGGATCGTACGGTGTATTTGCCTCTTACTACCATGGCAAGTCAGGTTGTGGGAGATACTTCTCCTTATGGTACAGGAGTGAGCTTTATATCCATCGCAGCTAATGACGAGGACAGCATTCGTGCTGCGAAACTACAAATTGAAAATCTACTGCGTCTGCGACATCAAATTATCGGCAAAGATGATTTTAGCGTCAGAACGCAAAAGGATGTCTTAGAAATCGTTGGCACTGTTACTAGTGGTTTAACGGTGTTGCTGGCTGCTATTGCAGGTATATCACTTATTGTAGGTGGAATTGGCGTGATGAATATTATGTTAGTAGCCGTTACCGAAAGAACCAAAGAAATTGGTTTGCGCAAGGCAATTGGCGCTAAGTCGACTGATATTCTCTGGCAATTTTTGATTGAGGCGACTATTCTCTCGGCTGCGGGAGGAGCGATTGGTACCGTGGTTGGAATCACAGGTATTGTGATTGTGGGTGCTGTTTCTCCCCTAGCGCCGACGATTTCTCCTGTGGCAATTGTTTTAGCTGTCGGCGTTTCAGGGGCGATCGGTCTTTCTTTTGGCGTTTTTCCTGCTAAAGCTGCCGCCAAGCTCGACCCCATTGTCGCACTTAGAAGTATCTAAACCTAAAACAGATCACAGAGGAAAGATGCTTAAAGATTAAGCCTGAGTCTCGATCAAAATATGATTTAATATTCTCTAAAATCAACTAGAGTATTTTTATATGGAGTTTTGTTGCTTTGCTGTACCTTTTGCGGTGATAATTGCTTTTAGAGATGTATTGGCTTTGAAGATTACTCATCAAATCTAAAAAAAAGCTGTTGTTGTTGCAATTTTCTTGTTTTTAATTGACTATAAATTAAGCATAAAAATTGCCTAGTTTTTAAAAATTGTGTGCTTTAAATTACTTTTAAAAATCTCAAAAGATTTATAATTCATCCTATCTAAAGTTAAGCTTTAATTTGTTTAGCTGAATATAAGATGTTTAATACTGTTTTGGCTTTATCTGTATAACAACCTCTAAATCATCAATGAATCATGCTATTTTTAGCTTGGCTAAGACAGAAATAATTAAGGAGCTAGGTTGCTTTCCTGCATTTATTGCTCCTGCAATCAAGTCATCGTTAATTTACCAAAGTTTAGTAGAGCAAACTTTATTCGCTTATATCAATAATCCGCTGCCTGCTCAGTTTAAAGAAAAGTTATTTGTAGTTTTATCTCGTTATTTTGGGATCAGTTATTTTACCATTTGTCATAGCTGTACGCTGCGATCGCTAGGAATCTCCGCCACAGAAATTCTGGCATTGGAAAAACTTCAGTATCCCCAATCAGAGATAGAAGTGGCAGCGGATCTTGAACTTCTTAGTCAACAATGGCGCAAAGGTGGAGAATGGCAACATGATTCTGAGCTAGAAATTAGTTTGCTGCGTTGTTCTAGCTTAATTTTTTTGCACCCCCAAGAGACAGTTAATTTATCAGTCGAGTTGCAAGAATTGTTGGGTACTGTTTACTATCATTATTTAATTGTTTTTTTGGGATATATCAAGCTTTGTCATCAGTGGATACGTAGCAATCAATATGTTGAACATCAACAGGATCGTCGCTCTCAACTACATCTTGGCCCTCTGCTTTTAGAAAACATTGAGCTAGCTCAGTTTTTAACGGCGAAGGTAAAACCCACAACCTCTTTGACAGTCAATCTGCCAGCAATTCGCCAGAACAATCTGGTCAAAGCAAACATTAATCATTCAACTCAAGTTTTATTGCCGAAGTTCAAGCAAAAAATTATCACTGCTCTAGCTGAGGAAACTTTTCCCGTCATGATTCACAATCGTCAGGGAGAAATTATTCACCTTAATCGTAATTGGCTGGAGGCAACTGGTTATGATGCACAAGAAATATCGACGATGCAAGAATGGCATCAGAAAGCTCACCTCAGAAAAAGAGAAATAGTTAAGCTACCAGTTAATAATTGTCAACCAAATCATCGAGATCATCAATATGTTGATTCTACTCATCAAACGGCGGTTAAGGCTAGCACTACTTTGCAGAAAATTATCAACTCATTAATTGAAATTGCTCCAGCAGTAACTCAAACTAAAATTAAGACGCAAATGCAACTAACTGATGCGGTTCGGAGTGAGGTAACAGTAGTGGCTAAAAATGGCGCACAGCTTGATTGGGAACTGTATTCAACTACATTAAGCTTTGAAAGTGAAGCAAATGAACTAGTTATTTCCATTGCCAAAGATATTACTGATCTTGTCGATCATGAAGCCAAATTAGTAGAGTTAGAAGCCAAGCTGAGATTAGTCTTAGAGGCTACGAAAACAGGTAATTGGAGTTGGGATTTAACTACTAATCAGGTTGATGTTTGCCATCAAGGTCGAACTATTTTAGGCTTGGAGAATTTTGATGGCAGTTATGAAAGTTTTTTGCAATCAATTAATCCTGAAGAGAGAGAGTCGGTAGATTTAGAAATTGCCAAAGCAATTCAGGCACACCAAGATTTAAATTTAAAGTACTCGGTGGTTAAATCTGATCAACAAGTTTTGCAAATCCATACCAAAGGTAAGTTACACTACAGTCCTAAAGGTAAAGCAGTTCGCCTAAATGGGGTAGTTATCGATATTACTGCAACGAAGCAGCAAAACAATCGTCTATCATCAGCAATCGGCTCTACTTTAGATTGTGACTTGCCCGAATCTGATTTATTGATTATGCAAGAAAATACGGCTCAATCTTTATCAGAATTGAGAACAATCATCGACTTATTGCCTTACTTTTTATTTGTAGTAAATGTTAATACCAACAGTATTTCTTTAATGAATTCTGGATTAGCCATCAGCCTGAATTTAGCCAAAGAGGAAGTAAATGGCAAAGCGATCGCCGAATGTTTTTCTTGGGAATATGCTCAACAAATCAACTGGCAACATCAGCAGGTAACCATCTATAAACAAGTGCTGCGTATTCAAGAAGAAGTAACCTTGCCTGATGGTATTCATTATTTTGATACAGTGGTGACACCTCTTTATGACGCTCAGGGCAATATTTATTCTCTACTGCGGACTTCCAGTGATATTCCCGATCTAGCTGCTACTCAAGAAGCTCTATCTCAACGGACAATTCAGCTAGAAGCAGCCAATCGAGAATTAGAATCTTTTTCCTATTCTGTTTCTCACGATCTACAAGCACCTCTAAGAATTATCAACGGTTTTAGTCAGGTACTCTGGGACAATTATCTGCCCAACTTAGACGATCGCGGCAAACATTATCTTCAGAGAATTCAGGCAAACAGCAAGTGGATGAGCGACTTGATTGATGCTCTGTTGGAACTATCGCGAGTGACTCGCAGCCAAATGAAGCCTGTACAAGTAAATCTCAGTGCGATCGCTCAAGATATCATCGAAGAATTGCAAGGAGAAGATCCCGAACGCCAGGTAGAAGTAAAACTTGCTCCTGATTTAGAAACCAAAGGCGATTCCCAACTTTTAAGAATCGTGCTTTCAAACCTACTACATAATGCCTGGAAATATACTTCCAAGCGATCCCATCCTCGGATTGAATTTGGGATCATCGCCGATAATATCTCCCAACCGATTTATTTTATTCAAGATAACGGCGCAGGATTCGATCAAAACTATGTTGATAAACTATTTACTGCCTTTCAAAGACTTCATACTCAGGCTGAATTCCCTGGCACAGGCATTGGACTTGCTACCGTACAGCGGATTATCTATCGTCACGGGGGAAAAGTCTGGGCAGAAGGAGAATGCGATCGCGGTGCAACTATCTATTTTTCTCTTTAGCACATACCGTTTAAAATAATATTTTTAGCTTTTTTCCTGGTAAACCTACGTAAATTGACTTTGTGGTCTAAAATCTTAAATAAAATCGATAATTATAAAGTTTTATTAAGAGAGAAATAACCCATGTACATTGTGCAAATTGCCTCCGAATGCGCTCCCGTCATTAAAGCTGGTGGTTTAGGGGATGTCGTTTACGGATTGAGTCGAGAATTAGAAGAGCGAGGACACTGCGTCGAGCTAATTCTACCCATGTATGACTGCATGAGATATGACCATATCTGGGGTTTGCATGATGCCTATCTTGATTTGGGTGTGCCTTGGTATGGTGGTGAAATTAAGTGTGATGTCTTTTGTGGTTGGGTACATGGTAGACTTTGCTTCTTTATCCAGTCAAAAAGCCAAGATCAGTTTTTTAATCGGGGTCATGTTTATGGTAGCCATGACGATCCGATGCGGTTTGCTTTTTTTAGTAAAGCAGCTATGGAATTCTTACTCAAAAGTAACAAGCGCCCTGATATTATCCACTGTCATGACTGGCAAACAGGCTTAGTTCCTGTCATGCTTTATGAGATGTATCAATACTACGGTATGGAGCGTCAACGAGTATGCTATACAATTCATAACTTCAGACATCAAGGCAGCTGTGGCAAAGAGATTCTAGCAGCAACAGGTTTAAATCGACCAGAATACTACTTTGATTATGCTCGTCTTCAGGACAACTTTAATCCCTTTGCTCTTAACCTCATGAAAGGGGGAATTGTTTATGCCAATTACGTTAATACCGTTTCCCCTCACCACGCTTGGGAAGCTCGTTTTACCGACGTCGGCTATGGCTTAGGTCATACTCTAGCCATCCATCAAGACAAATTTAGTGGCATACTCAACGGGGTTGACTACAATTTCTGGAATCCAGCCACAGACAAATTAATTCCCGCTAACTATGACATCGATAATTTAAAAGATAAAGCCAAAAACAAACAAGCCCTACGTCAAAGACTATTGTTACAGGAGTCCGATCGACCTTTGATTGCCTACATTGGTCGTTTAGACGAACAGAAAGGAGTACATCTAGTACATCATTCTATTTACTATGCTCTTGAGCATAATGCTCAGTATGTACTATTAGGTTCAGGTACATCCCCAGAAGTCAACAATAAATTCCTCCACGAAAAATACTTCCTTAACGATAATCCTGATGTACACCTAGAAATTGGCTTTGACGAAGAACTAGCCCATTTGATCTATGCAGGGGCAGATATGATCGTTGTTCCCAGTAATTTTGAACCCTGCGGTTTAACTCAGTTAATCAGTCTTAAATATGGCACAGTGCCAATTGTACGGGGTGTCGGTGGCTTACTCAGTACGGTATTTGACCGCGACTACGATCCCGATCATGCGCCCGAAAAACGCAATGGCTATGTATTCTATCAAATGGACAATGCTGCTTTAGAATCGGCAATGAAAAGAGCGATCGGACTTTATTATGACTATCCAAAAGAATTTGAACAGTTAGTTCAGCAGGGGATGGAATATGACTATTCTTGGCAAGCTGCGGGAAGTCAGTATCTTAATGTTTATGAGTATATTAGGTATAAGTAGTTACTAATTCTCATCAATCCTAGTTAATTGTTCTTAAAGCCGCGATTAAACTCTGGCAAGCATTAGTTAAGAAGTCCAGATTCAGAGTTTCAATGGTGTCACTAGCTTTGTGATAATGAGGATTGCGTAACATTGCCGTGTCCGTCACCATGATGGCGCGGTATTTTTGTTGCCAAAAGGGACGATGATCGCTAAATCCCGTAATCGGCACTAATTTGCCAGCGCTGGGATCGGGTAAGATTTCGATAGGAGTGCCATGGTGTTTCATTTGTTTACTGAGAGAATTCATGTCGAAGATAGCGGATAGGTTACCCACTAAGGCAATGAAATTGGCGCGGTCGCTATAAAATGGCTTAATCAGATCGGGATAAGTCTGAGAACCTGGGGCATGATTGCAATAACCGAGCATTTCTAAAGACAGCATAAGTCTTAATTTCTGCTCTTTGTCTTTGAGATATTTAGCATAGGCAGTGCTGCCTAACAAACCATATTCTTCTAGATCGAAGGCTACTAGTTTCACGGGGTACTTAAGAGGATTACTGGCAAATACCCGTGCCATTTCTAATAAAACCGCCACTCCCGTCGCATTATCATCTGCACCAGGAGTTCCTGGTACAGCGTCGTAATGTGCGCCAATTAAAATTGGTGGTAGATCTGAATTAGAAGCTGAATTCAAATTGAGAATTAAATTCTGATGAGTTTTGCCGTTAAATTTAAACTCATGAACTTCTACTGTTCCCCACTGTGTTAAAGTCTCACGAATATATTCCCTAACGAAGAAATGCCCCCCAGAATTAAGATAGGGATCTCTTTGCCGTACAATCTGGTTTAAATGATCGTGTAACTGTTGTTTTAATATCAAATTAAATTAGATTAAATTGCGTTTCCTACATATGTATTGTTAGGGCGAATGACCATTCGCCCCTACGTTAATTTAAACAACGATGATGCTGCTGTGGGCAGGAATAATCAATTCTAGTTTTTTGTTGGTAGTATTATGCCAGTTGATCCTCCCTGAACCATAGACTATTTTTTCTGGTTGAGACTGCAATTCGGTTACATTGAAAACAGCATCACACTGATTGGCACCAACATTTACAGCTACTAATACTTCTTCTCGATCCAGAATACGAGCAAAGACATATAAATTTTGCTCTGCATAAAGAGTTATATATATCCCTGTACGTAGAGCAGGATATTCATGACGTAAGGCAATAAGCTGTTTATAATCTTTTAAAATCTCAACATCCCAGTTTTCAGGTTCGGGGAAAGTGCGCCGACAATCAGGATCTTTTCCTCCCAATAAACCCACTTCGTCCCCATAGAAAATGCTGGGCGCACCAGGAAAAGTCATCATCAGCAAAGTTGCTAGCATAAAACTGCTTTTGTTTTCTCCCACCGCAGTTAACATGCGAGGAGTGTCGTGACTATCTAATAAATTGAGTTGAGCAAGCTGAATTTCCCAGTCATAAAGCTTAAGCAAAGCATCAATCCGAATGGCGTATTCAGTCCCAGAAATAGGTGGATAGGGTTTTAATTCCCCGTGACAAAATTCAGGTAGATAATTATCTCCTCCCGCAAAAGCGATCGCCGCTTCCGTGAAGCGATAGTTCATCACCCCGTCAAACTGTGTCCCATCTAACCAGGGAGTCGCATCCCCCCAGATTTCTCCCACAATATAGGCTTCAGGATTAACTGCTTTAACGCGATCGCGAAATTCTTGCCAAAATCCAGGAGCATCTACTTCGTTTGGCACATCCAAGCGCCAGCCATCAATACCCTGATGTAGCCAGTATTCAGCCACTTGCATGATATATTCCTTAACCTGGGGATTATTATGATTAAACTTGGGTAAAGCGCGATCGCCAATCCAGCTTTCATAGTTGGCAGGTTTACTGCCATCATAAGCAGACAAAGGCCAATCATAAATCGTGAACCAGTCTAACCAGGGTGAGTTTGATCCATTTTCTAAAATATCGCTAAAAAAGAAAAAGCCACGGCTAGCATGGTTAAACACCCCGTCTAGCACTATTTTGAGCTCTCGTTCATGAGCAGCTTCTATTAGGGCTGCAAAGGCTACATTGCCCCCTAACATGGGATCTATCTGATAATAGTCATGGGTATGATAACGATGGTTAGAAGCCGACTGGAAGATAGGAGTGAAGTAGATGGCATTTGCGCCTAAATCTTTGATGTAGTCTAGCTTCTTAATTACGCCCCACAGATTTCCTCCCTTATATCCCTGGTAAGTTGGCGTTGCGTCCCAACCTTCGTAGCTTGAAGCTTGCCATTGCCCTTTAATAGTAGATTCGCTTCTGGCAAAGCGGTCAGGAAATATTTGATAAAAAACGGCATTTTTGACCCAATTTGGTGTTTTAATCATGGCTCTTGGTTAATACTTGTTCTTGTTGGTGGAAGAGAGAGGCAGGAGGCAGATTTTCCTGATATTTATTAATTAATAACTTAATTATTAAAAAGCGATCGCCCGACCATCATCAACTGTAAAAAGATGGATTTTATCAGTATTTATACTCAACCATAGGCGATCGCCAATTCTTACTTGTCGATCTGGTGGTAGAGATACTGTCAGGATAGTATCGGGTTTTGGGATTAAGTGTGCCGAAATATAGGTTTCATTGCCTAACGCCTCGACTAAATCTATTTCAATTTGGAGATTAGATTCGCTTTCGCGATCAATAGTGAAATGTTGGGGGCGAATACCCAAGATGAGAGATTTTCCCTGACTGTGTTCTAGAGATTTTATCCAAATGGGGGGCAGATCCACAGCAAAATACGGGCTAACTAACTTGAGAGGAAATGCTAAATTTACTGGTAAAAAATTCATCGGTGGCGAACCAATAAACTCGGCGACAAAACGATTAGCAGGTCGTTCATAAATTTCTAAAGGCGGGGCAATTTGCTGAATTTGACCGTTGTTCATTACGGCAATGCGATCCCCCATGGTCATTGCTTCTGTTTGATCATGGGTTACATAAACTGTAGTTGTCTTTAGCTGTCGCTGTAGTTGGACAATCTGCGCGCGAGTTTGCGTCCGTAGTTTGGCATCTAAATTAGATAATGGCTCGTCCATCAAAAATACCTGGGGGTTACGGGCGATCGCTCTACCTAGGGCTACCCTTTGTTTTTGCCCTCCAGACAGTTCTTTAGGTAAACGATTTAATAAAGACTCAATCTGTAATAAACTCGCCACATAGCGCACCCGATCCCGTACATTCTTTTCTTTGGCTGACATATACCTCATCTGGCGAGGCAAATAACGAGTTGTCCCTGTTAACAAATTTGCCCACAAATTAGCCTGAATTTTGCTTTTACTAGCTGTTTTCGAATCTCTCCGTAAGCCAAAGGCAAGATTATCGTAAATATTTAGGTGGGGATACAGGGCATAATTTTGGAACACCATGGCAATATCCCTCGCTTTGGGGGGTAAATTATTAATTAAGCGATCGCCAATCATAATATTCCCTCCAGTTAAGTCTTCCAACCCCGCCAGCAAACGTAATAGGGTACTTTTTCCACAGCCTGATGGCCCAACCAAGACTAGAAACTCCCCATCTTCAACGGTAAAGTTAATATTACGCAGCACACTAACTGGCTGAGATTGATCTTTGCTCAAAGCAATGTCTGCTGTTTGCAATTCATCAGCCCGATTTGCCTTTGCGCGATAGCTTTTGTAGACATTTTCAACTACGACCTGTGCCACTATTAAACCTAAAATAAATTAAATAAAGTAGATATCATGAGCTTTGCTTAGTAATGTTAGCATTAGCTATTTAATCTCTAAAGTAGGCTCAGACAAATCACTACGCATTGAGATGGTGATGGCTTAATGAAGTTTTCGGAGTTACTGATTAAACTAGGAAATTCAGTTTTAAGTAGCAAAAAGTAGGAAATTAATTTTATGTCGGCAAAATTTTCGCCACCATATCAACCCTTATTACTGCGTATACTTCACGGTTTAACTGGCTTCAGTGCGATCGCAGCAATAGCTACTGCTTTTTGGACATACAATACCTACGATGGACGCTGGGGGCGCATACCCTTGCCTAAATTTGAGGCAATTGAAGGCATTCACGGAACTTTTGGGCTTTGGACTCTACTTATTTTCCCTTTTTTTGTCGTCTATGCTTTTAATCGAGGTCAACGAAGATTAATTCAGTCCAACTCCTTAAATAAACTAGCTCAAGTGGGTCAACCAATCTGGTGGTATACCCTGCATCGCTTAGTCAATACCATCAGTATTTTGAGTCTAACTTTTGCACTTTTTTCTGGCAAGATGATGAGTGAAAAGTGGCTACCTCAAGGAGAACTTAATCATTTCTGGTACTCTGCTCATCTTGTTGCTTGGCTAATTTTAGTAGTGGCGATCGCTCTTCATCTCTTAATGAGTATTAAGGTTGGTGGCGTTCCTCTAGTTTTATCGATGCTCAATTGGCGATTTCGTAGTCAAGATAGTCCTGCTTTGTGGCGTGAACATCTTCTTCATTGGCGCAATAATTTGAGTATTACCTTAGTTAAGCAATGGTTATCTTTTTCTTTGCTTAAAATTTTAGAAATTTTGGTCTTAATAACTCTTGCCTTAGCTTGGATCATTTCACTAATTAAAGAACTTAGTTAATTATCGTCTAAAGTGCATAGTGCAAAGTTAAGCTGCCTTGTAAACGTAGTACAATTGATCGGCAACATTCCTTGATTTGATTTCGATGCTGAGATGAAAATTATCTGCGCCTCATTTGACCTAAAAGATCATCTTTCCCTTGTCAGTCGTGCTGTTCCTTCTCGTCCAGAACCCGCTGTTTTAGGGAATGTTTTGATTCAAGCCAGCCAAAGTAGCCAAAAAGTGAGTTTGACTGCTTTTGATGGCAGTTTGGGCATTAAGACGAGTTTTAATGCTGAAGTTGATACAGGTGGCAGTATTACCCTCCCTGCTAGGTTATTAAATGATATTGTCACTCGTTTACCAGAGATCGAAATTACCTTAGAAGTCCCTGAATCTGAACTAGAAGAAGCGCGAAGTGGCGTTGCGCGGACTGAGCAAGAAGCTAATTTTGTGACGACAATTAGTTCCACATCAGGTCAATTTCAACTAACAGGCATAGATGCGACTGAGTTTCCCGAACTTCCTACTATTGACCCAGAATCTCAAAAGATAGAATTGCCTATAGCTATCCTCAATCAAGGTTTGCGGGGATGTTTATTTGCTGCTTCGACGGAATTATCCAAACAGATCTTAACAGGAGTTCACTTAAAAACTCAGGATGTTGGTAAAGGCGGCGGGGATATTTTAGAATTTGCGGCTACAGACAGTCATCGTTTGGCGGTAGTTGCCACTAACCTTAATGATTTGGCATCAGAGTCTACTATTGAGCTACCTCAGCTAGCTGTAACTATTCCTGCTAAAGCGTTGCGGGAACTAGAAAGAATTGTCAGTAATGCGGCTGAAAACGATATGGTCAAAGTGAATTTTGATGAACAGGTGATGGTGTTTGAATATGGCGATCGCCTTTTAACCAGCACCAAAATCTCAGGAGATTACCCTGCTTATGGTCAGTTGATTCCCCAAAAATTTAGTCGCGAAATTATCCTCGATCGCAAACGTCTTATTTCTAGTTTAGAATTGGTGGCAGTTTTGGCACAGAAAAATAACTTGGTCAAATTCAGCCTGCATAACGATAATTCAGAACTAGTCGTCTCCGCAGATGCTCAAGATGTAGGTAACGCTGAACAGTCTCTACCCGCTGAGATTATAGGAGACGATATTGAGATTGCTTTTAATATCAAGTATTTGATGGACGGATTAAAAGCTATACCCACCACCGAAATTAAAATGCAGTTAAATGAAGGTCATCAGCCAGTTATCTTTAGTCCTTTGGGTGGTTTGACCATGACTTATCTAGTCATGCCTGTACAACTAAGAAATTAGTATTTCGATAGATTAGCTCAAACCTAGGTATTTTTTAACTCAGAAAAGTATAAATCCTTCCTTTAGGAGAAGTCTAAAACAGAAATCGCACTTTTGAACAGTATAGCGATACGCACTTATATTAACCTGAGTTCGGGATTAGCTCAAATCCTTATTTTGAAGGTATTTAAAAAATACTATTTTCCGTTCTTCTTTCATAGTAGAGTTGCCATCCAAACTATCTCAAAAGCTATTAGCTTAGAACTTAGAGCTTACAGCTATCTCCACCAATTAATCTGCTTAACCCGAACTCAGGTTATATTAGGACAATCGTTACTTGTTACTTGTTACTCGTTACTTGTTACTTGTTACTTATGAGCAAATAACTTTAATATGTCCTAACCTAATCTTGCACCGCTATATTGGTTCACCAAGGCAATTTAGTCCCATCCCAAGAAAAAAATTCACCACTATCTTTAAGAGATAAATCTGAGATAACTTGAGATAAAAGAGTTACCGTATGTTCGACAGAGAATAGCTTATCCAGTGGCACGTTTTTCTGGAAGGGTTGAGAAAGTTGAGTATCGGTAGTACCTGGGTGCAGTGCTACCACAATAGTTTTAGGACATCGACGACTATATTCGATCGCTGTAGTCTTAAGAAACATATTTAAAGCTGCTTTGGAAGCACGATAACCATACCAGCCGCCTAAACGATTATCGCTAATACTGCCCACTTTGGCGGAAATACTCGCAAAAATGCTGGTTTCAGTCTTGTTAAATAAAGGCATCAAGTGTTTAGCAAGTAATACCGCACCGATACTATTAACCTGAAAAGAATAGATTAAATTCTCAGCATTAATTTGTTTGAGACTTTTTTCTGGAGTTAGATTTTGATCGTGCAGTACTCCTACGCAATAGATTGCCAGATGTATTTGTTTGACTGATTGCTGGATTTGCTGAACGGCTGCTGCTATGTCCGATTCTGCGGTAATATCAACCTGAAGACATTTTAGGCGGTCGCCAGATTGACTGGCTAAATCTAGTAATTGCTTGGCTGTATCTGGATTACGGTAGGTAGCAAAAATATGTTGAATATGTTCCTGCTGTAAAAGCGATCGCACGAACCCAAAGCCAATCCCTTGACTTGCACCAACTACTAAAGCGTTGGCTTGATTAATTTCTGATAGCACTGAGTATTGATTCTGAATTTTGTTAGATCGTTTTTGATTAGCTCTAAGCATTAAGGCACTTATCAATTAATCATAAACAGTAGAAATCAATAATTTCGAGCATTGCCTGAAATTTGTGTAAATTTTTGTAAAAGACAGCGATAAAATGCCGAAATCCTCCAAAATTCAGACTAAGACTAATAAATTAATGCAAAGATACTAATAAGCATCATTTAATTTAAATTAAGGAAATTGTTATAAGATATGATTCCGTTGCAGTTAACTTTAAAAAACTTTCTAAGTTATCGAGATGCAACTTTAAACTTCAAAGGGTTGCACACTGCCTGTATCTGTGGGGCAAATGGTGCAGGGAAGTCATCTTTATTAGAAGCAATTACCTGGGTAGTGTGGGGCAAAAGCCGTGCAGCGACGGAAGATGATGTGATCAATGGTGGGGGAAGCAACGTTCGGGTTGATTTTGACTTTAGCTGCAATAATCAAGTTTATCGGGTTATTAGATCTCGCACTAGAGGAAGAAGTAGTTCTTTAGAATTTCAGGTAGAGACAGAATCGGGAAACTTTAGAGCGATTACGGCGAAGGGATTGCGGGCAACTCAGGACGAGATTATTGCTTGTTTAAAGTTAGACTACGACACCTTTACGAATTCAGCCTATTTACGTCAGGGGAGGGCAGATGAATTCATGTTACGTCGTCCTAGTGAAAGGAAGCAAATTCTGGCAGATTTATTGAAGTTAGATCGCTATGAACAGTTGGCGAGTCAGGCAAAAGATACGGCAAAGGAGTATAAAGGCAAGCTGGAACAGCTAAAGCAGAATTTAGAACCATTGGAACTTGAACTTGCTAAAAGAGAAGAGATTGCAGCAGAATCAGCACAGATTAAGCAAGATTTAGGCGAATTACAGACTTCACAAGATAGCGATCGCCTTAGTTTACAGCAGCTACAGGCAGTAGAGTATCAGCGACAGACTTGGGCGAAGCAGTTAACTATGCAGCAGAGTCAGCATCAGAATTTAGCACAAGATTGCGATCGCGCGACAAAAGATATTCAAGGTATCAAAGCACAACTGGCATCTTTAGATAGTTTAATTGCCCAAGCAGCCGAAATTACTCAAGCATATAATCAATTAATAGCTTGGCAAGCAGCAGAAAAAGACTTGTCCTCCAAGTTCAATGCTCATCAAGAAGCCCAACAACAAAGACAACAGCTAGAAAAACAGCTATCTCAACAAAAAAACCAGCTAAATCTAGAGATTAATCAAATTCAAACTCGTCTTGAAAGTATTGAACAGCAAGAACAGGAAATCACCAAGACTTTAAGAAAATCTGTAGAGGTAGAATCAGCGTTGGCAAAGCTAGCCAAAGCTCGTCAGCAGCTAAACGAGTTAGATCGACTACAGCAGTACATTTCTCCTTTGCTTCAGCAAAAAAACACTTTAGAACGAGAGATTAATCGCGAAGAAGCCAAGTTAGCAGCAAAGCTAGAACAGCTACACAGCGCTATCCAAAAGTTAGCCTTAGATATTGATCGAGTTCCCCAACAGCGCAATCAATTGTTAACAGTAGATGCTCAAATTGGCGAACTAGAAAAAAAGCGAATTTATCGCGATCGCGTTAAAGAAAAAGGTACAGAAAGGAGGACATTCCAATCTAAACTCCAAGAAAATCAACGCATCTATGAACGGCAGATACACGAAATTCAGCAAAAACTGGAAATGCTCGATACCCCAGGTGCGAACTGTCCACTATGCGAGCGTGAATTAGACGAACATCATCGTCATCAGGTGGTAAATAAGACGCAAAAACAACAGCAGGATATACATGAACAGATTTGGGTAATCCGCGAACAATTATCTACCTGCGATCGCGAAATACAGTTACTGCTTCAAGAACACAAAGAAATATCTAACGAAATTTCTACCTACGATACTCTACAGCAGCAATATGGACAGTTAGAAGCCCAGCTAGAAGCTACCGAAGCCATCTACGATCAGCTCAGGGTAACTCAAGAAGAAAGAGATAGTCTAGAGCGATCGCTGCAAAATGGTCACTATGCTGAGGAATTACAGGCACAAATCAAGCGCTTAACTGAGGAACTTGCCAACCTCAATTATGATGAGCAAACCCATGCTTTAGTTAGGGGGGAAGTTAAGAGCTTACATTGGGCAGAAATCAAGCAGGCAAAGATTGAAGATGCGAAAAAGCGACAGGCAAAGTTAGACGAGCAAAAGCCCCAACTTCTAACAGCAATAAGCGATCTACAGACTAAATTAGAAAAGCTGCACATTGACTCTCCAATCCAACAGCAAATTAATTTACTTGATCGCCAAATCAACGATTTAGGTTACGATCGCACAACTCACCAAAACCTGTTAGATTCTCTGCGTCAATCACAATCTTGGCAGTTAAAATATCAAGAATTACAGAAAGCTAAACAAGAATATCCTCAGATTCAAGCCAAATTAAGAGAATTAGAGCAACTTCTCCAGGCGAGACTAGAGAGCAAACAAGCAAGCTACCAACAACTACAGGAACATCTGGCGCAGCAAGATAATATTGCCGATCATCGTCAGGAAATTAACACCCTAGAACAGCAAATTCAGCAGCGCCGTCAGCAGCTAGACGAACTTATTTCCCGCAGTGGTAGATTGCAACAGTCTTTAACTCAGATTGAGCAGCTTCAAGTTCAATATCAAGATACGGGTAAACAACTCCAAGATTATGAAAAACAACATCGCATTTATCAAACCTTAACTCAAGCCTTTGGTAAAAATGGTATTCAGGCACTAACTATTGAAAACATTCTGCCTCAGTTGGAAGCCGAAACCAATCAGATCTTGGCTAGATTAACGGGGAATCAATTTCATGTGCAGTTTCTTACTCAAAAAGCTTCTAAGGGAACATCCCAGAAAAAAACCAAGCTAATTGATACTCTAGATATCGTCATCGCTGATGCTGGTGGCACTCGCCCCTATGAAACCTATTCTGGCGGGGAGGCGTTTCGGATTAACTTCTCAGTACGTCTAGCTTTAGCCAAACTACTAGCGCAAAGATCGGGAACGTCTCTACAAATGTTGATTGTAGATGAAGGCTTTGGTACTCAGGATGCGGAAGGGTGTAATCGTTTAGTAGGAGCGATTAATGCGATCGCTTCAGATTTTGCCTGTATCCTGACAGTGACTCATATGCCTCAGTTTAAAGAAGCTTTTCAAACTAGGATTGAGGTTTATAAAGACGAAAAGGGTTCTAGTCTACAGGTATCTAACTAACCTGAACAATAGAGGTTACGTACGCATTGATAATCCCTGGCTATATATTCTATCTATAATCAAACAAACAGTTTACATAAAATGATTTGAGGCAACGATTCTATGACTTATCTTTTCGATACACTTAATTCTGATGCTGGTAACGAATCTACTGAAGGCAATGATCTGATTACGGGTTTAAAAGACCATGAATATGTTGTTAATTTATCTAGCACTACAGAAAATTTTTCAACTGAAAATACGTCAGGTATCGAAGCTGATGCAATCTCAGAAACATTACTGCCAATAATTAACGATCTAGTTGAGCAGGAAGACTTAAACCTCAGCGAGACTGAAATCAATAATATTTTAGTTGAAGCCAATGATTTTATTAACAATAATTTTTCTAGTAGCGATTTAGATAATTTATTTTCTAACAATGCAACTGATACACCTGTTGAGCCATCAGAAAATGAGCCTTTTGATAAAATATACATCTTTGGAGACAGCTTTTCTGATCCTGGTAATATCTTTAATAGCAGTACCTTTTTGCAGCCATTTGAAGAACTGTTAGGTCGCGATATTCCTGTCACTCCCCCAAGTCCGCCTTACTTTGAAGGTCGTTTTTCTAATGGTCCAGTTTGGACTGAAAATTTGGAAAAT
Source organism: Pleurocapsa sp. CCALA 161 (assembly GCF_003003995.1). Lineage (GTDB taxonomy): Bacteria > Cyanobacteriota > Cyanobacteriia > Cyanobacteriales > Xenococcaceae > Waterburya. The sequence goes on along the minus strand of NZ_PVWF01000005.1, from coordinate 57,463 downwards.
GATTTAGGTCTAACTTCTACTCCTGCTAGTGAGTTGTCAGTATTTAATCCTGCACTGCCTATACCTTCTCCCATTACTATTACTCCTGACGGTGTGGCAGCCAGTCCTTTTTTCAACGGTGCTACTACTACCCAAAGCGTTAACTTTGCTTACGGCGCTGCACAAACAGGAACAAATGGTGCTGGCGAGTTTGGCGATTTAATTCCTGGAGTAACAAGTCAGGTTGACTCATTTATCAAAGATCATCAACAAGTACAGCAATCTGCCGATCCTGAAGCTCTATACGTTATCTGGGCAGGTGCTAATGATTATTATACTAATGGTGGCGACCCCGAAGCAACTGTTGACAACTTAGAAACATCTATCGAAAGCCTTTATGATACTGGCGCGCGTAATTTTCTAGTTGCCGATTTACCAGATTTGGGCAAACTACCTGCTGTTACAGGGTTAGATAATCCACAAGTTGCCGACGCTCTGACTAATTTTACTGAGCAACATAACTCTTTGTTAGCTGGAACGTTGAACGAACTGGATAACTCTCTTAATGAGATTAACCTAGTACCTTTAGATGTTAGCGGTCTTTTTGAAAACGTTCTTACCAATCCAGAAAATTTTGGTTTTACTAATGTCTCAGATCCATTCTTAGACCCTGTTACTCTTAATCCTAGTAGTAGCAACCCAGACGAATATCTATTCTGGGATGATACTCATCCAACGGCTGCTTTTCACGATCTGCTCGGTGATTTTGCTTTAGATACCTTGATGTCCACAACGACATTGACCACTGAAAATGCTACGATTTAGTGTTTTGTAAGTAAAGAGTAAAGAGAAAGCGATCGCCTTTAACTCTTTAACATAAACTAAAGAAAGTAGATCGCCAAAAAAGCTCGCAAATTTGAAAATAGTTATTATGAAGTTTGTTGAGCGATCGCTGTACCCAATAAGCAAGTTCTTTCCATGGTTGCACCATCCAAATTGCTGCCTTCTAATTCCGCACAGAGTAAGTTTGCTCCAGTTAAGTTTGCCCCAGCCAGGTTTGCTCCGCGCAAATCAGCTTCTTCAAGATTAGTCTCACTCAGGTTTGCCCCCTGGAGATCTGCCTGAGATAGATTAGCACCTTTAAGGTTGGCACTGTTGAGGTTAACACCCCGCAAATCTGTCCCTCTTAAGTCCACTCCTTTAAGATTTACTCCAGTTAAGTTAGCTCCACTCAAAAATGCCCCTGATAAAGAAGCTTGGGCTAATTTTGCGCCCATCAGGTTTGCCCCTCGCAGATTGCTACCCCGTAAATCAGCACTACTTAAATCTGCCTGCATTAAATTCGCCCCTAATAGGTTCGCCCGTAGATCAGTACGCTGGAGATCTGCCTGCATTAAATTTGCCCCATCCAGTCTTGCTCCTTTGAGATTAGAGCGCGAAAAATCTGTGCCGACCAAATTAGCTCCCGCTAGATTAATTTTTTCAAGTTGGCAATCAGCCAAATCTTCATCTTCCAAATCTATTCCTGGAAAGTTCTTTTCTTGTCCTGCGCGAATGGTATCTACGGTCATTATTTATGTTTTATTGTATATTTTATTTTGGGTTTTATTTTTTGTTAAATAGTCTAAGAAGTTGTTTTGTTTTTATTCTCGCTACCAGAATCTACTAGCCACATCCCCGTAGCAATTTTGGGTCGATAAGCCTGAAGGCTCATTCCCTGTTGCATTCCCATCACCAGGAGCGATAAAGCATCTAATAACTTGGGATCGTATCGCTTGCCAGCTAGTGCTTGACAGTCTGTTAAAGCCTTGACGGTGGGATTCTTGTCAGTCGAATATTGCTTATAAGCCTTCATTTTTTGCTGAAAATCTGCTAGCAAGCAAATAATCCGCGACTCTAAAGGAATCTCATCATAGGCTAACCCTGCGGGAATACCTGAGCCATCCCAAGCTTCTCTTTGATGGGTCAAAATCTTCGAAACAGCTTCTAACTGGGGCATAACTCGCAATACGGAGGCTTTAGGAGCAGATTGATCGGCTAAAGTTTCTGCTTGAACTGGCGATTGCGAAGCATTCCCAGAGCCTAATCGCTGATTGCGTCTAGTTACATCTGGTAAACCTACTCGATGTAGTAAGCCAGATAAATACAACCTTTTAGCCTGCCATGCAGGTAGATCGAGCAATTGAGACATTGCTTCTGCCATTGATGCTACTTCTGAGGCTGCCATGGGATTGCTAACGTCGGTAGCATCCAATAATTGAGCCATCCGCAGAAACGCCTGCATTTCATTGGAAACAATATTTTCGCTTAAATCTTGGAAGCCTTTAAAGTTCCCCGTTTGTTGTGGTTGATTTAATGTTTTATGGGAGTCTTGGAGATACTTAATTACCTGAGAAACCACCGCATCTAAATCATCTCTTTGTCTAGTAGCAGATTCAGCAGTCATTTTGGCAACTTTAGTGGTCATCATCTGGGCTAGTGGAGGGTCATATTTACTCACATGATCGATCGCCAATTCTACACTTTCCTTCACTAATTCTGGTTCAAATGTCCAAAAGCCATAGAATTTACGTTCTAAATCTGTTTTGGGCTTGTTGTCACCATAGTCTGCATCGGATAATTCCTGACACAGCACCATTGCCGTATAGGTTGGCGAGAGAATCATCAAATGCCATTCTTCCGCCACAGGATCTTCTGGATTAAGCTGCACCAGCGCCACGTTTACCTTCTTGCTAGTAGGGTGGCTATCAAATCCCGCATCAGGGGCTGCCATCAGTACGACATGCTCTGACTTATCTGCCAAATCGCGATAACGTTCTGCTTCTTCTAGATACCATTTTCCACGCTGAAAAGCAGTCACCATTAGGGGGGGACTCTGGGAATCCAAAATGAAATCTTCTAAAGCATGACAGAGGGCAACCAAAGTATTTTTGTAGTAAACTCCAAGGTTTAGCGGTTGCGCGCTATGATGATGAGCCTCTTCTAATCTTTGTAATATCGAACCTTCCAGCATAGTAGATATTTAGTAGTTAGTTAGTTAAATTTCAAGTGGGATCCCAAGGCTACACGGAGTGTAATCCGAAGGCTACACTTTTGATTAATTTATATTTGTTTTTATTTGTTTTTAAACGGCAGTAGTAATTCTCTGCTGTTCTGATTTTACAGGAGCAGTCAAGGCTTCTTCGAGAGGAGCTTTCCCCAACTTATTTTCTAAGATTTGCATGACCTCCCGTCCAAAATCGTTAGGATTTTGGTTCCAAGCTTGAAGACATACTTCACCAAAAAAAGAACCAAACGGCTCAGGATTCCACAAGAGCTTTTTAGCCGTCCAAGGCATTAGGCTCATGGGATTATATCCAGGTTTGAGAACTTGATGATCTAGGGCATACTCTTCTAAATGAGTATGGGGCTGTAAACCAATAAAGAAAATTGCTGGCTCAACTTTCTCTTGCCCAAAAATTGCTTCTAGCTCTCGATGATAAGCAATGGTTTGTCTAATTGTTTCGTAAGTTTCATCAATCACATTAAACGAGTAATTAACTGACACCAAGTCGTTAAAGCCTGCTGCCTTTAAGTCACGGCAATTTTGTAAGACAGTCCGCAGATTATACCCCATTCTCATTTTACGCACCAACTCTTGCGAACCGCTAGTAATACCAATTTCAAAATAGTTCATGCCAGTTTTGACCATCAGTTCTGCCAATTCAGGAGTTACGTTATCAGCACGAATATAAGCTGCCCAATGAATGTCTTCCATGCCTGAATCAATAATCTTTTGTAGCAAGGCGATCGCATCAGGAATATACTTTTTAGCAGGAATAAATTGAGCATCGGTAAACCAGAAGTTGCGAATACCTCTGTTGTAAAGCTGACGCATTTCTTTGACTACTTCGTCAGCAGGATTGATTCGTACCTGCTTACCCTCAACTACGGTATAAACGCAGTAGCAGCAGTTATGAGGACAGCCTCTTTTTGTCTGTACCCCAATATAGAAATCATTTTCCTGGAGGTAATAGTCAAATTCTGACCAAACTGTAGCGATATAATCGTAATTGCAGGCGCTTTTTTCAAAGGGAGTAGGCCACTCGTGGATCAGTCTTTCTCTAATCTGATTTTCTCCGACTACGTAGCAACGTTCGTCTCGAAACTCTTGATTATTCAAAATTTTAGTTAGCAACTGTTCCCCTTCGCCCACTGAAACAATTGTACCATTTGGCAGCGATTTTTGTAGCTGCTCATAAAATACGCTCACTGCACCACCGCCCACCACCACACGGGCTTCTGGATGATGCTGCTTGGCTCTATTTAATCCCCGTTTAATCAGATTATTATTGCGCCATAGCTCTCCATAGTAAGCAGATGCTACCTTAAACCCGCCTAAAGCACCTCTTAAGCGAATCAGAGGATTTTTGGCATAGTAAAATTCAAAGGCGTTTTGCAAAGGATTTCCACCTCTTCCGCCAACGGGAGCATAAATCTGAATATCTCGCCAGGAAAATACGAGTAAAGATGGCTTAAATTCATCAACACAGCGATCCAAAGCTTGATTAAAGTCTAGCGGAGGAACTGTTCCCAAATCAAAGATTTTTTGCTCAACTTCAGGAAATAGTTTGTGTACATGATCTGCCAGATACACAACTCCAATTGGAAATATGGGGTTGCAGGGCAAACGAACATAGAGAATGCGCTGAGTCATAAGTGAGAATTATGGAATTATTATTGACAATTTTCATGAGTTGAATCTGGGGATACTTTAGAAGTTTCCTCCCACGGGCGCTCATAAATTATTTATATAACTTAACTTTAGCGAGATTATCTGCCACAATCAACCAGGGTTCAATCATATTTTGGATTTTTCAGGCTGTAACTAACAATCAACGGCGATGTAATTAAGCGAAAAAAATAAATTTGTATAGATTGATTCCTAATTTTTTACAGGTGTTAGTTAGGATAGGAGAATTATTTAAAAATAAAAATTTTATTAAAATATAAATTCACAAAAAAATTATAATCAAAAGATAATCAAAATATCTATTGGTAGTTTGTTTTACAAATTGCTGGGATCAAAAAATGTTAGGTTATTTATATCAATAAAAAGTATTTTTTACCTAGCATTATTTAATAGTTATGTCTCAAACCTTAGATCCTTTTCCTCGTGATCAAAACAACAGCATTCTTTGTTGTTATGTAAACGCTACCAGTCAGATCCAGATAGCGCGTATTACTAATATTTCGAACTGGTATTTTGAGCGAGTAGTATTTCCTGGTCAGCGATTAGTGTTTGAAGCACACGAAAACGCAGTTTTAGAAATTCATTCGGGAATGATGGCAAGTGCTATTTTATCCGATACAATTCCCTGTATTAAGCTTAAGCTGAAAAATACCGAAGAGGAGCAAGATCGCCCGAAAACTCAGAAAGTGGCAGATATTGAACAAACTGGGAATACTTCTCTTTCTCTCGGCAAAATAGACATGGCAGCATCAGTTCGTTTTGCTGTATAAAATACGAATAAAGGCAATATCCTCAATAAAATTAAAGATGACAAAGATGACTATGTGGGGTTATTATTCCTAACAACCCTGTTGGTTGTGGTAAGTTAAAAGAACTAAAGCTCGTTAGTATAAGACAATACTCAATTAGTAAACTTGAATTTACCTTCATTTCTCTGGCTCTGGAAAATTGCTGCTTGGGCAATGGGTGGAGCGATCGCTTTTTATCTGCTGCTTTTTGCTTCAGGAGCATTAATGTTTTATGGGCGTGTAGCTAAAATTGGTCGTCCACCTTGGCTCAGAAATGCTCACTATTTTGGGGGCATTATTCTTGTTTTTTTAGTGTTCCTGTTGCTGGCGATCGGTGTTGTCGGTACAGTAGGCTACTATGGCAGTCTGGGGCATTCCGATCACCTGTGGTCGGGCTTATTTGTAGTGGGTTTAATTTGCCTTTCCGCTTGGAGTGCCAATCAAATTAGTTCTGATAATGATTGGGCGCGATCGCTCCATATTACGATCAACGTCATTTTATTTGTCGGATTAGCCTACGTATCTTGGACAGGTTGGTTAGTGGTGCAGAAATATTTATAAAAGATTTTAATTTATTTGCCCATCATCTAGACAAGAAAGAGTTTGAAACTCAATAACTAGAAAATAGCAAAAGGCGAACTAGGAAATATTCCTGTCGCCTCCATTTACAGTTAAATTTAGTTACTGACTGTCTATAACAATCACTGATTAACAAACTAGAAATTATATTGCGCTCCAATCTGTAGGCCAAATGCATCTACACCTTTGCTATCAGTTTCTCCTTGGACGACAGTACCATTTTCGCCAATTTGAGGCACATCGAAAGCACCAAAAATATTTGTATACCTCGCTTGTCCAATAATGTCGACTTTATCTGAGACAGGATAACCAACTCCAGCTTTCACTTGCAAAGCAAATCCAGTTCCAGAATCATCACTTAATGCATCACCAAGATCTCCGCCAAAGTTAACATTACCTACGCCAATACCAGGGCTAGCGAATATGTAGAGACTTTGATCGTTAGTTTTGTCTAAAGTATAGGTAAATTTGGGGCCAACAAAAAAGTTAAAAGAACGATAAGATCCATCGAGAGGATCGGCATTACCGAAATAAATAAGTGCTTCTGCATCAGCACTAATAAGCTCGCTAAAGTTATACCCACCATATATACTGCCACCAAATCCAGTACCAGGATTCACTCGCTGTAATGTAGTATTTCCACCTGCTGTTACTGGCACGTTAAAATTATCAATTTCGCTAGGGAAGAATATACCTAGAGTTCCTCCAACATAGTATTTGCTGTCAACGCTACTGCTACTACTACGAGTGCGCCGAGTTCTGGTTCTTCTGGTTTGAGCAATTTCATCGCCTTGCTCTTGGAGATTAACGTTAAAGTTATTACATTCTACGCCAGACTGACAGGAAACTTTAAGGCTCTCATAGTCTTTTGTATCTTGTGCCTGAGCAGCTAAGGGAAAACCTGTAGCCAAAATAATTGCTAAAACAGCAGTTTTAATATTTAAACTTTTCAAACTTTTCATACTTTTCACACCACGCATAAATTGTTGCTAGACATAAAGACATAGTTAGACTAACTATGAATGTTATATTATGCGATATGCGCTAGAAAAAACTCATACATTAGACAGATTTTCAACTGTTTGTTGTGCCTACTGTGGTACAGTTTTTGAGACGATAGTTAAGCTATTTTATAGTTAAGCAAATCTTAATGAATCGATTTAATATTCGTCAAGCTGAAGTGGATGATGTTCCGCAGATTTTTGGTTTGATTAAGGCATTGGCAGAATATGAGAAATTGAGCCATCAGGTGACAGGTTCGACAGAGCAGTTAAGAAAGCATCTATTTGGCAAGCGTATTTATGCAGAGGCAATCATTACCGAAATCGAGGATACAATCGTTGGTTTTGCTTTGTTTGTTCCTAATTACTCAACTTTTTTGACCAAACCAGGACTTTATCTAGAAGATTTATTTGTGTTGCCAGAATACCGCCGTCAGGGAATAGGAAAAGCAATGTTGTCTTATTTAGGCAGGTTAGCCATTGAGAGAGAGGCAGGAAGATTAGAGTGGAGCGTTTTAGACTGGAATCAAAGTGCGATCGCTTTTTACCAAAGTTTGGGAGCAAAAGTATTGCCTGATTGGCGTATTTGTCGTGTTACTGATGAAGCATTAAAAGCCTTAGCAACCATCTCTTAAACATTATGGAAATTAAACTTATTCCTGTCTTATCAGATAACTATATTTTTGTGCTGTGGGATCGGCAATTAAAAGTTGCTGCGGTAGTCGATCCTGCTGTAGCGAAACCCGTGATTGAATATCTTCAATCAATTGATGCTAAATTAATTGCCATCTTGAATACTCATCATCATGGAGATCACGTTGGAGGAAATAAACAGTTAGTTAAACAGTTTGCCGATCTTTGTGTTTATGGTGGCGCAGAAGATCGAGGCAGAATACCTCAGCAACAAGTCTATCTTGCAGAAGGAGATACAGTAAAGTTTGCTGACAGGATAGCTCAAGTCTTTTTTATTCCAGGACATACTCGCGCTCATATTGCTTATTATTTTCCGCCGACAGGAGCTAACGAGATCGGTGAATTATTTTGTGGTGATACGATTTTTGCTGGAGGATGTGGCAGATTATTTGAGGGAACTCCCGCACAAATGCTCAATTCCATCGCTAAACTACGCCAGCTTCCCAATCAGACTCGTGTTTGGTGCGCTCATGAGTATACATTAAGTAATCTTAAGTTTGCCTTGACGGTAGATCCTGATAATCGAGACTTAGCAGCTAGATATGAAAAAGTACAACAAGCTCGAAGTCAAGGTTTAGCTACTATACCTTCTTGGTTGGGGGAAGAAAAGCAGACCAATCCTTTTTTGCGTTGGGATACTCCTGCCTTACAAGCTGCGGCCAAGATCAATGAACCTGTAAGGGTTTTTGGGCGTATTCGCGGCATGAAAGACCAATTTTAAATTTAAACAACATTAAACATCTACTTGATAATTAAGTTTTAGTTCATCTCCAGGGACACCTCGGATACCCCAATTTTCTTGAGGTGTTTCAAAAATGGTGACTTCTAAATCTTGTGATTCAATGTGAGCGGTTTCCGCAATTTTTTGATACAGAATACGAATTAAATTCTTTTTGGCTTCAATAGAACGACCTTTAAACATGCTAATTTCAATAATTGTATAGTCATTACTGCGATCGCTAGGAAAAATAAAGTTTTCTGGCTCAAGCATAATAAAACGCTGAAATCTTTTTTGCGTTGGTGTGCCAATCGTCTCCATTAATGCTGCATGAATGGCATGGGACAAAGCAAGGCGCTTTGGTTCAAGATTTTTTTGTAGTCCGTAAACTTTAATCTGTGGCATTTAGGCGATTTAATTACATTAATATTAATTAAGCAAATTGAAATAGATAGCTAAAGGTAAAACAATAAAGCCCAGTGCAATCAAAATAGCTAAAATAAGAGCGATCGCATAAACTACAGGACTAATTTTTGAGTTAAGCACACCAATTGATTGCCAAGCACTCCAGATTCCGTGGCGCAAATGCAAAGCCAAGACAATCATTACTCCTGCATAACCGAAGGCATAAACAGGGTTGTGAAACTTTTCCATCACTAAGCTTGATAGATCTCGCATCTCCACTCCATCAATCACAGTGGAGTAATATGCCCCAAATTTGAAAGTTGCTAGATGTAAGGCCAAAAATCCTAATAGCACTATGCCAGTAATTAACATGCTGCGGGAACTAATTGACTGTCTACTAGGTGTTCCTACGCTTTTTAACTGGCTATAGGCAACTGGTCGAGCTTTAAGGGTGTTTAGCCGAATGCTAATGCCGACTACTGCGTGAAAAATGGCGATCGCCAATAAGATCAACTCAATTAGATAAAGTAAAATCCCCAAGCTATCAATAAAATGAGCAAGCTGATTATAGGCTTTAGTTCCAGCAAACAAGGTCAGGTTGCCCACCATATGAACGAGGACAAATAAAGTTAAACCAAGTCCTGTAATCCCTGTAATGATTTTTTTACCGACAGGAGAAGTATAAAAGTTAACTAGTTTTGGGCGATCGCTGCTAATAGTCATGAAGCTGTACTGTAAAGGCTAAATTTTATTGTATTGCCAAACAAAAAGAGGACACTAAAAACTGCGTCCTCTCACTCTAAATTATGACTGGGATTGTTGCCATCTTTAAAATTAAAACAGCGATTGCTTGAATAAAGGAGCAAAGCTTAGAGCTTTGAACTAGACGGAGGTAAGAGTCTTGGACTCAGTTACTTCTGGACTATCGGCTTCTGAAGGGGGTACTACCTGCCAGAATTGACCAAGATAATGATCCCAATCTTTTAAAATAGCCTGACCTTTAGCACTACCAGTTTTCGCAACGTGCTGTTCGATCATTTCTTGAAGTTGTTTTGCTCCCACCTGAGATTCAACTCGCTGTACCTTAACTATTTCAGTGTTTACCTTGCTAGGAAAACTATTGTTTTCATCGAGGAAATAGCCTAAACCACCCGTCATCCCAGCACCGACGTTGCGACCAACTTCACCCAAGACGACAACTAAACCGCCTGTCATGTATTCACAACAGTGATCTCCTGCACCTTCGATCACTGCTTTGCCCATGGAGTTACGTACGGCAAATCTTTCTCCTGCCCGCCCATTAGCATAAAGCGCGCCACCAGTTGCGCCATAAAGACAGGTATTGCCAATAATTACGTTAGTTGCAGCATCATAAGTAGACTTGCTACTAGGAGCAATAATAATTTCGCCACCATGCATTCCTTTGCCAACATAATCGTTAGCTTCACCCGCAATAATCATGTTCATTCCAGGTAAATTAAATGCACCAAAGCTTTGACCAGCCGAGCCTTTAAAGATCAAAGTAATTTCACCAGCAAAGCCACTATTGCCATACTGGGAAGCGATCGCTCCAGAAATCCGACCACCAACACTACGGTCAGTGTTTAAAATAATTAAGTCTTTAGCTACTCTACCATGATCGGCGATCGCTGCTAGAACCGCTTCATCTGCTAAGATTTCATCGTCTAATACTGTCTCGTTAGTATGAACATCTCCATGCTTTAACCAGCTTCGATTTGATTTGACGCTAGGTAACTCGATCAGGCAACTTAGATCTAAACCATTAGTTTTAGCAATTTGAACTTCAGTATTACGCACTAAGAGATCGGTACGGCCAATAATCTCATCCAGACTGCGATAACCTAGTTTTGCTAAAAGCGATCGCACTTCCTCGGCCACGAAGAAAAAGAAGTTAACCACATTTTCGGGAATACCTTTAAAACGATCTCTTAGGTGCTGTTGTTGTGTTGCCACCCCTACAGGACAGGTATTCATGTGACAAACTCTTGCCATAATGCAGCCTTCAGCAATCATCGCGATTGAACCAAAGCCATATTCCTCTGCACCCATCAAAGCAGCCATCACTACATCCCAGCCAGTTTTTAACCCACCATCAGCACGGAGTAAAACGCGATCGCGCAGTTGATTTTGCAACAGCACTCGATGTACTTCCGTTAGCCCTAACTCCCAGGGTACTCCTGCGTGTTTGATCGAACTTAGAGGTGATGCTCCTGTTCCTCCATCATGACCCGAAATTTGGATGACATCGGCATTGGCTTTGGCTACCCCTGCGGCAATTGTCCCGATGCCAATTTCTGCCACTAACTTAACCGACACTTTGGCTTGAGGATTGATTTGGTGGAGATCGAAAATTAACTGTGCCAAATCTTCAATGGAATAGATATCGTGGTGGGGAGGAGGCGAGATTAAAGTCACCCCTGGCTTAGAACGTCTTAAAGAAGCAATATAAGGACTAACCTTTTTCCCTGGTAGTTGTCCTCCTTCTCCTGGTTTTGCCCCCTGAGCTAGCTTTATTTCTAGCTGTTGAGCGCTCATTAAGTACTCTGGCGTTACCCCAAAGCGTCCTGATGCCACCTGTTTGATTGCTGAGTTAGCAGTGTCGCCATTGAGCAAGCCATTGAGATGAGGTAGTGTGGGGGATTTTCCATCTGCGCCTACATCATCTAAAACTTTGAAGCGGATCAAGTCTTCGCCACCTTCCCCTGAGTTTGACTTTCCGCCAATACGATTCATTGCTACGGCTAGGGTTTCATGAGCTTCGCGAGATAGTGAACCCAAGGACATCCCGCCAGTACAAAAGCGTTTCAAGATACTCTCTACCGATTCTACTTCGTCTAGAGCAATAGATTGGCGATCGCTGTTAAAGTCTAATAAATCTCTGAGTGCCGTTGCTGGTCTTCCGTGTAGATGCTGCTTGTAAAGCTCGTAATGGTCGTAATCTCTGCTTTCTACCGCCTTGTGTAAAGCCTTCGACATTTCAGGGGAGTTCATATGATATTCTCCACCTTTTTTATATTTAACAAAGCCATAGTTTTCCAGCTTTTTATCCAAAAGTTCAGGAAAAGCTTTGTGATGAAAAGCAATTACTTCTTGAGCTAACTCAGCTACCGTCAAACCACCTAAACGAGAAGTTGTTCCTGTAAAAGCAAGATTGACCAAATCCATCCCCAAACCTAAAGCTTCAAAAATCTGCGCTCCATGATAGGAAGATAGTAGAGAAATTCCCATCTTAGAAAGAATCTTTAATAACCCTGCCTCGATCGACTGACGATAGTTTTGCTGTGCTTTAGCCAGGCTAATGGCTTCAATGCGCTCATTTTCCATCAGTTTTTGCGTCTTCGGATTATTCCACCATTGACGTACACTTTCTAAAGTCAAATAAGGACAGACAGCCGATGCGCCATAACCAATCAGGCAAGCAAAATGATGGGTACTCCAACACTGAGCAGTATCAACCACTAATGAAGCTCTTAAGCGCAATCCTCGCTCAATTAAGTGATGATGCACTGCGCCTACAGCTAATAATGGGGGGATGTAGCTATATTCAGAGCTTATATTTTCCGCCGCAGGGCGATTTCCCTCTGGGAATGCTTCGCGATCGCTTAAAACAATAATTTCTACTCCCGCTTTAACCGCAGCGATCGCCTCTTGACACAGTTGAGCCACTGCATCCTTAAGACCATCAGGGCCAGTGACAATATGATATAGAGTTGAAAGAGTCTGAGTCTTTAACCCAGAAGAGGCGATCGCTGTTAATTCTTCATCATTTAACACAGGAGACTCTAACTTCAACAACCTAGCATCTTCAGCCTTAAGATTAAGTATGTTGCCTTTGCCTCCAAGCTGCATGGACAAAGACATTACTAAACTTTCCCGTAAAGGATCGATTGCGGGGTTGGTTACCTGGGCAAATCTTTGCTTGAAGTAGTCATAAAGCAGTCTTGGTTTATCTGAAAGTACCGCTAAAGGAATATCATCTCCCATACAAAAGGTGGGTTCTTTCCCATTGATCGCCATCGACTGAATAATCAGCTCAAGATCTTCTGCCGTATAGCCAAAAGCAGTTTGATAACTCAACAGTTGCTCCGCAGTTAACAAGTTTTCTCTGCCAAATTCCTGAGCAGCAATTGTTTGGCGATGTTGCTCGATCCATTTTCCATAGGGATTTGCTTTAGCTACTCTTTGTTTTACTTCCCAATTACGCAACACTTCTTTAGTTTGAAGATCGACCACAATGGTTTGACCAGGACCTAGGCGACCTTTTTCTACTATTTCTTCATCAGGAATACCTACCACTCCTGTTTCTGACCCTACAACTACATAACCATCTTTAGTAATCGTGTAGCGAGCAGGACGCAGACCATTACGATCTAAAGCTGCCCCTACAGTTTTGCCATCACTAAATACTAATAGAGCAGGCCCATCCCATGGTTCTTGCTGTCCACTGTGATATTCATAAAAGTCCACAATTTCGGGATACTCTGCCAAAGAAGGCTGATTTTGGTATGCTTCTGGCACGAGGATCATGGCTGCTTCGGTAATACTCCGACCTGTTCGCACCAATAATTCCATGGCACTGTCTAAGTTATAAGAATCACTGTTATCATTGTTGACAATTGGTGTTAATCCCTCAATCTCATCGTGAGTCCAGCCTGGTAGAGTTACCTCATTGTTGGCGATTAATTCTTTTTCTCGGTTAGACATCCAGTTAATATTGCCTAACAGAGTATTAATTTCGCCGTTATGACCCAAAATCCTCATTGGTTGAGCAAAGGGCCATTTAGGCATGGTGTTGGTACTAAAGCGACGATGATAAACAGCAAAACTGCTTTCGTAATCTGCATTAGCTAGATCTTGATAAAACTCACCCAAAATAACTGCTCGTACCATGCCTTTATAGACAACAGTACGACAGGAAAAAGAACAAATATAAAAATCGTCCGAGAGTTTCTTGCCGATGCGCGATCGCGCAATATATAATTTTCGCTCTAAATCATCTCCCCTTAACCCATCAGGTGAACTCACCACAATTTGCTCAATATGAGGTTGGTTATCTCTCGCCTGTTGTCCCAATACTTCAGGACGCACAGGAACTTCCCTCCAGCCCAATATCTGTAAACCTTCTGCTCTTACTACTTTCTCTATGTATTGTTTTAATTCAGCAATTTTCTCACTAGCTTGAGGTAGAAACACCATTCCCACTCCCCATGCTTCTGCTTCAGGCTGAGTAATCTCATTTTGAGCAAACCAATCAGTAAAAATCTTTGCAGGTAAGGCAGTCATGATCCCTGCACCGTCTCCCGAATCGCGATCGGCACTACACCCACCACGGTGTTCCATGCATCCCAATGCTTTTAAAGCCTGTCTAACAATTTTGTGACTTTGACGACCATCTTGATAGGCAATAAAACCTACTCCACAAGCGTCTCTTTCTTCTACTAGCCATCGTTGACCTGAAAATGGCTTAGTCGATAAATCTTGCTGAGATACTATATTAGTATTATTACTGCTATTTAAAATTTTCATTTCTTGCTCGCTCATACAGATGTAATAAATTGTTAGAGATAACCTTTTGCAGAATGGGTGCTATTTAAAATTTTTCTGGAGTAAGTTAAAGACTCTTTAATAACTTTTGGCTTGTCATTATATTTGGATAGACTTGATCTCCAGACTATTGATGAGGGGTACAAAGTATCGGTATATTTTTATACCGATACTTTTAAGGATTTGCCTGCGACGCTTGCGCTAAATGTAAACTACAGAATAACGCCCATCAAAAAGTACTAGACGTTGAATCGAGAAGGCTAGCTAATCTTACGATATTAGCTAGCTTTACATAAAGTAAATATACAAAAATTTCAAATGATTATTTGACAAGCAATCTAATCAATCTTCAGGGTTAATATCTGTATAAATGCTGAACACTTGCGTCTCGATTTCATAGCATAATATTATTGTAGCGGAACTAACATCTAATAAAAAGCTCGATCCATTACAGTTTCGGCAAAATTATTAATCACGTACATCTAGTAAGCTCACTCACTTCCTAAGAACGCTTCACTTATTGGCTTTTGCCCGCTGAGAGGGTATCTTAGTAGTCCTGAATTCAATGTGCGAAATTCTTAAATAAATATTTAGGAAGCATTTATGTATGTACTAGATATTTCGGATGAAAACCATTAGCTTTAATCAAACTTTAATTCAGTTGCAGTTTTTGGCGCTTACAAACTCTTTTATATGAAGATTAGATATAGATCCTGCTTGTATTAAAACTTTGTCTTTAATTTCTCGACAATTGTTTGTTATCTTGTGGGTAAGTTGACTCTGTTTGAGCATGACAAGAGCAAATTACAGATATAAATTAAATTAAGTTCAAATTATATTTTTCGTCACATAAGTCAAGCAATTATGTCTCAATCTACAAAAACCAAATCAAGTTCTAACCTCAGCGAAGTAAAATTCATGCCTGCTGCGCCATCAGGAGTTGCTGCTACTGAAATTCGTCCTTGGGGTTCGTTTACTACCTTGGAAGAAGGAACAGGATATAAAATCAAGCGGATTGAAGTAAATCCTGGTCATCGTTTGAGTTTGCAAATGCATCATCATCGCAGTGAGCATTGGATTGTAGTTTCAGGTACAGCTAAAGTTACTTGTGGTGAACAGGTAATGATCTTAGGCAGTAATCAATCTACTTATGTTCCTCAATGTACCACCCATAGACTCGAAAATCCTGGGGTAATTAATTTGGTCTTAATTGAAGTCCAAAATGGCCAATATCTAGGAGAAGACGACATTATTCGCTTCAGTGATGATTATGCTCGCCAATAGTAGTCTTTTCGCCTAGTAACTAAACAACGTCAGCTTGTTTTGCACAACTAGCTTGACTATAAATATCTTGATTTTGATTAACTATAAGCGATCGCCGGCAAAAATTTTGTGTAGCATAACTTATATAGAGATAAATTAGTTAGAACAAGCGTTTTTATGGTTAAGATTAGTCCCGCGGCAGTAGCTGAAATTCAGCGCATCAAGCTGAATCGCAAGATTCCAGATGCTTACCTAAGACTTATTGTTAAGCCAGGTGGGTGTCTGGATTTTTTTTACGATTTGACCTTTGAATCTGAAGTAAAAATAAACGAGTCTCAGATCGCTCAAAGCGATCGCCGATTAGAAGTCAACGGAATTAACCTAGTAGTCGATTTTCAGTCTTGGAAACATGTCGAATTTTTACAACTAGATTATGCTGAAGACCTCATGGGAGGAGGATTTCGCTTCCACAATCCTCACCAGCCAAAAACTTGTGGCTGTGGTATTTCTTTTCCTAAATCTGCTTAAAAATTGACGCACTGGTTAAAATTAATCTATAATCGGAATTTGTCTGCTATTGTGCTATATCTTTTTGACATTAAGCAATTAAGGAGACTAAAAATCACACAAGCCAATAACTCATGCCCACTATTCAGCAGCTCATCCGTAGCGAAAGATCAAAGTTTCAAAAGAAAACTAAATCTCCCGCTCTTAAAGAATGCCCTCAACGTCGAGGAGTATGTACGAGAGTCTTTACCACCACACCTAAAAAGCCTAACTCGGCACTGAGAAAGGTAGCCAGGGTTCGTCTAACTTCAGGATTTGAGGTCACAGCATATATTCCTGGAATTGGACATAACTTGCAGGAACACTCTGTAGTTCTGATTCGAGGAGGTCGGGTTAAGGATCTTCCTGGGGTTAGATACCATATAGTGCGTGGTACTTTGGATACAACAGGAGTCAAAGATAGATCTCAAAGCCGTTCTAAATACGGAACCAAACGTCCTAAATCATAGGCAAAACTGACATTTTAAACTGTTGAAGTTAAACAGCTATGATACATCTATATTTTAAGAGTTGCCGTTAAAAATATGGTGTTTTTAGATAGCTAGCCAATGATGAGAGCTTCAGTCAGTAATAATGGTGGTGATACTTAATTAAGTATTTTCCACTCTCCTAACAGAACTAACTAAGCTAATCTAATCAGCTTTTGATCACAGATAATTCTGTTTATGATTGGTTGATTTCTTTAGAGCGATCGCTTTTAAGTATGCTAATGCGATCAATCTTGAAAGTAATTCATTCATATTTATATATTCTCTAACTTAAACCAACAAGCAAATGTCTCGTCGTTCTAGCAATAAAAAACGCCCCGTCCCCCCCGATCCCGTATACAATAGTCGTCTACTCAGCATGACTATTAGAAGAATCATGCGTAGTGGCAAGCAGTCTTTGGCAGCCCGCATCATTTATGATGCCATGGAAATTATCGGCGAAAGAACTGGAAATGCACCAATTGAAGTTTTTGAGCAAGCCATTAAGAATCTAACTCCTTTAGTAGAGGTTAAGGCACGCCGAGTTGGGGGAGCAACCTATCAAGTCCCAATGGAAGTAAGGCAGGGTAGAGGAACTACTTTAGCTTTACGCTGGTTAATTCAGTTTGCCCGCTCAAGAGGTGGACGTACCATGGCGACTAAGCTTGCCAGCGAAATCATGGATGCTGCCAATGAAACAGGTGGTGCAATGAAAAAAAGAGATGAGACTCATCGTATGGCAGAAGCAAACAAAGCTTTTGCTCACTATCGTTATTAAACATTAACTAGACAAGTCGCTGGCTGTTAATCATAAAGCTGCTGATGTCTAAATTTATGTAGCTAGTTATCTGTTAAAATTATTCAGCTTTAGCTATATTTTTTAGTCATCGGCACAATTGCTTCAAATTCAAATTTTATTTAAAACCTAGATTCTCAATTGGTCATTGTATTTTCAGCTAAATTGAAAAATCAGTTAAGACAAAATACTTAAGGAATTAATCTAAGACTGTCACCTTAATTATTGGATAAAAGTATAGAATTATAAATGGTGCTAAATATTGATACTTATTTAGCAGTTTCATCCTGCAAGATGCAAGGAGGTATTTGTGGGACGTAACATCCCTCTCGAGCGCGTACGAAATATTGGTATTGCAGCTCATATAGATGCGGGCAAAACAACAACAACAGAACGAATTCTTTTTTACACTGGCATCGCCTACAAAATGGGGGAGGTTCATGATGGTGCTGCCACAATGGACTGGATGCAGCAGGAACAGGAAAGAGGAATTACCATCACTGCCGCTGCTATCAGTACTAGCTGGAAAGACCACAAAATCAACATTATTGACACTCCTGGACACGTAGACTTTACGATTGAGGTGGAGCGCTCAATGCGGGTTCTTGATGGCGTAATCGCTGTTTTCTGCTCTGTTGGCGGTGTACAGCCTCAGTCTGAAACCGTATGGCGACAGGCAAATAGGTACAATGTGCCTAGAATCGCCTTCATCAACAAAATGGATCGCACCGGAGCCAACTTTTTTAAGGTTCATGAACAAATTAGAGAGCGACTTCAGGCAAATGCAGTGCCAATTCAAATTCCTATTGGTAACGAAGCTGAATTTACGGGGATTGTTGATCTAGTGCGGATGAAAGCGATCGTCTACAAAGATGATCTCGGCAAAGAAATTGAGGAAACCGATATTCCTGAACAGCTTCAGGCTCAAGCGCAAGAATATAGAGCTAAGTTAATCGAGTCTCTGGCAGAAATAAACGAGGCACTTCTCGAAAAGTTTATGCTGGAGGAGGAATTTAGCGAAGCTGAAATTAAGGCAGCAATTCGCCAGGGAACTATTGACAGTTCAATCATGCCGGTGTTGTGTGGCTCTGCTTTTAAAAATAAAGGAGTACAAGATTTATTAGATGCAGTAGTAGATTACTTACCTGCCCCTCCTGAAGTTCCAGCAATTACTGGTGAACTACCTAATGGAGAGCAAGCCGTCAGACATTCTGATGATGATGAGCCTTTTGCTGCATTAGCCTTCAAAATTGCTAGTGATAAATTTGGTCGTTTAACTTTTATTCGAGTATACTCAGGAGTTTTAGCAAAGGGAACTTACGTTTATAATTCGACCAAGCAAAAAAAAGAGCGGATTTCTCGCTTAGTAGTGCTGAAGTCCAATGAGCGCATTGAAGTAGATGAGCTTAGAGCAGGAGATTTGGGAGCAATAGTCGGTCTTAAGTTTGCAACTACAGGTGACACATTATGCGATGATGAAAATCCAATTATTTTAGAATCTCTATATGTTCCTGAGCCAGTAATTTCTGTGGCCGTTGAACCTCAAACTAAAAGTGATGTAGAAAAGCTATCGAAAGCTCTACAAACTCTTTCAGATGAGGATCCAACATTTCGCGTCAGCACCAACCCTGAAACTAATCAGACTGTGATCGCTGGAATGGGTGAACTTCACCTAGAAATCTTAGTCGATCGCATGTTGAGGGAGTTTAACGTTGAGGCTACTGTCGGTAAACCTCAAGTCGCGTATCGAGAAACGATTCGTCGCAGCGGGAAAGGAGTTGGCAAGTACATCAAGCAAAGCGGTGGCAAGGGTCAATATGGTCATGCCGTCTTAGAAGTAGAACCTGCCAAACCTGGTTCTGGATTTGAGTTTATTTCTAAAATTGTTGGTGGCACAATTCCCAAGGAATTTATCCCGCCGATTGAGCAAGGGGTGAAACAAACCTGCGAATCTGGTATCTTGTCAGGATATCCTTTGATAGATATCAAGGTGACGTTGGTTGATGGTTCGTACCACGATGTAGACTCTAACGAGATGGCTTTCAAGGTGGCTGGTTCTATGGCAGTTAGGGATGCGGTCAATCAGGCTGCTCCTGTGGTGTTGGAGCCAATGATGAAAGTTGAAGTCGAAGTTCCCGAAGATTATTTGGGGGATGTAATTGGTGACTTAAACTCTCGTCGAGGCAACATTGAAGGCATGAATTCTGACAGTGGCATAGCCAAAGTTGATGCTCAAGTTCCTTTGGCAAAAATGTTTGGTTATGCTACAGATATCCGTTCTAAAACCCAAGGACGAGGTATCTTCTCAATGGAGTTCAGCGAATATAGTGATGTTCCTCAAAATGAAGCTGAGGCAATTATCGCTAGAAATAAAGGGAACACTTTTGTTTAAATAAGGAAAAAATAAATTAATGGCACGCGCAAAGTTTGAACGTAATAAAGATCACGCTAATATTGGTACTGTAGGTCACGTAGACCATGGTAAAACTACTTTAACAGCAGCTATTACTCTAGCTTTGGCTGCTATGGGTGGTGCTAAAGCCAGAAACTACGAAGATATTGATGCGGCTCCTGAAGAAAAAGCTCGTGGGATCACAATTAATACTGCTCACGTTGAGTACGAAACTGAAAATCGCCACTATGCTCACGTAGACTGTCCTGGACACGCTGATTATGTTAAAAACATGATTACTGGTGCTGCTCAAATGGATGGCGGTATTTTGGTAGTATCTGCTGCTGATGGCCCAATGCCTCAAACTCGCGAACACATTCTATTGGCTAAACAAGTAGGTGTTCCTAGTTTGGTAGTTTTCATGAATAAAGAAGACCAAGTAGACGATGAGGAGCTACTAGAATTGGTTGAGCTGGAAATTCGTGAGCTATTGAGCGAATATGATTTCCCTGGTGACGATATTCCCATTGTTTCTGGTTCTGCTTTAAAAGCAGTGGAAGCTTTGGCTGCTAACCCTAAACTTCAAAAAGGAGAAGACAAGTGGGTTGACAAAATTCACGCTCTAATGGAGCAGGTTGATACCTATATCCCAACTCCAGAACGTGAAATCGATAAGCCTTTCTTGATGGCGGTAGAAGACGTATTCTCTATCACTGGTCGTGGTACTGTGGCAACTGGACGTATTGAACGGGGTGTTGTTAAAGTAGGTGAAACTATTGCCATTATTGGTATTAGAGATACCCGTACTGCTGCTGTAACTGGCGTAGAAATGTTCCAAAAAACTTTGGATCAAGGTATGGCGGGAGATAACGTTGGAGTGCTTCTTCGCGGTATTGCCAAAGAAGACATCGAGCGCGGTATGGTTTTGGCAAAACCTGGTTCTATTACTCCTCATACCGAGTTTGAAGGAGAAGTATACGTTCTAACCAAAGAAGAAGGTGGTCGTCACACTCCTTTCTTCAAAAACTACCGTCCTCAATTTTATGTTCGTACTACCGACGTAACTGGTACGATCACTGACTACACCTCTGATGATGGCAGCGCAGTAGAAATGGTAATGCCTGGCGATCGCATTAAAATGAGTGTGGAGTTAATCAACCCCATCGCGATCGAACAAGGAATGCGTTTTGCAATTCGCGAAGGTGGTCGCACTATTGGTGCTGGTGTAGTTTCTAAGATTATTAAGTAGTCTTAAGAACAACCTAATCCTGTGGGGAGAATATTGTTAGGGATTTACCCAGCTAAATCGCCGACATTGTTTTCTCCCCTACTTTGTGTGAGACAATAAAAATAGGCAGACAGTATCTTCTGCCAGCCTTGAGCTAAACATTTTATTCCGTACCTGTACCTCGACAATCAATCATGGCAACGATCCAACAACAGAAAATACGCATCCGCCTCAAAGCTTTTGACCAACGCTTACTGGATACATCTTGTGACAAGATAGTTGATACGGCAAATCGAACTAATGCTTCGGCAGTTGGTCCAATTCCTTTGCCAACTAAAAGAAAAATTTATTGTGTTTTGCGATCGCCTCACGTCGATAAAGACTCTCGCGAACACTTTGAAACTCGTACTCACCGTCGTATTATTGATATTTACAAACCTTCTTCTAAAACAATTGATGCCTTGATGAAGTTAGATTTACCTGCTGGTGTTGATATTGAAGTTAAGCTTTAAGCATACTTTTTAGATAGATATATAATTATTGTTTTCTTTGCCCTTTAGATTTGCTTCTAGAGGGTAATTTTGTAAATATAAAGTTAGAAAACCAAAATAAATAGCTAAATTTTGTAATTATGGAAAACAAGATTCAGCTAGAGACTGTTGAATTAACTCCTCAAGATTTTGATTTAGCTGCTGTTTTGTTAGCCGAGGCTTTTTATAATAATCCCTCTCATGAATACATTTTTGTCGATCCATCAACTAGGTTAAAATCGCTACGGTGGGGTTTAAAAGCTAACCTAAAACTCAATCTTTCTCCACCTATGCCTATTGGTCAAAGTTTTGCTTTAGTTGAATCCGATCAACCTCCTGGAATAAGACAAATTAAAGCAATGGCTTTTTGGCATCCTCCCGAATCTAGTTCTCTTGGTCTTATCGCTAAGGTTCGTTCAGGCTGGCTATTAGCACCTTTAAAAGTTGGTCGAGCAACATGTCAACGATTATCTGAAGTCATGACAGCAATTGATCAGATCAAAGAGCAAGTAGTAGCTCAAAAGCAAACATGGTATCTGAATAATATGGTGGTTGAGAGAAAATTAAGAGGAACAGGAATTGGCACACAACTTCTGTCTCAACAGTTGCAATCGAGAGTGATTCCTTCTGGTTTTCCAGCAATTTTAATGACTCAAAAAGAAATGAATGTTAGATTTTATCAAAAGTTAGGTTTTAAAATTGTCCATAAGTCAACCATAGGGATAGGTCAAAATGCCTTTATTAATTGGTGTTTAATCTTCGATGATCTTTGATTAATTTTTTTAATCGTATATTTGAGAAATATGTGAGCAAAAAATAGTTTAATAATAGAAGTTTATTAGGATTAAAAGTCAAGGATTTGTGAGTAGATACCTTCTGCTAAGAAATCAGCTAAAGTAGATAAGTAAGCAATAGTATCAAAAATAGCTAAAAATAAGTTTAGATGACATCTTCTTCCATCGCAGTTAGAGAACTACCCTTATTTCCTCTGCCTGAATTAGTATTGTTTCCTAGTCGTCCGTTACCGCTACATATATTTGAATATCGTTATCGGATTATGATGAATACGATTTTAGAACACGATCGCCGTTTTGGGGTCTTGTCCATCGATCCTGCTACAGGGAAGATTGCCGAATATGGCTGTTGTGCTGAAATTCTTCATTTCCAGAGACTGCCTGATGATCGCATGAAAATGCTCAGTTTTGGACAGCAAAGATTTAAGGTTTTAGAATACGTGCGCGAAAAGCCCTATCGCGTCGGTTTAGTCGAATGGATAGAGGATAAACCAGCTACAGAAGACCTTAATCCAATGGCAACAGAAGTCGAGGATTTACTACGAGATGTGGTGCATCTTTCTGCCAAATTAACCAGTCAAAAAATTGAACTTCCTGATGATCTACCTAGTTCTCCTACAGAGCTATCTTATTGGGTAGCAAGCAATTTATATGGCGTAGCCTCAGAACAGCAAGCTTTATTAGAAATGCAGGATACTCTAGAACGTTTACAAAGAGAGCATGAGATTTTAAGCTCCACCCGTAGTCATTTAGCAGCTAGAACAGCTTTAAAAGATGCTTTAGAGGATTAATCTAGACAGTTAATCTAGACAATGGAGTTAGATTTTTTTTTATCATCAAAACTATAGGCTGTAAAATGAACCTGGTTTAACCTGCTATTGGTAAGAGATTATAATTGCCAAACACTTTCAAAACTTCCGTACAGGCTGCTAAATCAGCCAAGGCATCTCGGATTTGTCGATCATGAGAGTTGCCTTCCAAATCGATGAAGAAAATATATTCGCCCAAAGAACGCTTCGTGGGGCGGGATTCAATTTTGCTCAGATTAATATTTCTACGAGCAAAGATTTCTAAAGCTTTAACCAATGCTCCTGGAGCATTGTGAGGCAAACTAAAGGCTAAAGCCAGATGACTACCGCGATCGCTAATTTGCGAACTGACAATCCAGAAACGAGTACAGTTATCTGGGCTATCTTTGATATCTGTTTCTAGTAATGGTATTTCGTATATTTTGGCTGCTCTAGGGGCAGAAATGACTGCCGCGGTTGGCTCGTTTTTAAGCAACTGAATTCCGTCTGTGGTGGATTTTGTCGGCACTAGCTGTACCTGAGGTAAATGGTTTTCTAGCCACTGCTGACATTGCGCTAAAGCTTGAGGATGAGAATAGACAGTTTTTAAATCTGTCAGTGAATCAGCATAGGATAATAAACCATGGCAAATTGGGAGCGTTAATTCTTGATGTACCTGTAGTTTAGGCGATCGCCAAAGAGTATCGAGAACAACTGTGACGCTACCTTCAATTGAGTTTTCAATCGGTACGACGGCTCGATCTGCTTCACCTCTAATTACAGACTGCATCGCCAAAGCAATACTAGGATGTGGATTTAAAGTAGCAGCTACTTGTTGGCTATCAGATAACCAGGCTGAATATGCCAAAGCAGCAGTTTCGGAATTAGTTCCTGTCGGACCAAGATAAGCAAGGGATAATTTCATCAAAACTAAAATTTATTACGACTAAAGTATTATTTGTTCATATAAAAAGAATATAGTCACGAAATGTAACTTAAAATTAATAAATAGTAAAAACATCAGCAGTTTCACACAATGTACGTTAGCTTTAACGCATCAGAATCCGTTCAAATATCGGTAGAAAACCAAGCAACGCCGATTCAACATTATCTACGTCAGCCTCAAAGACTAGTTCAGGCGATCGCCGATCCGCAGCTAATTAAACAGATGTCTGATGATTTGTACGAGCTAAAAATGAGACCAATTAACTTTATGGAGATTTACCATTTTCAGCCAATTGTCCAGCTTAAGGTTTGGTCTGGCTCGAAAAGTAGTGTCTATTTAAAGTCGGTAGGTTGTCAAATTAAAGGAATTGACTACATTAATGATCGTTTTAGCCTCAAGTTAAAAGGTGTCCTGTATCCTCATGAACACAATGGACAAACCACTTTAGAAGGACAAGCAGATTTAGAAGTAGGTGTTGAATTGCCTACAGCATTAATGTTTACACCTAAAACATTTTTAGAAAAGGCTGGGAATAAGTTGCTCAAGGGAGTTTTGGGCAAAATCAAGCAAAAATTAATGACTCAATTGGTACAGGACTATCTCAGATGGACATCACAGGAAGTCCAGCCTAAAGCAGAATCTGCTTCTAAATTAACTCCCGATTTGGGGTTTTGATAGAACAGAAGTTTTTCTATATAGCAATACCTACTCAAGTTAGGACATTTACTACCTACGAACAGTTAACTAAACTTATCCTAATCTGCGGCGGCTTTTGAGTGTGAATCTTCATACTCAAAACGCGCCGCTAACTTTTTACGGCTATGGTTATTTATTGGCAAGACTTAAAAGAGCGACGGTGTTCGGGGGTAATTCCCTGCTGGGCGATCGCCAAAAGATGTCTAGCAGTAGGATAACCTTTATTACAAGCCAAATCATATTCTGGATAATAATAAGCTAAGTCAGTTATTAGTTCATCCCGCCACACTTTCGCCAGAATACTCGCAGCAGCAATAACTGGCGAGCGCAAATCTCCTTTGATCACCGTTTTTTGCGTCATACTTAAATTAGGAATGGGAAAATTACCGTCTATTAGACAAATATCAGGAGTAACAGGTAAGTTTAGTACAGATCGCCTCATTGCCAATAGGGAAGCCTGTAAAATATTCAGTTTATCTATCTCTGCAACAGTAGCAAAGCTAATTTGCCAGCTTGTAACTAGATTTTGGATTGGTTGGATCAGTTTTTGCCGTTTTACAGGAGACAATTTTTTACTGTCTTTAACTCCTAAAGCAATTAGCTGAGGTATAGCCCAAAGTGGCAGCACAACTGCTGCTGCCACAACTGAACCAAATAAAGCACCCCTACCAACCTCATCTACCCCAGCAATCAAAGTATCTTGAGCCGTAAATTCTGCCAGTAAAGAACTATCAAAGTCAGATTTATTCATTAAATCTTTTGGATGAATAAAAGACGTTGGTGAATCTAGATATAATTTTTAAGATTTTTAGAGTACATTTAGTCACCAACGCCTTAAAATATTAACTTTTTTCTTTCTATACCTGTGCTTATTTAGGTAGCAGATGAACGACGACGACGGCGACGGCGAACATTTTTGGCATCAGGTTCTGTTTCAGACTCTTGTGTTTCAGGCTCAACTACTACCTCTAATAATGCTGGTTCAAGTTCCGCTAGCGCTTCTGGCTCAGTAAATAATTCAGACTCGATCGCATCAGGTTCAAGCTCAACTTTGACTTTAGGTTTTCTACCTCTAGTTTTGAGCTTTTTATTAGTTTTCAATTGTTCGATGTTACCATTGGTTGTCGCTGATTCTAAGTCATTTTCAGCTAGTTCTTCCCCTGGCTTTTTAACATAAACCAACACAGATTTAGGATCGGTAGCTGCTTGGTCAGCATACACTAACGGTGAAATCCCCATCAAGGCATATATTTCCTGTTCAAGATCGTTCATCTCGACAGTAACTTTTTCTAAACTAGCTTCATCTCGACGAGGCGATCGCGATCGCGACTTATGTTCTTCTTCATTATTATCTGCAATTGAGTCTAGATTTTCATCATTCGCTCTTGCTTCTTGTTCAATCAGCTCGTCTTTAATTAATAGATCATTACGACGGCTACGACGACGACGACGACCATTATTGTTGCCACCTTGTTCTTGATAGTTGGGATGATTAATTAAATCTGATGGCTGCTCATCATCGTCCTGTTCTATGTTTAGACTATTCTTAGTCGAGATAGTAATTTTTTCTGGTCTTTCTGTAGGAGCAGCAATTATGGGGCGAATAGTAGTTACTGGTTCGCGAATTGCCAGAGGGGTTGTAACGGGAACTGTTTCGAGAGCTTCGGCTTCTTGTTTCCCTGGTAGATAAGCTATTTGACCCAAACCACCGCAGGTATGACAAGTCTGACCAAATAGTTCATAAATATTTTTACCCTGGCGCTTGCGAGTTAGCTCGACTAAGCCAAGTTCGGAAAGTTGCGCGATTTGAGGACGTGCTTTATCTCCTTTAAGACTATTATTAAAATGTTCTAGCAGTTTGATTTTGTCTCGATGGGAATCCATATCGATAAAGTCGACAACAATTACTCCACCAATATTTCTTAGGCGTAATTGACGAGCAATTTCTGTAGCAGCTTCAGTATTAGTCCATAGCACTGTTTCCCTGGCAGTTGCTGAACGGGTAAACGAGCCAGAATTGACATCAATTACCGTTAAAGCCTCCGTTGGCTCAATGATAATATATCCTCCAGAAGGTAGTTCTACTCTGGGTTTTAAGGCTTCTCTAATAGCAGCATTGACACGGTAGTAATCGAGAATCTCAGCCGATTCTCGATGATAATCAATAAATACACCTTGGGGAGAACGTCCGCTACTCCAATTTGCTAACTGCTGTTTGATTCTTTTGACTCCCGATGAGGAATCAATCATAATCGTATTAACTTCGGCTGAGTAAGTGTCTCTCAGCACACGCTGGATAAAATCATCATCGCGATTAAGCAAGACTGGGGGTTTTGCATAGTTAGCCTGATACTGAATTGTTTCCCACTGTTTTTGCAAAAATTCCAAATCTTCCATAATGGCTTCTTCGGCTTTGCCATCGGCTTCAGTTCTAATCAATAAGCCCATCCCAGGTGGCTTAATCAGAATTGCCAAGGCACGTAGACGACTACGCTCATTTTCATTAGAAATACGACGAGATAGCTTAACTCCTTTACCATAGGGCATTAAGACTAAATAACGCCCTGGCAGGGTGATATTCCCCGTAAGTCGAGGTCCTTTGTTGCCAGTCGGCTCTTTCATCACCTGAACTAAAGCTTTTTGTTGCGGAGACAGTAGTTCAGTAATTGCGGCGGCACTTCTTTTGAGACGTAAAGGGCCTAAATCTGTAACATGAATGAAGCCATTGCGCTCACTGTTACCAATATTAACAAAAGCAGCATCAATACCAGGAATAACATTTTCTACCGTACCTAGATAAATGTCGCTTACCTGCTGATGACCCGTAGCTACGATTAACTCTTGAATTTGTTCTTCCCAGAAAACAGCCGCTATATGGTGTTGTTCTGCAATAATGATCTGTTTTGGCATTAATTTTCCTCAAAAATTCTGATGGGCTAATTATCAATAAGCCTGTTCTAAAACCACACAATCCATTGATTGAGAAATGGTTAATTATTTATCTTAGTAATATTGATCGAAGCAAAAAAGTTCAAAATAGCTTACCTGGCATAGACTGCTTCAAAAACAGTCTATCAACATCGTAGTTTAGCCAATTAATAACTGCTGCAAAGTGTTGCTGAATAATATTTATTTGAGCATCTTTGCGAATAATTCAGCTATTTATTTTTAAATACAGAACTTTAGTTCTGCTAATTTATTCTCCTCAAAAATACTGACAAACTAAATATTTTGGTTTAGAAGCAGTAAAGGGTTTTGCCCTAGCTCTTAGCGTATGGCAGAAAAAGTTTTGACTTTTCCTGATTGTAGACCACTGAAACTTTGTTCGGTGGGGACATGTTTTCCCTATAGCTATAAGCTATTTGCGAAGCTTATCCTTGAGGAAAAGCGTTCAGGCTCAAAGCTAATAGCTTTTTTTGGTAACAACGAATATCTAAAGTGCTAGATGAATTAAAAACAGCTTTAAACACTGCTATTTCCTTAACCCTTATCCTATTGATTAGGTTTGATACTATAATTCGATTCTCAACACGGTGATTAGACAAGGGTGAGAAACCTCCGCGTCCCTCACCATCAAAGTGAACTTTTTAGGAGGGAGTTTTAACGAAGTTCAAAACCTTCTGCCCTCTTTCCTCTGCCCTCTGCCTTCACACGACTTTTAAATGGTGTACCTCAACAGGATTTAGTCTTAGACCATGCTATTAGATGAAATAAAAGCATACAGACAAAAATAATTATAGTTAATTCTTGCAGACTAAATGCGGACACAGATGTTTGTGACTTCAAGCATCAAAGTTTAATTTGATTTTGCCTAACCGTTTCAGACAATCCATTAAATTAGTTATTTTAGTTCTCGACCAGTGAAAGCAATGCTTTTAGGTTGCGTCTGGGGACGCTAGAGTTTCAATAATTAATGGTGTTGAAATTAGCCGGGCGGGGTATGCATATAGTCCAATCTTTGAAATTTATTACTAAACCTACTATCGGTTTAGTTTCATGAGCAGAGCCTTGATTATGCAATTAAACAATGGAGTCTCAACAAATGGAATAATAACAGCTTACAACGCATGTTTTAACACACTGTCAAAACTAAGCCGATTAATGTCTTTATAGGAATCCAGCGGATTTTATTTGCTTTAAACGACACTTAGCTTAACTGCCTCTAAAGGCTAATCCAGTTAAATTTATTTTCTTTTGACTACTATTATTGCGCGATCGCTAAATTACTGAGAAGTTATACTACCAAATATTAACCTGAATATAACCTTGAAGAATAATCTTTGACAAGATAGTCAATCTTTTCTTAAAGCCACATAGCTTAGTATAGCTGTAAACTAGGCTGGTTTGAATGATTGTTAAATTTTGGTTATTTCTTGCTTTATTATATCTGCGATCTGCTCCGCTGCACCAGTTTGTCCTCTAACAACATTCAGGCGATCGCTCATAATCTTCAGTTGATCGGGATGCTTTAGATAATCGAGAACTAATTGAGCCACTGTTTCTGGTTCTAACTTGCCCACTAATTCTGGGACAATTTCTGTTCCTGCCCAAATATTTGGCCAAGCAAACAAGCGACCTTGCCTTAGTACCAGCCAATTGATCCCTTTGGCAAATACTGTTCCTATTCCTGGTAGGTTAGCCAAAATGCCAGGAAGTCCATCCCAAGAGCGCATAGCATCAAGCTGTTGAGTTGGTAGTAAAACAATCATCGGAACTCGCAGCGCAGTTAATTCAGCAGTATTAGCACCCACGGTAGTTAGACACAGTTGACAGTCAACTATGGTTTGGTAAGCAGGAAACTCAGTGACAAGCTCAATTTTTGTTCCTCCAGAAGTTATGAGATAAGGTGGCTGAGGGGTTGAGTAAACTAGCTCTGCTGTGACATTCCCTAAAGATGGGATCAAATCATTGTGTTGCCGACTTGCATAGTTGCTTAAAGTAACTAGATCTAAAGTGGGTGCAACAGGAATCATAAATTTAGTTTGCGGTAGCTGCTGCTGAATTTCCTCAGCGATCGCCAAACATAAAGGAACTCCTTGAGACAGCTTGGCTGGCTTTGAGCCGACGAATAAACCTACTAAAAAAGCTGACGTGAGATTAGGATTAGATTTGGATTTGGATTTTACCTCTAACGCTACGTCTGCCATCAAATCTCCTACTAAAGAAAACTTATATCGATAGGATTTTGGTACTTGAGCGATCGCCTTTTGATTCATAGCAGCAAAGCGATCCACAAAACGATACCAGCGAGCATCCCATTCTGTATAGATTAGGCTGGAGTAGCCTAGACGCCTACTAATAGCTACGGTATAAAACTGATCTCCTCCCAAGAAAACCACTATGCCACGCTGATGCCATTGCCAATTATCTTTGGTTTTACCCCACAGTAAAAAAGACCAAAATTCAGTAGCAGGTAAGACTCGATCTACTGCTGGATAGCTAGAGGCGATCTCCGCTTCTTTACCCGTACTATGGGGACAGGGAGACAACAGCACTGAAATCCTTATGATTGCTCGATCTTCAAAAACCCGCTCTAAAGCTTTAACCACAGGACGTACCCATGTCGTCACCTCTCCAGGAGCATTAGACAAAATTACAATATCAGTTGGTTGCATTTAGCCGATCCAAATTAGCTGAGTTTAAATCACTTTATTTAGCTCATTGTTCATTGTTCGTCACTTCATAAACAAATTTCAAAGTCGCCCAGCTATTTACGTCGAAAGCATAGACATCTTCATTAGGTAACAGCTTGGTTTCAACCGAACTATTATTATGTAGATCCTGCATTAAAGCGTTAACTACGGTGATGGGATTAGTCACATTCAGCACCTGTGGTTGGTCTAGTTTGAAGTTTTGCTGGTTGGCAAAAGCTTTCAAGGTTTTGCTAAAAGGTTGAACCGACAGGACAACATAGAGAGTATTAATTCCTGGTGATTCAGAAACCTTCCATTTCCAAGAATCTTCAGGAGGAGGAAGAACTAATTCTCCTTGAGGAGCGATCGCCATTTCTTCAAGCTGAACAACCCCATCAACAGTCGTGGATTGTGCTGGAGTATACAGAGCATAGATATTGCAGTGGGAATCAGTACCCAAGATTAGGGTATAAAGTTGGCGATCGTCTGTATTTCCCAGATTAATTCTAATTTCAGTGCCTTTAGCTATGATTGGTAAGTTATTAGCTGCTTCAATTGCAGTATCGGCAAACAGCTTTTTTTTGGGCGATGGAAGAGTATCTAGGGCTACTAAGGTCGATCTTTGCCAGAGCGGGGATTTTATTTCTGGGGTGAGTAGGGTGGCACTAGCCTTAATTAGCGAAGAAAACTCATTACTAGTTAACTCTAGCCACTTTGCCGCCAGCAAATTATTAAACTGAGGTTGCAGACGATCAATCGCCACTTTCACTGCCTCTTCTTCTGCCCCCATAGTTTCGCCAATCAAATCTCCTCCCGCGGTGTACAGACCATAAGCAAAGGGTTGATTATTCTTGTCTGAATTGGTCGTAACTGGCTCTAGCGTGCTAAAAACCTTACCAATAACACAGTCAGCATTTTGTTCTTTAGCAACTACCGCCGAATTAATCGCTGGAATATTGGCTAGGGCGCTCGTGGCATCAACCCTCTCAACTCGGTTTAAATCTGCATCTAAGGCTAACTTCAAGCTCAAATTGCGATTTAGCATCCGAATCGATTCCTGCACTAACTGTCCTATCTTAAGTGGTTCTATCAGGGCTAGAGGTTCGACTTTAGCAATCAAGCCTGCTTTAGATTTGACTTGAAGCGGTGCTGAATTTTCAGCGGAAGGCACTAAGTTAAAGCAGGAATTAACCCCATAGCTATTAATGACATTGGCAGGTAAACCTAATAACTTGATTTCGGCACGATTGTTTTTGTCTACTTTGCTGATAATTCCCGCAGCATTAGGGGCATCACTCAAGCCAAAATAATAGGCGATCGCCGATTTATCTGGATTATTTAGAGTTGGCTCTTGTCTCCTCCCCATCACCTGTTCGACGGTTTCTGCGGTTCTCCCTATTGCCACCTGTACTTTACTACTAGGAGTAATCTGCCATAAATGTTGAGTTAATGCTTGAGTAAACAGCCCAGCACTGAAACCATCCCAATGTCTTTCCACCGCTACTTGGTTATCATGAGCAGCAGATAGCACTATTCCAGGGAGAGAAAGCGATCGCTTACTAGGCTTTAATCCCTTGTCAGCAAAATCATGCTGTAGCTGCGCTAGAAAAGCCAGCTCTTGAGAACCAGGACTGTCGGCTGTCGCGGAGAGGGAGCGAACTTGAAAACTGCCATGTTTACTGCGAGGAGTTTGGTTGAAACTAGTATCTAAAACAAAAGTGCATTTAGGGGTAGATAAGGTTTGCGCCAAGACTAGAAGAGTCTCCTGGAGGATACTGTTGGCAATCAGATTTTTCTTGGTAGACGACAGTCCATCTACGGGAATCAAGCTGTTAGCTAAACGAAAACCATCTCTGGCAATTTCTGTTGTTTCTAATGTTTCCTCTTTAGAAGCTAAAGGCATTTTAACCTGACCTCCATACCCGCTAAAGTGGAACACCACTACGTCATCTGGTTGCGCCTGTTGGGTTAGATGCTCCAGAAAAGCCGTTTCGATATTTTCTCTGGTGGCTTGGCGATCGCTCAAAGTTAAAATATCGCTAGCATTAAAGCCAAAACGATGGATCAGTAATTCTTTTTGTAGCTCCACGTCCATTAAGCAGCCCGCTAAATGATCCTGAGCCGTATATTGATTAATGCCAATTAGTAAAGCTAGTTTACGATTGGTCGGTTGTGCTAGAGTCTGCTGGTATTTGAGTAAGGCTGTCAGACGGTTATGATTACCAAGAGAAGAAATCCCCGCTTCGGTTGCTCCCCAGGTAAATAAAGCCAGTCCAGCCTGCTGTAGAAAAGTTCGGCGGTCAAGTCCCATATTAGCTATTAGCGTTGAGAAATCTGCGATTAGCCTATCAATTGATAACTGCTAAATATTATCTGAAATGCCAAGGTTACAGGCCAATATAGATATATTTCAATTCAATCTTGCAGACCTGTAACCAATTATAGTATTTCACTTCGACAATTGATAGTTGCCTTAAACTCAAGCTTGAATAACAAGATCAATTCACTTTCATGGCTTTGGCTAATTCTTCGGCAACTTTAGGACGAGAAAACTGTGGCGGAGGAGTTTTTCCTTCTCTCAGCATTGCTCTAACTTTAGTTCCTGAAAGATGAATTCGCTCATCTTTATTGGCAGGACTAGTTTTAGCTGTTGCCATCTGTTCTGTCAGGGTACAGTAAAAAGCATGTTCAAATTTAAGCGGGATAATACCTAATTCTTTGGGTGTAAATTCACCAAAGATTTCTTGAGCATCGTAGGTTCCATAATAGTCTCCTACCCCTGCATGGTCGCGACCGACAATAAAGTGAGTACAGCCGTAGTTTTTGCGAATTAAAGCATGAAAAATAGCTTCTCTAGGACCTGCATAGCGCATTGCCGAAGGATTAATTGCCAAGATGACGCGGTCTTGAGGAAAGTAATTTTCGATCATAATTTCATAACAGCGCATTCTGACATCTGCGGGAATGTCATCACTTTTAGTTGCCCCCACTAAAGGATGCAAAAATAAACCGTCAACTATTTCTAAAGCGCATTTAATAATGTATTCGTGGGCGCGGTGGATGGGGTTGCGAGTCTGAAAGCCAACGATAGTTTTCCAGCCCTTTGCTTGGAACATGTCCCTCGAAGCGGCAGGATCGATCTGGTATTTAGGAAATTGAGGATGATCTGCTCGCTCTAGAAGCCAAACCGGCCCAGCCAGATTAATTTCTCCTTGATCGTAAACTACCTTAACTCCTGGGTGCTTATCTTCATCCGTGCGATATACGTTTTCGGCTTCTAGTTGCTTATCGTAAGTATACTTTTCTGTAAGTTGCAACACGCCAATAAATTTGCCATCGGGATCGTCAAGGCGAACTAAGCTACCAATCTCTAGAGGCTCTGCTACTGCTGATGTGACTGAGAGAGTGATAGGTACTGACCAGGGCAGATTATTCGCCAGACGCATGTCTTTGACTACGCTTAAATAATCATTCTGACCCATAAAGCCATTGATCGGACTAAAACCACCAATCGCAATCATAACTAAATCGGAAGTTGCTCTTTCGTCTAGCTGAACTATAGGCAAAGAATCTGCTTGAGCCAGGAAGTCCTGTTTTTCTTTGGCAGTAGCTAGGCGATTTATTAGCTCTCCACCGTGAGGTGCAATCAAATCTGTACTCATAAATTCCGTATTTTTTGTATGCTTATTGGGGCAACTTGTGTGAAAAATAATTTCAGCCTGCGCTCAATACAGAACTACACCACCTTACTTAATAAGCGGATGTAAGTTAATTTTTAATTATGGTTTGAGCATTACTTGTAATCTTATGATAAGTAAATCATATTTTATGTACATTATGCAGCGTTTATTTTCAATTCAATTTTGGTTGAGCATCGTCTTGTCTGTCTTGCTTTTCGCTTTAACACCATCTAGCACTTGGGCAATGGGCGGTAAGCAGCCACCAATCGATCAACCAGCCCCAGAATTTGTCTTACAAACCAACACTGGAGACGGGGAAATTGCTCTTGATGATTATTTAGGGCAATGGGTTGTACTTTATTTTTATCCCCAAGATTTTACTTCTGGCTGTACTATCGAAGCCCGCCGTTTTCAACAAGATTTGGCAGAATATCAAGCGAGAAATGCTCAAATTTTGGGAATTAGTGTGGATGATGTTGATTCTCATGCCCAATTTTGTGATTCAGAGGGATTAAAATTCCCCTTATTGGCTGATACAGACGGTAGCGTGAGTAAAGCTTATGGGTCTTGGCTTGGTGCAATGTCTTTGCGACACACCTATTTGATTGACCCTGAAGGTATTTTACGCGCCACTTTCTTGGGAGTTAGACCCAGTATTCATAGTCGGGAAGTATTAGCCCGTTTGGACGAATTGGCACAAAAACTATCTAGTTAGCAAATTGTTTTAGTTAGAATAGAATTTCATCTTGATTATTCCTAGCTACGAGCGTAGCTAAACCTGAATGAAGTCCATAGTTGGTAAGATCCTATACGATCGCTATCGCATTGTTCAGCAGCTCAGTCAAGACGACTGGAGTACAGTATATCTTGCGGAAGATTTAGCGCCAAATAACCCAGTGCAATGTCAAATTGAGCAACTGCAACCACAATACGATCATGAAATTTTAGGGGCGCAATCTTGGCAAAAAGTCCGACAAACATTTATAGCCCAAGGTGACATTCTCCTGAAAATAAGTCAGCATCCGCAAATTCCTCAACTATTGGCTTTTTTTGAATGCGATCGCGAATTTTATCTGGTTCGGAAGTACATTCAGGGTATAACTTTAGAGCAAAAGTTGCATAATTCGCTAATTAATGAATCAGAAGCTTTGGCGTGGCTAGAAGAAATTTTGCGAGTTTTGGAGTCTATCCATCAGTTGGGAATGGCTCATCTAAATATTCAGCCTTCAAGCTTAATCCAAGACTCAGAGGGGAAAAAGTTTCTGACCAATTTTGCGGCGATCAAAAATGCCGTTTTATTTGAGCAGAAGAATTTAACCAGGGTTCTTAACCCCGATTTCTCTCCCCAATCTCAGCCAGCAAAATCAGATTTCAGTTCAGATATTCATGCTTTGGGTAAAACAATTATTTATGCCCTAACGGGTATATTGTCAGAGTCTATTCAAGCAAAATCAGATGAAATAATTTCTCATAATCTAACTAATTTAAATCCTTCTCCCAAGGCAAATATTAGACCTGAGTTAGCTAGGGTACTAAATAAAATGGTGGCAAGCCAGCCTGATAATTACTATCAATCGGCAACGGAAGTATTAAATGACCTAGACTTTGGGCAAAATGTGGTCATTTTTCCGCCTCCCTTTGCTCATGGTTTTCGTTTGCCTCAGCAATCATCATCATTAGTTAAATCTAAATCTACAGGTAAGCTTCAGAAACTAATCGGCTCGCTTAAATCGGTTCGGGGCATAATTTGGGCTGTGCTTTCTCTACCTTTCATTGTCGCCACAGTAATTTTTTTCCTTGGTGTCAATCGAAATTCTGAGAAAAACTTGCTCAAGTACACAAACAGCGACTATCAATTTTCGCTTAAATATCCGCAAACTTGGTCTGAGGAACAAATAGACGATCCAATTACAGGGGAAGTGGTTGTCTTTACCTCTCCCCAAGAAACAGATGATGATTTATTTGCTGAAAAAGTTCATCTGGCAGTGGAAAATTTATCTTCTGACCCAACAGATCTTAAGCGATATAGTCAAACTGTTTTAGATCGCATTAATCAAACAGGAAGCGGCAACAAAGAACTGTACGAAAATTTCCAAACTACTATTGACAACTCTCCTGCCCGAACAGTGATTTACTCTCGTCAACAGGGATCGTTGCAGTTAAGACAAATGGAATCTTTTACAATTAAAAACAATCAGGTTTACATTGCTATTTATACTGCCGAAAAAGCAAAATTTTATAAGTTTTATCCGACGGTGGAGAAAATGATTGATTCTTGGGAAATACAGTAATGATTATTAATTCAACGAGCGGAGGAAAAATAGTCAGAAATTTCTTGAGCGATCGCCGTTGCACCATCCTTAGATAAGAGATCACTTTTACGCGGGGCAAGTAAAGGCTGATGGAGAAAGTCCCAGTTACCTGTAAAAAACTCGTCAGTGGAAATAATTTGATGTTGAGAGTAATCTTGAATGCTGTTGAGTAATACAGATGCTTCGGCAAAGCCTTCACGAGTTAATGAGACAATTGGCGTATCACAACATAATGCTTCAGAGAATGTGCTGTAGCCTGGTTTAGAAACCACTCTCCCAGAGATGGGCATAAAGTCTAGAGGGCGTAGAGTTTGATCTCCAATTTTCAGTAGATTGGGCAAATCGGGTGCGTTGGGATCAAAAGTTATAAATTGCCAGTCGGGAAAATGGTTTAAGTTTTCGTAGGGAATTGACTGCAAACCTAAGCCACCAAAAGTGAGCAAAATGGTTTTCGCTAAAGGTGCAGACAAGTTAAACTGCTGGCGCAATTGTTCAGAATTAAACTGGGGTGTACTTCCCGTCAATCCTACCTCAGTGTGATTTAAAAAGGCGCTCATCGACTCGGCTAAAGGCAAACGAAACAGGCGATCGCTCTTACTATAATAGTTTTCTGTCCAGGCGACGATTTTCTCAAAGTCCGATCCCCAATCACGATAAATAAAGTCCCAGCCAAAATTACTCATCATCCAGCAGGGAATTCCCGCAGCATGGGCAATTGGCGCAGCTAAAGCGGGAATATCTGCCAAAATCAGACCAATATTCTGATCTTTGATATATTGCGCTTCTTCAGCAATAATGAACTTTTCTTGGCTCATAATGTTTTGCATCTTGCTCAAGGTAGCCTGTCGATCCATGGTCAGGCTATCTGTTTGGATTACTCCTACATCAAAAACTCGTGGGCGATAAACGAAATCCCCTTTGATATAACACTTGAGCAGCCATTCAGGAGCAACAGTGACTAGATGCAAGGCAATATCAGGACGTAACTGCTGTAATTTTTCGGCTACCGTCGCTGCTCGTACAGCATGACCAAAACCGTGACTAGTTACCGCAATGTAAATGGTGAATTGAGCCATAGAAACATTTTATGATAATCACTCAAAGCCATTAAAGCATATGCCGTTAGATCATCAAGTATTTATTTGAATACTGAATTGCTGGAGATCTTAATAAAACAAGGTACAATTATAAATTGTGTTTAATTATCTGTAGCTCATGCCTAAGCTAAAAACCAAAAAGTCTGCTGCCAAGCGTTTTCGTATTACTGGTAGTGGCAAAAAAATCATGCGTCGCAAGGCGTTCAAAAACCATTTGTTAGAGCGCAAAAGCAAAGAGCGTACTCGCCGTCGCCTATCTAATATGGCAGTAGTACACGAGACTGATGAAAAAGCAGTTCGCACTATGATGCCTTACAGCTAAATATTAGTTGCTAACGTCCATTGAATAAGATCCATAAATATTAACTATTAACTATGAGTAGAGTAAAACGGGGTAATGTCGCCCGTAAACGTCGTAAAAAAATCCTCAAGCTAGCTAAAGGCTTCCGTGGTTCTCATTCCAAACTATTTCGCACTGCTAACCAGCAGGTAATGAAGGCATTACGTAATGCTTATCGCGATCGCCGTAAACGTAAACGCGATTTTCGCCGTCTTTGGATTACCCGCATTAATGCAGCAGCCAGAATGAACGGCTTAAGCTATAGCAAGTTGACTCATCAACTTAAACAAGCTGAAGTAGGTTTAAATCGCAAAATGCTCGCACAACTAGCAATGGTAGATCCTGAAGCTTTTACTAAAGTAGTGGAAGTAGCTCAATCAGCAAATTAAATTTAAAGTTTAATTGAATGGCGATTAATTTTGTAGAGACTCGGTTTTCATTATGAAGCCGAGTTTCACGCTTTTGAGCTACCAATAACGCAGAGGTGATTATGATGCAAAGAGTAGCGATCGTTGGCTCTTGCGGTGCAGGAAAATCTACATTAGCTGTGAACTTAGGCAAAAAACTAGATTTACCCGTAATTCATTTAGATGCTTACTATTGGCAGTCTGGATGGCAGGCAACCGATGCCCAACAATGGCTACAGATACAGGAAAAATTAATTGAGCAGAATCGCTGGATTATTGATGGCAATTATGGCAATACAATGAATATCCGTTTAGCAGCAGCAGATACAGTCATCTGGCTCGATTTTAATCGTTACTTATGTCTGTGGAGAGTTTGCCAAAGATATTTAAAGTATCCTGGTAAAACAAGACCAGATATGGCAGCTAATTGTCCCGAAAGATTAAATAGAGAATTTATACAATATGTATGGAACTTTCCCCAAGTACATCGCTCTAGGATTAAGGCTAAATTAGCCAAGTATCAACAGCAAGAAAATAAACAGGTTATTATTCTCCAAAACCCTCGTCAGGTGTTAGATTTGCTTGAGAGCATCAATCTGACAGCATCATGAAATATAGGCTTTTACATCTAATCACAGCGCTATCTTCAATTAGCTTGGCGATCGCCAGTCAGACAATTACTCCCAAGTCAGTAGCTGCGCGGGAATGGTCAGAAATTGCATCCCAGGGAGAATTAAAAGTTGCAGTTAAAAATAATCTGCGTCCTTTAGGTTTTACCAAGGAAAATGGTAATTTAGTTGGTTTAGAAATCGATATTGCTCATCAGTTAGCAGCAGAATTGTTAAACGATCCCAAAGCAATTGAGCTTATTCCTGTTGATAATGTCGAACGATCGCAAGTAGTTTTAAAAGATGAAGTAGATATTGCGATCGCCAGAGTAGCGGTGACAACTCCTCGCAGTAGGATCGTCGATTTTAGTCCTTATTACTATTTAGACGGTACAGGTATAGTTACGAAAAATCAGCAGATTAAAAATATCAATAGTCTCCCTCTTAAAAGAATTGCTGTACTTAACCATTCTGCCACTATTGCCGTAATTCAATATCGACTACCCAACGCTGCTTTAATTGGTGTAGATTCTTACACGGCAGCCTTAAAATTAATGGAAAGCAACCAGGTGGATGCTTTTGCTGGCGATCGCTCTATCCTGAGCGGTTTAACCCAGGAATATCCCGACTATCACCTACTGCCAGAAAGACTATCTGGGGAGGCATTAGCGGTAGTAATGCCTAAAGGTTTGCAATATCAAGAATTACGTACCAAAGTCAATCGCGCGATCGCTAGATGGAAACAGTCTGGATGGCTGCAAGACAGGATTGAGTATTGGGGATTATGATGAAGATTGTGATTAAAGCTATAAGCTATTTTTAAGAAGCTTTGGCATCAAGAGAAAATAAGCGTTTTAAAATTTCGGCAATGATTAATCCACAGGCTAAACCAGCAGTATTTGCCAGCAAATCTTTAACCTCACAATATCTATTTACGTAAGGTTGAATTAGTTCAATCAATCCACTACAAGCAATAAATAACAGCGTAATTACCAGCCAATATTTCGGTTTTTTCAAAGCAGTAGGCAACATCAATGTAGCATAGGCGACAAAATGATGGATTTTATCTGTTCCAGGTACGGGAGGTAATGTTTCTAGCGGCCGAAGCGAGAGAATAGTGATTAATGTCAAGATAAACAGGGTGCAAAATATCCAATACTTTTTAATCCAAGTCAGCAATATGTTCATTAAATGTTTCTGCCAATTGATTTGCGCCAGTACATTTTTAACATTTTAAGCAGCTAACAGTAGTTGTATTTAGCACCGCAGTCAATAGACCTGTCTTGATAATAGAAGCTGTAACAAAGTAAATGCGTTATGGTCATTCCAATTAGTTTGCGCAGATTTATTTGTGACTTCTGACTTCTGACTTTTTTTACTGTCCTACATAACGCCGTAAGAAACTTTCTAGGGATTCCAGTTTGAGATTAAAGGTAGAT
The DNA here is from genome assembly GCF_003003995.1 of Pleurocapsa sp. CCALA 161. Classification (GTDB taxonomy): domain Bacteria; phylum Cyanobacteriota; class Cyanobacteriia; order Cyanobacteriales; family Xenococcaceae; genus Waterburya. Next base: position 17,020 of record NZ_PVWF01000005.1, on the reverse strand, counting down.
TCTAACAGAGTAATTTCATCTCTAGTACAGAAAAATTCATGAGCTAAGAGGGTGCGTAAAGTTCCCAAGGATTTGTTTAATTGAGGATTAATTAAACCAACCCCAAACCTTAAGCCATCAAAAAGCTGTAGGGGAGGATTAATTACAATTGGCTCTTGATTAAACAAACGAGCAAAAATACGTGGGATATCTTCGCGCTTAAGAATATCAGGCCCACCCACGGCAAAAATCTTATTTTTGGCTGCCTCAATTTTAGTAGAGGCGATCGCAATTCTAGCTAAATCATCAGTACTAACGATTGAAGAGCGATTTTGCTGTTCCCCAATTGAAAAATAAATTCCCGTATCGCGAAATCTCTCTGCCAGAGGAATTAAGTTGTTGGCAAATCCAGAAGGTCGCAAAATTGTGTAGTTTAGACCGCTCTTAATCAGATACTTTTCGACTTCTCGCTTGGCTTTAAAAGTGGCTGAATCTTGATAACCGCGATCTACTCCTAAGACAGAAATAAACACAAAATGTTCGATGTTATTGGCGATCGCCCGATCGATCAAGTTAATATTGGCTCGATAGTCGATGGCTTGAGCATCAGTGCCTCCATGACTACTAATAATGTATTTAACTCCTTCACAGGCTTTAATAATGTCTTGTTCAATTTTAAGATCGCCAATAAAAATCTCAGCCCCACGATCTTCTAGTTCACCAAAATGGGCTGATAAACGGACAAAAGCTCTCACTGACTCTTGATCTTCTCTTAATTGTCTGACAATCCTACGTCCTAATGATCCTGTTGCGCCAGTAACTAAATACATTAATACCTCTATTGTTTGATCTCAGTAAGATGAACAGAAAAAAACACTTCTGTCTAGAAATTCTAGAAAAAAAATAACTAGCTTGACAATCTGTAGATAGGCAGACAAAAAATTGACAACCCAAAGCAATTAAATCACAGCTCAAATATGTTTGAATTGCTTGCCGACAACGCCAACTAGTAGATCTCTAGGCATCAGTCTGGGTAAATTAACAATAATTTGGTTCTTAAAGCCACCTACTACTGCGGTAGATTGGCTTTTATCTAAAGCCCTTAAACTCTCTTTAACAACTGCCTCAGCTGAAGCCATGGTCATAGTATTGAATGCTGTTGTTGATTTAGGAAAATCCGCCCGATCGTAAAATTCCGATTCGGTCGGCCCAGGACATATTGCTAAAATTCTTACCCCCAAATCTTTGTTTTCTGCCCACAACGCCTCACTAAAATTCAGGATAAAGGCTTTGCTGGCTGCATAGACAGACATATAAGGAATGGGCTGAAAAGCTGCGATCGACGAGACGTTGATAATAGCCCCGTCTTTTCTTGTTTGCATCAGAGGTAAAAATAAGCCTGTTAATTCAACTACAGCACTAATATTAAGCTGTACCATCTCCATCATCTTACTTAGGGGGCGATCGCTAAATGCGCCATAATCGCCAAATCCCGCATTATTAATCAACAGGTCGATAGTTATATTTTGTGCCTGAACTGTATCAAAGACAGCTTTTCTGGCTGCGGTTGTGGTCAGATCTTGGGCAATTACGGTCGTTTTAATTTGATATTTACTACTCAATTCTGTCGCTAAGTTATCTAGCTTATCTTGCGATCGCGCTACCAAAACCAAGTTAGTTTGTCTAGATGCTAATTCTTTGGCAAATTTCTCGCCAATTCCCGTTGATGCCCCAGTAATTAAAGCCGTTGTCATAATCCTCAAATTAAATAATATCTTTAATATCTTTGTTAGTTACGGATTGTAACGCAGCTTTAATTGATCATCAGCAGTCCCAAGTCGTATTTTTACCTTATTGCTCATTGCTCTAGTCTGGATACCAGAACATACCTTTAATTCCCTCTGGATCTAAGATAAATCCCAATCTTTGATAAAATTTAATTACTTGAGGATCGGCAAACAAAGTAATATTGCTAATGTCTGCACTGCGAAGCTGAGCGATCGCGTATTTCATCATGGCTTTGCCTAAGCCTCGACTTTGAAACTTGGGGTCAACAACCACATCCCAAATCGTAGCGTTAAAAGCATGATCTGAAGTAGCTCTAGCAAATCCAATTAAACGTCGTTTTTTGCCAGTAACTTCCCACATTGAAACCACTAGAAAACTATGTTCAATCGCTTTTTTCACCTTGCGCAAAGGGCGTCGCGCCCAACCGACGCGATCGCAAAGTTCTTCTAGTTCATAAAAGTCAATATCTTTCTCGGTACTAAAGATAATTTGAGGTTGAGAACTATCGTTGTTTTCTAGGTTAAATAAATCTTCCTTGAGTCTAGTGCTTTCAGCAGCATTAACTGCGTCTGAACTACTAAATAATTTTTTCCAAAAGACCATGCCAATGTGGCTTTAATTATTTGTGGTTTTTTAATATGATATGTCTGTTATATTAGTCTATTTTCTGACGCAAAATCATTTCTGAGCAGAAAAACTGCTACCGTTTAAAGCAAACATGAGTTTTTTAGTTCCAAGCACAATGAATCAAGATTTTCAGCGTCTAAATTAATCGCGTCAACTGTATAGTTGATTGTATCTAGAATTCTGCTAGACTGTGATGATACGATAAGACAATGCCATCCATAACCATACTAACAACACCTCATATTTATGAGCTAACTGCACCTGTCGCCGACTCAAAACGACCTGTATTAGTATTCGTACATGGTTGGCTGCTCAGTCGTCGTTATTGGCAGCCGTTGGTAGATCTGTTGCAGTCTGAATATCAATGTTTGATTTACGATGCTCGTGGCTTTGGCGAGTCTCAGTCTCAATTAGCTTATCGGTCTAAATCGTCTCACATCACCACTTCCCATGATGCTAGCTTAACGCAGTCAGAAGAAACTCCGTTATTTCAGGGCGAAGTCTCCCTGACGGAGGATGAGTTATTAAACCCGAAAAGTTATAGCTTAAAAGCTTATGCAGAAGACTTGGGTTGTTTACTTGCCAGTTTATCGATTGAATACGCTTGGGTAATCGGACATTCATTGGGAGGTAGTGTGGCTTTATGGGCAGCAGAACTTTATCCTCAAGTAGTTCAGGGGGTAGTTTGTCTCAATGCAGGTGGCGGTATTTATCTTAAGGAAGAATTTGAACGTTTCCGTAATGCAGGTCAACAATTAGTTAAGTTTCGCCCACGCTGGCTGTCTTACGTTCCTTTGCTTAACCTAGTATTTTCTCGGATGATGGTGGCACGTCCTCTAGCACTGAAATGGGGTCGTCAAAGAGTGCTGGATTTTATTCGGGCTGATGAACAAGCTGCAATGGGGGCATTACTTGAATCTACCACCGAGACTGAAGTACATTTATTGCCTCAGTTAGTTTCTCGTCTACAACAACCAGTTTATTTTATTGCTGGCGATCGCGATCGCGTTATGGAAATTAAATATGTTAAGCATTTAGCAAGTTTTCACAGTTTATTTGCTTCGCAAGATAGCAATGTTTTTCAAATTGATAATTGTGGTCACTTGGGTATGATTGAAGCACCTAACGAAGTAGCCTCGATTGTTCAGAAAATTTTAAGTAAACATGCTCACGAAGTGTCAAAAATAGAGTAATCATTTATTTAGCTTGAAACCCCGACGATATTTAAATCTAAACATTGGTTAATTAATTCTTCCACACCGCTAACAGGAAAAATTGGTCTTGCTAATTGAGTACTAACATCTGCAACCGTTAGATCGTCGAGGAATTTAGTGTCATCGTGCTTGAGCATCAAGGAAGGTAGTAACACACCATCCCCTAAATCTTTATTTGACAAGCCAGTAAGCAGATCTTGTCCTGTTAATAAACCCGTGACGGTAATTTCCTGTCCCCAATATTGGCTATTTAATGCCACTAAGTTAACTTCTAATCCCTGTACCTCATTAAGTTGGGCGACTAAGGGTTGAAAAGCCTGTTCAACTGCGTTGCCGACTACCCAGGTAAAACGACGAGGTTGAGGAATCGCCTTGGGCAACATTTTTTGGGCAGTAGCTTGAAATTGCTTGAGAAATAGACGGATTGAGCCGACACCATTGCCAATTTGCGGATAGTCCTCGTAGTGTGATTCAGGGGGAATATCTTCACGAGCAATCAAAAACCATTCATCGGCCAACCAGGCAAAAGTGCTGCCCAACTGTCGTTTAAACTTAGCTTGCAATTGTTGTACCTGTTCAATGACGGCGATCGCTTGTTGCTGACTGACAGGAGTTAATTCATCTTCTGGAGGGCGAAAGCGGGTTAAACCAACAGGAACAACCGCAGCAGAGACAACAGCAGGTATTTCTCCCTGATGGAAAGAAGCTAAATCTAATAAAGTTCTGGTTAGATGTTCGCCATCATTAATGCCTGGACAAACAACTACTTGAGCGTGGATTTGCAAACGTCTCTTTTGAAACCATCGAAGCTGAGACATAATTAGCCCTGCGCGCTCGTTTTTTAGTAATCGAGTTCTAATTTTTGCTTCAGTAGCGTGTACAGAAACAAATAAAGGAGACAGGCGCATCTGTTCGATGCGTTGCCATTCTTTCTCTGTCAGGTTGGTGAGAGTAAGATAGCTACCATATAAAAAGCTCAGGCGATAATCATCATCTTTTAAGTAAAGGCTTTGCCGTTTACCAGGAGGTTGCTGATCGATAAAACAAAAAGGACAGCGATTATTACACTGAATCAGACCATCAAATAAAGCCGTTTCAAACTCTAAACCCAGATCATCATCGTAATCTTTTTCAATCTCAATCTGATGCAGATCCCCCGCCGTATCGATTACTTCTAATTCCAGATATTCATCACTACAAAGAAAACGATAATCAATCAAATCTCGTGGCTGAGTTTGATTGATCGACACGATCGCATCCCCAACTTCAAATCCAATCTCTTGAGCGATCGAATCTGGCAGTACACGGCTAATTTTGGCTGGTTGAACAGTAGCTAAACTCATTTTTGCCCTTATCCCTTAATCCATCCTAGCGCGACAGCAGCCAAGATAAACACGCCAAAGCCTAATCGATACCAAACAAATACCCAGGTACTTCTTCTTTTCAGAAATGCTAATAACCAGGCGATCGCTAAATAAGAAAATACGGTTGAAGAGATTAACCCAGCAATTAAAGGTAAAAATCCCGCATCACCTCCACCAGTATCGATCAAGTCTTTTAGTCCAACTAATCCAGCAGCAGTAATCGCTGGAATTCCTAACAGAAAAGAAAATCTGGCTGCTGAGGCGCGATCAATATTATTAAATAAACTGGCAGTCATTGTCGAACCAGAACGAGACACTCCAGGTATAATTGCTAAGGCTTGAGCAAGACCAATGAAAACACCATCTTTGACTGTTAAATCTTCAAAATTACGTTTTTGAGTCCCGACATATTCTGCCAAAGCTAACAAAGAAGCCATCACAATTGAAACAATCGCAATTGAAGGCATACTTCTAAAAACTGTTTCATAAATTGGTGGTTCAAAAATTGTCAGCACCAAACCAGCAAAAATAAGTGGGAGTGAACCTAACGCTAATCCTACCGCTAACCAAAAATCTGGAGACTCATAATTAGAATGGCGAATTGCTTTAATTATTCCTTTGACAATCTGATTTAAATCTGACCAAAAGTAAGAGATAACCGCAGCAATACTACCAAGCTGGATCACAGCCGTAAAAGAAACTCCAGGATCGTCCCAGCCAAAAAATACGGGAATGGCTTTTAAATGCGCCGTACTACTGATGGGAATAAACTCTGTCGCCCCTTGGACGAATCCCAAAACTATTGCCTGAAAAAGATTTACCTGGGTTACTCCCGCTGCTGCCTCATTTTGTGAGACAAGTTCTGGTGAACTGGCAAGCACGAGGTTATGACCTAGCTGATTAAAAATCAGGGTAAATACAAGACCAAAGCCTAAAAAATAAAGTAGACTTTTATAATTGTTGGTCTGCCTAGACATAGTATAGTAATCCCAAATCTAAAACATTTATAAATATGCTAAATATCAAGTGTATCTGGGAATCATCCATAACCCAAGCATTTTTAAATCAATAGATAAATTTCGATATTATAGGAATATAGTGAGTACACTTAGAAATTACTAATAGTCACCATACTAATTTGTTAGACGTATGAGTTATGCAACCTCTTCCGCCAGAGCAGAAATCAATGAACTGCGTCGCTTAAAAACCCTGCTTCCCCCTGAACTGCAAAGCTGGGTAATTGTCGAAGGTTCAACCGAAGTCAATCCGCCTTTAATCCGTAGCGAAGAAATTGGCAAAGATGAGATTGAAATTCAAATTGATTTAGCTAAATGGGATAGTTTAGCGATCGACCAACGCAACCTGCTGTTTTGGCATGAGGTCGCGCGGGTTCAAAATGATACGATTCCCAAGGAAGGCTGGGAAATGGCAGCCTTAGCCATTGGTTTGGGTGGTGCTGTCGGGGAATTGTGGGTACAAGACGGTTTACTATTATTACTCGCCATGTCACTCTGTGGTATTTCTGGGTATCGACTTTGGCAAAAAAATAGCAATGAAAAAACTATCGCAGAAGCAATTGAAGCCGATGAAAAAGCGATCGCTTTAGCTACTCGCTTTGGTTATTCTTTACCTAATGCCTATAAAAGTCTTGCTAGCGCCTTAAGAAGTCTGATTGAAATGACCCCTAGCCGTCGCAAACGCAAAAAATATGAAGAGCGATTACAAGCACTACGTCGTGCTGCTTCTAGAGATCAGGCAAAGGCGAAAGAAGGTAGAGAACCTATTGGCAGAAGAGATAATCGTCTTTAAAATACATTAAAACCATTGTATTTGTTGCACCTGTTTTAGACAGGGACAATACTGGGTTTCATCAAAATTCAATTGTTAAATTAAATCAACAAAAATAAATAAATGTTGGTAAAATAAGGCGTTTGGGCAAATTAGTAATATTTAGGCTTGAGGAGCATGGCAAGTAGTTTAGTCCATTTCATTTAGTTTTCTGGTTCAAAATTCAGAAGATAGATAAATTTGCCGATTTTGATCGATTAAGCCTAGTGGCTCAAAGTACAGTTTGATTTTGCTGATAGCTAAAGTTGAGAATTAATGATAGACGAGACACCAGAAATCTTGTTTCCCTTGTCCAGCTTACAGGATAGCCCAATTATAGAAATACCTGAACGCTTGACAGTTTTAGAAGCTTTGGTTTTTAAGCAAACTGTGGCAAAATTGTTGGAGCAAAATATTGCCGACCACCAGATCCTGCTCGATTTTAGTCAAACCAGGTTTATTGATAGTAGTGGTATCGGTGCGCTAATTGCCAATTTTAAGCTTGCCCAAGCAAGCAATATTGAATTAATCCTAGAGTCAGTTCAATCCCCTGTAATGGCTACTCTCTCAATGACGGGGCTATGTGATGTCTTAAGCATCAAATCCTCGGCAAAGTGGTCGCCAAAAGAGTCTCCTGAAACTCATCCATCAGTCAGATCTATTGTTAAGCGACTAATAGATATACTGGGGGCAATTGTTGGTTTAACCATTACAGGAGTCATATTTATTCCTGTGGCGATCGCCATTAAATCTAATAGTAAAGGCCCAGTTTTGTTTCATCACACTCGCTGCGGTTGGATGGGTCGTAAGTTTCAAATTTGGAAATTTCGCTCGATGTATGCCAATGCTGAAGCTCTCAAGCAGCAAATTGAAAATCAGGCAAGTGGTGCTTTTTTTAAGAATGACAAAGATCCTCGCATCACTTCCATCGGTAATTTTCTAAGGCGTACTAGTTTAGATGAGCTACCCCAGTTTTGGAATGTTCTTAAGGGAGATATGAGTCTGGTGGGAACTCGTCCGCCAACTCCTGAAGAAGTAGAAACCTATCAAATTCCAGAGTGGCAAAGACTTAACGTCAAGCCTGGAATGACTGGGGAATGGCAGGTACACGGTCGCTCTCAAGTACGCAACTTTGAAGATGTAATTAAGCTAGATTTAAGATATCAGCGCAACTGGAGTTTACGATACGACCTCAAACTAATTTTTAAAACCGTGATGATTATTTTTAGTAAAAATAATGGCGCAGTTTAAAATTAAATAATTGATGTTACCCACTTTATTAATCTGTAAAGAGTAGCAACATAGCACCAGATATCAAGTTTTAATGAGCCAGCAGTCAGAGATTACGATCGCGATAGTAGGGGATGTTCACGACCAATGGTCAGCGGCAGATAGTTTGGCATTGCAGCACCTCAAGGTAGATTTAGTCCTATTTGTGGGAGATTTTGGCAACGAGGCAGTAGAAATAGTCCGTGAAATTGCCGCAGTCCCCATCCCCAAAGCCGTAATTATGGGCAATCATGATGCTTGGTATAGTGCTTCTTCCTGGGGTAGACAAAAAGCACCCTACGACAAGTCTAAAGAGGATCGAGTACAGCAGCAACTGGATTTATTAGGCGAAACACACGTCGGGTATAGCAAGCTAGATTTTCCTCAGTTTGATGTTTCAGTAGTTGGTAGTCGTCCCTTTAGCTGGGGTGGCTCTACCTGGAGAAATAGCCAGTTTTATCGCGATCGCTACAACATTAAAAGTTTTGAGGAATCCACTCAGCAAATAGTCGAGTCTGCGCAAAATACAGCTTATCAAACTCTAATTTTTATTGCCCATAATGGCCCTGATGGTCTAGGCAAAAAGACAGAATCCATCTGTGGTCGAGACTGGAAAGCAGAAGGGGGAGATTACGGCGATCCTGACTTAACCAAAGCGATCGCTCAAGTACAAAATTCAGGTAAATCTATTCCTCTGGTCACTTTCGGACACATGCACCATGAGTTGAAAATTCCCCGTGGTAAACGGCGAAAGTTAGTCGAAGTAAGAGAGCAAACCGTGTATTTCAATGCTGCCTGTGTACCCCGTGTAGTCAAAACTGCTCAAGATGTCAAACGGAGCTTCTCCCTGGTAACCCTGCGCCAAGGAATAGTAAAGACAATTTCTTTAGTTTGGCTCAACCAAAATTTTGCTATTCAATCAGAATTGTTATATAGCAATCCTAAATGAAATGAAAAATTTCTACTACCTACTACTTACTACCTACTACCTACTACCTACTACCTACTACCTAAAAACCAATCAATGTAGTTTCATGAATCAAACAGTACTGCTATATTAAGCGGTTGCTTTGACCAGTAAACCAGTAGCAGCGCCAAAGCAGATTAAATTAGGTAACCAAACAGCGAACCAAGGAGGAATAGCTCCTGAAATACCCAAAGATTGAGAGATAAAAGACAATAAATAATAGCCAAAAATCAGCACCAGACAAATACCAAAGCTAGTTGCTTTGCCCGAGTCTTGAGGTTGAACCCCAAGTACTGCACCGATCATGGCAAATACTAAACAGGCAAACGGCAAGGCAATCTTTTCGTGAATTCGTACCTGCCACTTGCGAATTCTTGGTTCATCACTACCAGGTCTGATTAATTTAAGATAGTCAATTGCCTGGAAAACGTTCATTTCATTAGGATTGCGGCTTGTTTGCGTGATATCAAGCGCCTCTTTTGGCAGTGCTAACTTTTGATGCTCGAACCGAACAATATTGTTATAGCCTCCATCTGAGCCAATTAAATAAATTGTCCCGTCATAGAAATCCCAGATATTTTCTAAGACATTCCACTGGGCCGATCGCGCAACGACAATTTGACTAACTGGTCTACGGGAACGATCTAATACCGTTAGGTTAGTCATTTGCTTGCCGTTGAATTTTTCGGCATAGAATAAACGGGTCAATACTTCTCTAGTTTCACCATTTTCTGTTTCAATCTCTGCATACTCGGGAAACAGAATATTCTTAGTCTCGAATTCGGCACGAGTTTCTCCCAGTGCTTGCTTGAGAGTCAATGAAGCCTGATAGCTCGCTGCGGGAGCGACAAAATTATTGAACAAAAAAGTTGTTGCCACAATACATAAACTAAAAGCGATCGCTGGCAGGATTAGACGATAAATGCTTACACCAATACTGCGTAAAGCAATGAGTTCGCTATCGCTAGAAAGACGACTATAGGTCATCAAAGTTGCCAGCAAAATTGACATCGGAAAAGCAAATACGACAAATTCAGGCATTCTCAAGAGCATGATTTTGGCAGCTATGCTCCAATGTAGTCCTGAGTCCGTCACCTTGCGGATTAATTCAAAGACTGCGCCAATAGATAAACCTAAAGATGTAAATATGCCCATGCCGAACAAGAATGGCAAGATCAATTCCTTGATGATGTAGAGATTCATCACGGATAAACCAACTTTCTTGGGATCGATTAATTTTAATGCGCCAATTTTCATGGGTACAGAGAAGAGACAAAAACTTAGCCGTAGCCTAACCTTAATTCGTCTTTTTGTGAGGATTTTTTAATTTTTTGGCAGTCGATTTTTGACGGCGATTTGACTCCGTCAACGCTCGGCGATCGCAAATTAATTTTAATTCGGCTTGATGCTCCCATGCCCAGTTGGCTAAAATTTCCAGCGGTTCGATGAGCTGCTTGCCAAACGTGGTTAGAGCATACTCTGTCTTAGGAGGGACGACAGGATAGATTTTACGCTTTATTATATTGTCTGACTCTAGCCTTCTTAAGGTCTGAGTTAGCATTTTTTTTGAGATGCCAGGAATTTCTCGCTGTATTTCACTATACCTTTTTGTCCCCTGATTAAGAACATATAAAACTGGCAATGTCCATTTATCCCCCACAATATTGATGACCTGGCGTACGGGACAATCTTTATCTAATATAAGTTCTGGTTCTGTTTTGGAAACCATAAGGTAACTACGAAACTTTTAAGTACCTACTTGAAAAAAAGAGTCTATCTACGCCATATTATAAACCAAGGGTACAACCTTAATTATTTATTTATATTGCTATGAAGAAAAATAGCGCGATCGCCAGCAAAGCCATAGGTGCATCCTTGTTGTTTTTAGTTTTAACAGGCTGCGGTAAACAACAGCCAGAAGCACAAGCTCCACCACCTGCCGTTCCTGTCGCCGTCAAAAATTTAGACAACAATCAGGTCAAAATAAGTTCAGAATTTGTTGGTAGATTGGAAGCTAAACAAAGAGTAGCTTTGGCTCCACGAGTTGACGGTAGGATTACAGAAATTGCCGTGCAGGAAGGAGATACAGTCAAGCAGGGAGATTTAATCCTGCAACTACAAACCAGTCGAGAACAAGGAGAAGTAGACGCAGCCAAGTCTCAAGTTAATATTCAAAAATCTAACGTGAGCAATGCTGAAGCAGAATTAGGAGTCGCTGAGGCTGATGTAGCCAGTGCCGAAGCAGATGTCGAACAAAGCAAAGCAGATTTGCGCAGACAAGAAGCGGAACTGAAGCTAGCACAAACTAATTTAGAGAGAACTAAATTTTTAGTTAAACAGGGGGCGCAGTCTCAGCAGGTATTAGACGATCGCACTAGAGATCTTAGTGCAGCCAAGGCACAAGCAGATGCTCTCAAGGCAGCCTTAAATTCTAGTCAGAAAGCTCTTAGTGCTGCTCAACAGAGGGTAGTTTCTGCTAGGTCAGAAATTGCGGGACAGCAGGCGGCTCTTAATCAGGCGCAAAGCAGAGTGGGCATTGCCACCGATAATTTAGACTTTAATCGGGTTACTGCCCCTATAGACGGCATTGTTGGTGATATTCAGCCCAAAGTTGGTGATTATCTAGAAGCAGGAGATCAGATAACTAGCATTACTCAGGATGAGACTCTACAGCTTAATGTAGGCGTACCAATCGAACAGGCAAGTAAGCTAAAAATGGGCTTGCCTGTAGAAATCCTCGACAGCACAGGCAAAGCGATCGCCGAAGGTGATATTAATTTTATCTCTCCCAGAGCAGATCGCAGCAGCCAGGCAATCTTAGTTAAGGCAGCGATTAACAACAACGGCAAGCTAAAAGACGATAGTTTCGCTAGAGCTAGAATTATTTGGTCAGAAGAGTCGGGAATGCTCATTCCCACTGAAGCTGTATCGCGGATTGCGGGGAAAAACTTTGTCTTTGTAGCCGTAGAACAAAAGCAAAAAGACGGTAAAACAGCGCTGGTGGCCAAACAAAAGCCCGTTGAATTAGGAGAAATTCAGGGTCAGTCTTATCAGGTTATTTCTGGTTTAGAAAAAGGCGATCGCTTAATTACCTCTGGCATTCTCAATCTTACCAACGGTGCTGCTGTTACCACACAAGCACCTAGCAAAGAATCAGTGAGTAGTATCAATGACCAGTGAGCAAGAAGCAGATGAATAAAAAAAGGCTACAAGATCATAGATGTTCTGTTGAATTTAATTTTGTCCTAAGTACCTAGTAACCTTGTTCTACCTAAAAAATCATGCTTCTTAGTATTGCTAATACTTTCATCAAAAGACCGGTATTAACGACAGTAATTTCTATCATTACGGTGCTAGTTGGAGTGATCAGCATTCCGATGTTGCCTATCTCTCAGCTACCACAAATTGCGCCAATCCAGGTAGAAGTAACTTCTAGCTACATCGGAGCCGATGCAGAAACTGCCGAAACCAACGTTACTAGCGTCATTGAACGAGAAGTAAACGGGGTGGAGAATATGAGTTATATCTCCTCTAATACTAGTAATGATGGCGTTAGCAACATTGTCGTTTCCTTTCCTCCAGATGTAGATCGTGATATTGCACAAGTCAATGTACAAAACCGAGTTGCTCTAGCGGATCCTCAATTACCCAGTGCTGTCCAACAAACAGGCGTAACTGTACAGAAATCTTCCCCAGACTTGTTATTGGGGATTGCTTTTTTTGCCGAGAATGGAGAATATGACGATCTGTTTTTGAGTAACTATCTCGATCTTTATCTACTCGACCAGGTTAAACGAATTGAAGGGGTAGGACAGGCAGTTATTTTTGGTGAGAGAAAATATGCCATGCGTCTCTGGCTTAATCCTGATGCTTTGGCAGCTCGCAATCTTGGTGCAGATACGGTAGTAAATGCTTTAGAAGAACAGAACATTCAAGTAGGTGCAGGTAAAATTGGTCAACAACCTTCTCCCCAGGAGCAAAAGTTTGAGTTTACTCTCCGTGCTAACAGTAGATTAGAGAGCGTTGAAGAATTTGAAAATCTAGTAGTCGCTACAGGAGAAGAAGGTAATTTAATTAAGCTCAAAGATGTTGGGCGTGCAGAATTAGGGGCCGAAAATTACGATACCTCCGCCAAGTTCAAAGGTGACCCTGCTGTGGGGATGGGGATATTTCAGTTACCTGGAAGTAATGCTCTAGAAGTTGGCACGGCAGTTAAAGAAGCGATCGCCGAATTATCTCAGGCTTTTCCCCCAGGCATGAATTACCAAATTGCTTTGGATGCGACAGAGTTCGTGCAGGTGTCTTTAAAGGAAGTGGTAATTACCCTAGTTCAAGCAGTTTTACTAGTAGTTTTAATTCTATTTATCTTTCTGCAAGACTGGCGGACTACCCTAATTCCAGCGATCGCTATTCCTGTATCTCTAGTTGGCGCGTTTACCTTTTTGAATATCTTCGGATTTCAAATTAATACCTTGACTTTATTTGCGATGGTACTGTCTACAGGGGTAGTAGTAGATGATGCCATTGTGGTGGTAGAAGCGATCGCCACTAAAGTGGAACGGGGGATGAAGCCTCGTCTGGCTGCTATGGACACCATGGATGAGTTGAGCGGAGCAGTAATTGCGACATCTTTAGTTCTAGCTGCGGTGTTTATTCCTGTATCTTTCTTTCCTGGGTCGACAGGGGTAATTTTCAAGCAATTTTCTCTAACAATCGTGTTTGCGATCGCTTTATCTACTTTTAACGCCCTGTCTTTCTCTCCTGCGATGGCAGGTCTGTTATTACGTCCTGCCAACCCAAACAGAGAGCGAAATATTTTAGGCAAGTTTTTTAACAAATTTAATCAAGTATTTAGCTGGATTATTGATAAATATACCCAAGCGATTACTTTCTTGGCGAAAAAAATTGTTCGTCCTTTTGTTTTGGCGGCCTTTACTGCCTTGGTTTTGTTTACCTACTTTTTGTATAACTCAATTCCTACAGGTTTTATTCCTGAAGAGGATCAGGGTTATTTCTTTACCATTGTTCAAGCTCCCGATGGTGTATCCCTCAACTACACCCAAGACATCATGGAACAGATAGGAAACAAGCTCGGCGAGGTAGAAGATGTTGAAAGTTATTTTGCCCTGAGCGGTTTTGGTTTTGACGGTAACGGCAGTAATCGTGGTTTTGCTTTTACCAAACTCAAGCCTTGGGACGAAAGACGGGACACAGAACAGTCAGTTTATGCAATTTTGGGTCGTCTTAATGCTTCTTTCCAAAGTATTACAGGGGCAAGAGCTTTGGCGGTTAATGCTCCTCCTGTCAGGGGTTTAAGCACCTTTGGTGGTTTTGAATTCCAATTACAAGATCGAATTGGCTTACCGATTTCAGCGCTGGTAGAAAATGCCAACAATGTAATTGCTGCTGCTAGCCAAAGACCAGAACTTGCCAACGTCTTCACCCAATTTGCTGCTAATACTCCTCAAATTGAAGTATCGGTAAATCGCGATCGCGCTAAAGCCTTGGGAATTAACGTTGACGATATTTTTGATACCCTACAATCTTATTTGGGTTCGAGATATGTTAATGACTTTGTCCTTGAACAAAGACAATACCGCGTTTATGTCCAGGCAGACAGTAATTTTCGCGCTAATCCTCAAGATATCAACAAACTGTATGTAAGTTCTGCTAACGATCAGTTAGTTTCCTTGGGAACTCTGGTTGAACTGAAAGAATTCACTGGGCCTCAAACTATTACCCACTATAATCTTTTCCGCTCAATTAACATTCAAGGTACTCCTGCTCCTGGCTTTAGTACAGGACAGGCAATTCAAGCAATGGAAGAGGTGGCGACACAAACTTTACCAAGCAGTTTGGGTTATGAATGGACTGGTACAGCCTTAGAAGAAAAATCCTCTGGAGGACAGTCGGTCTTGATCTTTGGTTTGGGCTTATTAATGGCGTTTCTAGTCTTAGCTGCTCAATACGAAAGCTATGTAGACCCATTTATTATTATCCTTACTGTGCCTCTGGCGGTATTGGGAGCGATCGCGGCTATTTGGATTAGAGCAAATATTTTTCAAGCTGGCAGTGTTTGGCCGATCATCAATAACGATGTTTATGTTCAGGTAGGGTTAGTAATGTTGATTGGGTTAGCTAGTAAAAACGCAATTTTAATTGTGGAATATGCTAATCAACTAAGAGAACAGGGACTAAATATTGTTAGAGCAGCAATTAAGGCAGGACAAGAACGTTTTCGCCCCATTTTGATGACTGCCATCTCTAGTTTAGTTGGTTTTTATCCTTTGCTAGTTGCTACTGGTGCAGGTGCATCAAGCCGTTGGTCACTAGGAACGGCAGTGTTTGGGGGAATGCTGGTTACAACGGTCATTGGTTTATTTATCGTCCCTTCTCTTTATATCATGATCAAAAGTCTTGAATCTCTAATCAAAAAAGATAAAGGCTCAGGCAGTTCTGGTCATGGCAAGTCAAACGATTCTGATAATGGTCGCGTGCCAGCTAGGGAAAATTCTGAAGCAGAACTGACAAGTAACTACAAGCTAGATCGATCTGGTCAAAATTCCTAGGCAGTAACGTCTGTAAAGACAACTATTAGTTGTTTAAATCTCCCAAGTCCGTACTGAATAGATTAATCGGTACGGACTTTCTGTTATTTGAGCCACAAAATATGGTTTTAGTAATTTGCTTGAATCAATCTATAATAATTTGCCGATCGCAATCGGTTAAAATTTAACGAGAAGTAAGTTACAGTTGATACAAATATATAAAATGTCAGCTACCTTTAATTAGGGATTATTCCTGACTATACACAGCAGATATTATTTAATGATTTGGCCGTTTAACAAAACTAAAAAACAAATTGCGCGCATTGAAGTCACTGGTGCGATCGCTTCGGAAACTCGCAAGCAAGTTCTTAAAGCTTTTAAAACCATTGAAGAAAAAAAGTTTCCCGCCCTACTATTACGTATAGATTCTCCAGGGGGAACAGTAACCGATTCTCATGAGATCTTTACCGCTCTACAACGGCTACAGTCAGATAAAAACGTTAAGGTAGTTGCTAGCTTTGGTAACATTTCTGCCTCTGGTGGAGTATATATTGGTGTTGGCGCAAAGCATATTGTTTCTAATCCAGGCACAATCACAGGCAGTATTGGCGTTATCCTGCGAGGTAACAATTTAGAACGTCTGTTGGATAAAGTAGGAGTCTCTTTCAAAGTAATTAAGTCTGGCCCATATAAAGATATTTTGGCGTTCGATCGCCAAACTACCGCAGCAGAAGAACAAATTCTCCAGCAGCTGATTGACGTGAGCTATAGTCAGTTTGTGGCAACCGTTGCTAAAGGACGAGGATTAGAGGAAGAGACAGTGCGAAGCTTTGCTGATGGTCGAGTATTTACGGGAGAACAGGCTCTAGAATTGGGTTTAGTAGACCGTTTAGGTACAGAAGAAGATGCCCGTCGTTGGGCAGCAGAATTAGCAGGTTTAGACCCTGATAAAACAGAATGTTTTAATATTGAAGAACCGAAGCCCTTTATTAATCGTTTTATTCCTGGTCGCAGTCAAACTAAGTCAGGTATTGGGATGGCGA
The DNA here is from genome assembly GCF_003003995.1 of Pleurocapsa sp. CCALA 161. Taxonomy (GTDB): domain Bacteria; phylum Cyanobacteriota; class Cyanobacteriia; order Cyanobacteriales; family Xenococcaceae; genus Waterburya. The sequence continues at coordinate 394 of NZ_PVWF01000005.1, read as the reverse complement.
TCGATGAACTTCAGTTTGAACTGTCCACTAATGGTTTACCCCTGTGGCTCTATCGTCCATAAATCAGCTTGTTTAGGGTTAAAGAGCTAAAAAGCTAAACTAAAACTTAAAACTTGAACGCATTGAACTCGTAAAATTCAAAACTCGATCAAATGACTGAGCAAGAGCAATTTTCTCCTCCCATCGCCCCCAAACAGTCACATACTCACTCGATTCATGGAGATGAGCGGCTGGATAGTTACCACTGGTTGCGCGATCGCGAAAATCCTGAAGTCATTGCCTATCTGGAAGCGGAAAATCAATATACAGAGGCAATGTTGACATCCTCCCGCCACTAATCGGAGTACCGATATAGTGGGGGATTCCTAAGACTCACGACTTAGGTTTCTGTTTC
>NZ_PVWF01000067.1 GCF_003003995.1 Pleurocapsa sp. CCALA 161 | reverse complement strand
ATGGTAAATATGAATACAAGTTTAGAGTCAGATCTTTAAGTTGGTTTTTGGAATCAGATGAATGGGTAGATATAGTCGATCCCTATGCAGTCAACATTGCCCCAGCAAGTCAAAATGGCACGATCACTATCAAAGACGGTGAAATTATAGTTGATAACTACGTCTGGATGCACGATGACAAGCCTTTACCCGCAGACCATGAACTAGTTATTTATGAACTGCATGTGGGGGATTTTTCAGGTGGAGAAGATGATCCAGATGCTAGAGGTAAATATCAAAATGTAGTTGATAAATTAGATTATCTAGTGGACTTGGGCATCAATGCGATCGAACTTATGCCCGTTAATGAAAATCCAGGAGAATACAGTTGGGGCTATAGTCCTCAACATTTTTTTGCTGCGGAGTCAAATTATGGGTCTACTGATGAACTTAAGCACTTGATTGATGAATGTCACGGTAAAGGTATTCGCGTAATCTTAGACGGAATTTACAACCACTCCAACACTGAATGTCCTCTAACACAGATCGATCACGACTATTGGTATCATCATTCTCCTACCGATCCTGATAATAGCTGGGGTCCAGAGTTTAACTACGAAAAATATGACGAGCTTTTAGATGTTAAACCAGCTTGGAAATTCGTAGGTGATAACGTCAAGTTTTGGATTAGTGAATATCACATCGACGGTATTCGTTACGATGCCACTAAACAAATCGCCAATTATGATTTCCTACACTGGATTGTCGCTCAGGCTAAAAAACATGCAGGCATGAAGCCTTTTATTAATATTGCCGAGAACATTCCTGAAGATCCGTCGATTACTAATCTTGATGGCCCAATGGATAGCTGTTGGCACTACAGCTTCTATGCTAATGTGATGGCTTATATTTGTGGCGATCGCTACGACCAAGAAGAATTAAAAAACATGTTGGATTGTAAACGTTCTGGCTTTATGGGTGCAACCAACGTGGTTAACTATTTGAGTAATCATGACCACCAGCGCGTGATGGTGGAGTTGGGAAATCGCGGGATTGTTGGGGAAGCTGCTTTTAAACGAGTTAAGCTGGGAGCAATTCTTATGCTGACTGCCGTTGGTATTCCTATGCTGTGGATGGGTCAAGAGTTTGGCGACTATAATCCTCTTAGTCAAGAAGCTAGCAAGATTGATTGGACATTATTAGCAGGGGAGCTTAATCAAAATCTGTTTGTTCATTACAAAGGTCTAATTGACCTGCGTAAACACAATCACGCTTTATATACGGAAAATATTGAATTCTTCCATGAAGACCCAGAAGTCAAGGTAATTGCTTACACTCGTTGGAATGGTGAAGGTTCTCGCGTTGTCGTTGTGGCGAACTTCTCCGACCAATATCTAGCTGACTATACTGTCCCGCATTTTCCTGCTGATGGTACTTGGCATGAATGGACTGGTAACTACGATCTTGAAGCCAGCGATCGCCAAGTCACTATCGATCTGCCTGAATATGAAGCGCAAGTATTTGTTTATCAATCTGAGTAAATTACTCGTAGGAAGAGGAGACAATTGCTCATTGCTTATCTTCATTGCTCAGCATTTTTCGCTATGAGGATAAGCGATCGCCTACAGTGTTAAATCCATGCTTCTATACCTAGATGGGTTTGAGCTTGGATATGTATTTAGACTTGCTGACTTTTTTAGAGATACCTTTTAAAACAACTGATAACTGATAGTTTTATTATTTTAACTGCCAACACCAAAGCAAATAATGGTGCTATATACTATAATCTAATTATAGTAAAAATTACTATAATTATTGATTAAATTAAATTTTAAAACTTATTAGGATCTAAAAATCATGTTTACCGCAGCTAAACCAAAGCTTAATCCCTACGAAATTCCTAGCGATTTGTTCGGCGCAATTAAGGAACTAAAACAAGAGCTTAATGCCGTAATTTTGGCTCACTATTATCAAGAAGCTGATATTCAGGATATTGCCGATTATTTAGGCGACTCTTTGGGGCTATCACAGCAGGCTGCTAATACTGATGCGGAAGTGATTGTTTTTGCTGGAGTGCATTTTATGGCGGAGACGGCAAAGATTTTGAACCCCGACAAACTTGTGTTGCTGCCAGATTTAGAGGCGGGTTGCTCCTTAGCGGATAGCTGTCCTGCCGATGATTTTAGAGCTTTCAAAGCCCAACACCCCGATCATATTGTTATCTCCTATATCAACTGTACTGCGGAAATCAAGGCTCTGAGTGACATTATTTGTACTAGCTCAAATGCCGTTAAGATCGTCCAGCAGATTCCTCAAGCTCAACCAATTATCTTTGCTCCAGATCGTAATTTGGGTCGTTATGTGAGCGAGCAGACAGGCAGAGATTTAGTATTGTGGGACGGTAGCTGCATCGTTCACGAAACCTTCTCCGAAAAAAGAATGATTGAATTAAAAGTCGAGCATCCATCCGCCGAAATTATTGCTCACCCTGAATGCGAACCCCCCTTATTACGCCACGCAGATTTTATCGGTTCAACTACCGCCTTATTAAACTACGCTCAACAAAGTTCCAGTGACAAATTTATCGTGGCTACTGAACCAGGTATTATTCATCAAATGGAAAAAGCTGCTCCTGAGCGACAATTTATTCCCGCACCAGGGATGAATAACTGTGCCTGTAACGAATGCCCTTATATGCGATTGAACACGCTAGAAAAGCTTTATCTGGCGATGAAAAATAAAACCCCTGAGATCACGTTACCTGAAGAGATTCGTGTTCGTGCATTGAAACCAATTCAAAGAATGTTAGCAATGTCTTGACATAATCCTGTGGTTTGTATTCGTAATAACTATGAATGAAAAATTGTGGTGAAGGGATTTATCAATGAACGCGCGATCATTTAACATTGAACAATTGATTATTAATTAGTTTTAAGATCTTTTCGTTCACAAGTCCGTGATTTTTGAGCGCGGCTGTAATTATGTCTCGACTTCCAGATATTTTGGCGTTAGATTTCGATGGTGTGGTTTGTGATGGTTTGCTGGAGTATTTTGCCACTACTAAACAAACCTATCAGCAAATATGGTCGGCAGAAGTTGACGACAGTTTTGCCCCCAGCTTTTACCGTTTGCGTCCCGTGATCGAGACAGGATGGGAGATGCCAATTTTGCTTAGAGCATTGGTATCAGGAATATCTGAAGCAGAAATTTTAAACAATTTTAAGGCGATCGCCATCCAGATTACCGAAGCGGAAGGACTATCAAAACAAGCGGTAGTGCAGAAACTAGATGGGGTTAGAGATGACTGGATTAAGCATAATTTTGCTGATTGGTTGAGCCTACATCGATTTTATCCTGGAATGATCGAGCAATTAGGTCAGATTATTAATTCAGCAGTCAAACTCTATATTGTCACCACCAAAGAAGGGCGTTTTGTTAAGCAGCTACTGCAACAGCAGGGTATAGATTTACCCGCAGTGCAAATCATTGGCAAGGAAAGTAAACGTCCCAAGTATGAAACCCTGAGAATTCTCAGGGATAGACACCAACAGCCAGGAGAAAACATTCAGATTACCTTTGTTGAAGATCGTCTTCCCGCTTTACAGCAGGTGGCACAACAAGAGGATCTCCTGTTTGTCGAGTTATACTTAGCAGACTGGGGCTATAACCTAGAAGGCGATTGCATTTTGGCTGCTCAAGATCGGCGGATTAAACTTTTATCTTTAGAGCATTTTTGCCAGGATTTAGCTAGTTGGTAGTAATATTTAAGCTAATCTGGCTATTGTCTCTAAAATGCAGTTTAGAGCCTTTTAAAAAGATTAGTCTCTTTTGTTGTTAAATACCTTTGTTTAGCAGAATGTTACGATACAACTTAACTTAACCAGACTAATTCTAGGGAATAAATTAGAGTATGAGTACAGGTACCGTGAAGTGGTTTAATACAGACAAAGGATTCGGGTTTATCACTCCAGACGATGGGGCGAAAGATTTGTTTGTACATTTTTCTGAAGTCAAAAGTGCGGGCAATGCAGTACTTGATGAAGGACAGAAAGTAGAATATGAGATTGGAGAAGGTAAGAAAGGTCCTTGTGCAACAAACGTCAGATCAATCTGATGATTTTGATGATAATTTCAATTTGCCCTAAACTGCGGATTTTTGCTGAAGACTGACATTAACCCAATTAAACTTCTAATGTCTGTTTACTGGCTAATCAATTAAAATAATCCAGAGAAATAACATGTTGCCTATCGTTCAGAATTTAATTACAGTTGGTGAATCTATTGATTTTAATACGGCAAGTAACGAAGAAATAGTATCAGCCTATAGCGAAATTTTGCCCCCCAATGCAGAAGAATTAATGGGATTAAGAAAAAAACTTCAAAGGATTAAGCTTACTTTATCTAAAACTCCTAATATGGGCTGGTCTCAATTTGGTAGTTTGATGGGTCGAGAATTTCAAGAGTCTCTTTATAAATCAGAAACATAAAAAACTAGTTGCTGATTGAAGCTTACTGGGCGATATGTCCTAAAGGATACACCCTTAGGGAATCCTTTAAGGCTAGTCCTTCAGGAGTCTTGGGGGAAACCCCCAAACTAAGCGGGACAAGCACCCAACTAAGCGGTGTTTACATCGCTTAGTTCGATGCAAGCCCCATGAGCCATCGCTTCAAGAATTAGTTAATCAAAAGCGTAGTCTATCTCCTGGAAAACCACTGTAAGATTCAACCAAGGTTTGAATATTTGATTTGATAAGGAATTTCTTCTACAGGCAAGCACTCGCTATCAAGATTGTCATAGGTAAGCTGAAGTCTTTTTTCTCCTGCGTATTTAACCAACTTTCCGCTATAAAACTCGGCTTTGCTGCCCAGACTTTGAATACGCACCTTGCCATTAAAGACAGTTGCTCTAGCTAAATAAATAACCAAATCATCTCTGGAGGGACGATTAACCGTAGTACTGGCAGTCAAATGGGCTAGTCCTCGTTCATCTATCTCTTGAGTCATAGCCATTGCCGTATTGCGAATACCTTTAATAGCGACAATTGCCGCAGCGACTGCCATGGTAATATCTGTACCGTTATCGGTAACAATTTTTCGCGTCGAAAGATATTGAAAGTTTTTCTCCCCCAAATCATCGCGAATGCGCCGATGGATCATATTATGAGGGCGATAATCAGCTAGCGCCCCCACGATCGCACCACAGGCATGGCGAGGCTCACGCCAAGGTGATTCACGAGTTTTGCCATAAATGCGCTGATCTCCTTCCTCTAAACGCCCCACATGAGTCTTTAAATCTGTCGCCACTAAGACCATCGATTGAGAATTGCCTTCATACAGTCTACGGCGAAGTGGTTCATCCATCTGATGGGCTACAGTAACATGAGCTAAAGTTGCCCCGTTATCTGTCCCGCCTCCAGCGGGGAAAAATGCCTCCAGCTTAAGTTCGCCAATTTCCGATAGGGTAGCAAAGCGCGATGCTACCACATCTCGATAGCGTTTGGTAACTTCTCCCTGGTGAATGCGATCGCCACAGTTGGTATAGGCTAAAGTGGTAACTACGCTGGGCAAGCTCAAGTCTGCGCCACAGATCCGCATATCGGTATCACTAGAGGCCGCAAACTGTAGTTCGTCTCTAAGCAACTGTAAGCCGTTGATTAAAGCATAGCGATCGCTGACAATTTCGTTCAGATAATTATGGTAGGCATTCCTTTCCATCCCAAAACTGGCGGGAAGTTGCCAAAACTGATCGATTCGTTTTTGGGCGGACTCGGCATCAAAAGTAAGAGACATAGAGTAATGAGCAATGAGTAATCTCGACAGTTTACTCAACGGGGGGAACCCCCGCAACGTAACTGTCTCGCAATGAGCAATGAACAGAGTATACGATCTGGTTTTTAAGATCATCAACCGATTAAATAATTGCCAGATGAACAATCCCATCGCCTTGATTAACTAGTGGGTTCTGAATATGACTAATCACGATACCTTCAATGGTGGTGCGGATGGGAACTCTTCTTTCACCAAAGGCATTAGTGATATAGCCTAACTCTTGCTTTCTACTGACTCGATCTCCCAGATTGACCAAAAGATGAAAAAGACCACCACAAGACGCTCTAATCCATTTGCTTTTTTGTGCCTGAAGAGACGAGCCGATAGAGGGAACAAGTTCATCTTCATACATTTCTAAATGCTTCATTACGCCAAAAATCCCTGAAATACCAACTTTGATCGCTAGAGAATTGAGACGCAAGGCTTCTCCCGCTTCATAAAGCAGTACAGGAATACCTTTTTTAGTCGCTGCGTGACGTAAAGAGCCGTCTCTGGAACTGGACTGCATCATTAATGGTGCGCCAAAGGCTTGAGCGCAATGATAAGTAGTTTTGTCTTCTAAGTTGGCTCTAATTTGAGGTAAATTAATGCGATGTACCGCAGCAGTATGAAGATCGATGCCATAATCACTCCGTTCGACAATTTCTCGCATAAACAAATTAGCCAGTCGAGAAGCAAGAGAGCCATTTTCTGAGCCAGGGAAAGAGCGATTTAAATCTCGGCGATCTGGTAAGTAGCGCGATTGTTCGATAAAGCCAAAAACATTGACAATAGAAACTGCAATAATTGTTCCCCTCAGCTTTCGGGGATCGATTCTACTCAACACTCTCGCAATAATTTCCACTCCGTTTAGTTCATCACCATGAATCGCTGCACTCAGCCAGAGAGTAGGTCCTGGCTCAATACCGTTAACGACAGTAATCGGCAGGGAAACTAGGGTTTTAGTGGCCAAACGGCTTACGGGCAACTCAAAACGGCGTAATTGTCCTGGTGCTATGGTTTCTTTGGCAATTTCAATAATATTATCTGACACAAAATTTACGGTTGAGATCTCAGACTCCTAGTATCTAATGCGATCGCGAAATGTGCCAGAGGAATGATCTGGTTCTTCTGTTTGTTCGGCATTTTTGGTAATAAATTCAATTATTTTACCTGCCACATCAATTCCCGTCGCGCTTTCAATTCCTTCTAACCCAGGGGAAGAATTCACCTCCATAACTACAGGTCCATGATTAGAACGCAATAAATCAACTCCAGCAATTTTTAATCCCATCGCTTTAGCAGCTCTAATTGCTGTATCTATTTCTTCGGCAGACAATATAGCTTCTTCAGCGTTCCCCCCACGATGGAGATTAGAACGAAATTCCCCTTCTGCACCCTGCCGTTTCATACCAGCGATCACTTGACCTCCCACCACGAAACAGCGTAAATCTGCTCCCCCAGCTTCTTTAATAAACTCTTGAACTAAAATATTGGCATCCAAACCACGAAAGGCTTCAATTACTGATTTAGCTGCCTGATAGGTTTCTGCTAGCACTACGCCAATACCTTGAGTTCCTTCTAAAAGTTTAATCACCAACGGCGCACCACCAACGGTTTCAATTAACCCATCAATATCTTGAGTAGCATGAGCAAATCCTGTAATTGGTAAGCCGACTCCTTCTCTCGCTAAAATCTGCATCGAACGTAGTTTGTCTCTACTACGAGAAATTGCCTGGGATTGATTAGGACTAAAAACATCCATTACTTCAAACTGCCTGACTACCGCAGTGCCATAAAAAGTTTTCGATGCGCCAATGCGGGGAATAATGGCATCAAAATTTTCTAGTGGCTGACCTTTATAGACAATCGTGGGCTTTTTAGACGTAATATTCATATAGCAGCGCAGATAATCAACTACCCTCATATCATGCCCCTGCTGTTGCCCTGCTTCTTTTAAGCGCTTGGTAGAGTAAAGATGAGGGTTCTGCGAAAGAATTGCTATTTTCATATTGCCAATTACGATAAATTTGATCGGGGCTATTTATATTTTTATGGTTTACGACGACTTTGAAGAAAAGAACCGCCGGGATCGACTAAAAACTTATTGCGTACAGCTTGTCTACCCAACAGCATCCGAAAGCCCATCACATCTCTATTGGTTAGAGATAGTTCGATCGCCCAGATATCTTGACCTACTTCAATCTGAGTTTTGATCACTGGTCTCAATTGAGCTGTTCCTCCAGAGTTGCGTATTTTGCGATATTCCAATAATTCCGCTTCGGTGGTAATTATGGTTTGATCGTCACGCTGTAGAGGATGAATTTCAAAGCGAATGATTTTTTTGCCCTTTTGCGATCGCTCTTGAATATTAAACGCATGAATCGCCGAAGATCTTGCTCCTGTATCAATTTTTGCCTTAATTCTGCCAATTTTTAGCTGAGGTAAAGCGACGAATTCTCGCCAGCCAATAATTTTACTAGCTGAAATCAATTCACTAGTATCTTTGCGGTTGTAATGATCAGACACAAAAATATAATTCTATTTTAGGTTGGTTGCAATTGTTCTATTCAATCAATTCAATGATTTTCAGCAATTCGGCTGAAGCTATTTATGGCAATTATCTGTATATTATAAGTATCTAATATGATTGCTTTTATCTATTGTTTTAAGCGATGATAACATTAAGCACCATATCTGATAAGAAAAAGGCATCAGCGATCACTGATACCTCTGGAGTCCCACGAACTGTAATGTACCAAAATTTGGTACTTATACAGGATAGTCTGAATTGTCTCCTGTAATGTGTAAAATCGTACCATTTTTCGATAATTTTGTTCAATGTTGATTTTATAGGGCAGTATTGGGTTAATTTATCTTAGTCCAAGCTGCCTCGGCTGCTCTCTTTTCTGCTTCCTGTTTACGACGATCTTTGCCAATACCGTATATTTTGCCCTGAATTGATACCTGAGCCGTAAATTCTTTGGCGTGGTCTGGTCCAGATTCGGCAATAATTTGATATGTAGGTTTGGTTTGATAATTAGCCAATGCCCACTGCTGTAGGCGATTTTTGCTATCAATAAAGGTTGCTTGAGGTTTTGCTAATGCTGCTACAGGAGAATCACTAAAGTCATTAACTAGTTGTCTGGCTAGGGGTTGGAATATTTGCCGAATATATGCGCCAACAGCCTCTATTCCTGTATCTAAAAAATATGCGCCGATGGTGGCTTCAAAAGTGTCATTGAGCAGAGAAGGATTAATTCTGCCACCATCTTTATCCGTACCTTTCCCCAAGCGCATAAGTTTTCCTAGACCAAATTCCGCTCCTAGCTGTCCCAGCTGCTTTTCATCAACTAATCGCGATCGCATATGAGTTAGTTGGGCTTCATTGATTGTCGGATACATGCTGTATAACATCTCGGCAATCACAAATCCTAATACCGCGTCACCCAAAAATTCTAGCCGTTCATTATCGCCTGAAACTCCAGGATTTTCGTTAGCATAGGAACTATGAGTTAAGGCTAGTTCAAACAATTTAGAGTTATTGAATTTAGGTAATTTATGCTGCATTCTACTCAATAATCCCAGTCTAATTAAACCAATAATTTTAATTAAAAAGCGATCGCCATTCACAATTACGCTGACAATTGCAGTTCTGATAAATTAATTGCTTCACTATTAATCCAAGTTGCTAGTTAACCAGAGTCTCCAAGTCATCAATCGAAAACAAGCAAAGCCCCGAAGGATTTGCCTAAAGGGTTAACATTGCCTCCACTAATTTGAGATCTGGGCAGTATCAGTGGATTGAGCTAATTCTTCTAGCCGATCTTGTTGATCTTGAGAAATACAGGATTGAACCATCACATCGATGTCCCCTTCTAAAGCGTTAGCCAAAGGAAAGTTTTTGCCCAAACGATGATCGGTAATGCGATTGTCTTTATAGTTGTAGGTACGGATTTTCTCAGAACGTGAGCCTGTTCCTACCTGTGCGAGTCTTAAACCTCGGACTTCTTTTTGCTGTTCTGCTAGCTTGATGTCGTATAGTTTGGCTCGTAAAATTTGCATAGCTCGCTCTCGGTTTTGCAGTTGCGATCGCTCTTCCGTACAAAAAATTCTGATTCCTGTCGGCTTATGGATCAAATCCACCGCCGTCTCTACCTTGTTGACGTTTTGCCCCCCAGCACCACCAGAGCGCGCCGTTTTTAGCTCAATATCTTTTGGATCAATATGAATTTCCACATCATCTACTTCTGGCATTACAGCAACGGTAGCGGTAGAAGTATGAACTCTTCCACTGGCTTCGGTTTGGGGTACTCTTTGTACCCGATGCACTCCTGCTTCAAACTTGAGCTTACTGTAGACTGAATCTCCCGTAACTTCTAAGATCGCCTCTTTAAAACCTCCCATATCTGCTGCTGACTCACTAAGCAGAAATACTTTCCAGTTTTGAGTTTCCGCATAACGAGAGTACATTCGCACTAAATCACCCGCCCAAATACTGGCTTCATCTCCCCCCGTTCCCGCACGAATTTCTAACATGATGTTTTTGTCATCATTGGGATCGCTAGGTAATAACAAGACTTTGAGTTTCTGTTCGAGCTGTTCGAGCTGTTCTTCTAGTTCGCTTGCTTCCATGCTAGCCATTTCTTTCATCTCAGGATCGCTCGCTTCTCTGAAAATTTCTTTCGCTCCTGCTAGCTCGACCGTTGTTTCTTGCCACTTCTGATAGGTAATAACCGTTTCTTCCAGGGAAGAACGAGCTTTAGCTATTTTTTGTAGTTCATCAGGATTCGTCGCAATATCAGGATCTGCTAGGCGATGAGTAAGTTCTTGGAAAGTTTGTTCTACAGATTTTAATTTGTCTAATAAATATGCTTCTGCCATTGGTTTTCTCTAATCAAAATGGTGATTTACTAAGGAAAATTTATCAAGATACAACAAACCCAGCAGTCAATCAAAACTAACTACTGGGTATATATTTGTCTTAAAATGGCTAATTTTCGGCGTTGGATTCAGCGCTATCTACTTCGCTAGTAGGATCGAGCATCCCGTATTTACGTAAGAAGCGATCGACACGACCTTCGGTATCGATAATTTTTTGCGTACCAGTATAAAAGGGATGATTACCCGACCAAACGTCAACGCTGATCTCTGGTTGAGTTGAACCTACGGTCATTACAACTTCACCGTTACAAATAACCTTGGCATCAGGATACCAAGTAGGGTGTATTTCAGGTTTTGGCATTTTTTAGTTTTGATTGGAGGATTAATTTAATAAATAGCCATTTAGTAATTTAAATTTTAATCTTCATTATCTTAAAAGTGTAGATAATAGATCAACTAATGGCTTATAGCTTATAGCTTATAGCTTAAAAATCATCGTTTCGAGAACTGAGGAGCTTTACGCGCTTTTTTCAAACCGTATTTCTTTCTTTCTTTACAACGGGGATCGCGTGTGAGATAACCTTCTATTTTTAGCGGCTGACGATTGTTGGGGTCTTGTTTGCACAATGCGCGAGCTACACCTAGTTTGACCGCATCTGCTTGACCAGTCAAACCACCACCATGAGCATTAACTAAAATATCGTATTCGCTCTCAAAACCCAAAGTTTCTAAAGGTCCCTTAATCGACATGAGATAGCTGGGAATACGGTTGAAATAGTCTTCTCCAGGTTTACCATTCACTACTAGATTACCCTCACCAGGCACTAAACGTACTCTGGCGATCGCTGATTTGCGGCGACCAGTCGCCCAGTATACTACTCTATCTTGTGTTCCTTCCATGTTTTAGTTACTCTTGGGAATAGTGTTGACGGTTAAAGTTTCAGGATTTTGGGCAGCATGGGGATGATCTGACCCTGTATAAACCTTGAGTTTAGTAAATAGTTTACGTCCCATAGCATTCTTGGGCAACATACCTTTGATCGCTTTTTCCACAATGCGTTCGGGAATACGGTGCTGTAGCTGAGCGAAAGTTTCAGTTTTCATCCCCCCAGGTCTACCAGAGTGACGACGGTATAATTTTTGCTCGTTTTTTCTGCCAGTGACAACAACTTTTTCAGCATTGATGACAATGACAAAGTCACCAGTATCCATGTTAGGTGTGAAGTTGGGCTTATTTTTACCCCGCAGAATCATAGCAATTTCCGTAGCTAAACGACCTAGGCGCTGCCCTTCAGCATCAACTAAGTACCAGTTATGTTCTAGGGTATTTTGGGAGGGGAGGGGAGTTTTGTTCATCTTCCGTGATATTATTTTGTGGATTATTTTAAATAAAGATTAGTGAGCTAAATGAAAAGTAGGCTGGGCATCAAACCAAAGTGATTGAGCAAAAGGAAACTCAGGATAACCCACGCTCAGTAAACACAAGCCTTTGGCTGGCGCTGAATACTTGACTTCCCAACGACGTTGATTTCGCCAAATTTCGGTAAAGTTTTCAGGCGATCGCTTACCAATTCCAACTTCTACTAACATTCCAACCAGCAAACGCACCATTCCATACAAAAAGCTGTTTGCCTGAATCTCTAGGTATAAAAATCCTCCTTGACGGTAACATTCAGCAACCTGAATTTCTACCTGAGAATCAATACGGTCAGAACCAGACCTTTTGAAAGCAGCAAAACTATGTTCTCCTAACAAGGTATTTAAGGCTTGCTGAATCAGTGCTTCGTTTAACACCGAATGATAGTAGTGCCAGCAGGTTTGATTAATAAACACATTGGGTCGTTTTTCCGTATAAATTGTATAGCGATAACGTCGCCAGAGCGCCGAAAAACGAGCATGCCACTCGTCTTTAACTTGAGCCGAAGCCCTTATCAGTATACCCTCTGGCAGTCTGCTATTAATAATTTTTGACCACTTATGAGCAGGAATCGGTCCTGAATACTCAAAGTGGGCTACTTGAGCAGCAGCATGGACCCCCGCATCAGTCCTTCCCGCACCATAGATCTTTACCCTATAGTTAACTACACTGGCGATCGCTTCTTCAATATAGCCTTGAACACTTACCTGATTGGGTTGCTTTTGCCAGCCATGAAAGTTAGTTCCTAAATATTGAATTAGCAAAGCTATTCTCATTGACAGTCCTACATTAGCAAGTTACCACCGTTGATTTTTAACCTAAACTAGCTCGATAATCGCCATTTCAGCGTTATCACCACGACGGCGCTTAGTTCTCACAATGCGAGTATAGCCACCATTACGCTGACCGTAACGCTCACCAACTGCATTAAATAGCTCACTGACTAGATCTTTATCATAGATATAGCCTAAAGCCTGTCTCCTAGCTGATAAAGACCCATTTTTAGCCAAGGTGATCATTTTATCTACCTCACTTCGTACTGCTTTAGCACGAATCAAAGTAGTTTTAATTTGACCATGACGAATAATCTCCGTCGCTAGAGCGCGCATCAGCGCTTTTCTTTGATCTGCTGGTAGTCCCAGCATTTTTACTTTACATCGATGTCGCATGATTAATTAGTTGTTAATTAGTTGTTAATTAGTTGTTAATAAGCTACAGTTACTTACCTGCTTTTTCTTGTGCCAGAGTAATTCCCAAACGTTGTTGCAAAGCTTCGATTACTTCATCTGCCGACTTTTGACCAAAGTTCTTAATTTCTAAGAGGTCTTCTTGGGTATAGTCGAGTAAATCAGAAACGGAGTTAATTTGCGCTCGCTTCAGGCAGTTGTAGGCTCTAACCGATAGCTGTAATTCTTCAATCGGAATTTGGCTAGTGGGATCTTCTTCGTCTTGATAATCTGGTTCGATCTCTTCTAAAGTCAGATCTTTGAGTGGATTAAACAAATCGACGACAATGCCCGCAGCTTGAGACAAGGCCTCTTCTGGCTTAATACTGCCGTTTGTCCAAATTTCCATTAACAAACGTTCACGGATACCCGAACCATCAACTCTGGCATCTTCAACACTATAGTTAACTTTAGTCACGGGCATAAAAACAGCATCTATCTGCAAAAAGTCCAAAGAACTTCCTTCTTCTTTGCCTCGTTCTACAGCACGATAACCCTTGCCCTTCTCTACCTTAAACTCCATTTCTAGACTAGTGCCTTCAGCAATGGTAGCTACGTACTGGTTAGAATCTACCGTCTCTACTTCCGAGGGTAATTCAAACTGGGCAGCGGTAACTGTTCCAGGACCAGTTGCTACTAAACGACCAATTTGGGGTTGGTTGCTATAGCTTTTTAAGACTATTTCCTTCATATTGAGGATAATCTCTAAAACGTCTTCTCTGACCCCTTCAATCGTGGCAAATTCATGAGTAGCAAAGCCAAACTTATGTTCTTGCCTGCCTTCATCTTTTGCCATCCCTCCGCCAATACGAATGGCTGTAACGGCAGCTCCTTCTAGGTTAGATAATAAGACTCTCCTTAAAGCATTGCCCAAGGTAGTTCCCTGCCCACGATCTAAAGGTTCTAAGACAAATTTGCTATATTGGTGTTGATTTTTTAAGGTTTTAGACTCTACACACTCAATTTGAAATTGCGCCACAGGCTGCTCTCCCTCTTATTCGACAAGCGATTGGATATAAATTGAGATCAAAACAGTTGCCCTCTTTGACAGCAACTGACAAGCTCTTGATAGTTGAAAAAAGTTATACTCTGCGTCGTTTCGGTGGACGACAGCCATTGTGAGGTATGGGGGTGACATCGCGGATTAAAGTTATTTCCAACCCTACGCCTTGTAAAGCTCTAATGGCAGTTTCGCGACCAGCACCAGGACCACTAACCATTACCTCTACCTGGCGCATTCCTTGATCCATTGCTCGACGACCTGCGCTATCTGCTGCCGTTTGTGCAGCAAAAGGAGTCCCCTTTTTTGCTCCTTTAAATCCACTAGCTCCCGCAGAAGACCAAGAGATTACGTCGCCCCTAATATCGGAAATAGTAACGATGGTGTTGTTAAAAGTGGACTGGATATGCGCCACACCATTTGGCACGTTCTTTTTACTTTTTTTCGCACCACTTCTTCGTTTTGGTTGCGCCATGTTGATTTTTTGTGAATGTAATTAGTTATGTTGGATTTACCTTTTTCAAGTCTATTTCTTACCTGGAGCTTTTTTCTTACCAGCCACAGTCAATCTTCTACCCCTTCTGGTGCGGGCATTAGTCCGGGTTCTTTGACCTCTTAGCGGTAAGCCCATACGATGGCGACGACCTCGGTAAGTGCCAATATCAGCTAGTCGCTTGATATTCATTGCTTCCCAACGTCTTAAATCGCCTTCTACTTGATAGTTATCCTCAATGTATGCCCTCAGCTTGGTTACATCTTCATCGGATAAATCTCGCACTCTAGTATCTGGATTAACTCCAGTTTCGGCGATCGCTTTTTGCGCCCGCGCTAATCCCACCCCAAAAATGTAGGTGAGGGCAATTTCCACCCGCTTATCACGGGGGAGATCTATGCCAGAAATCCTTGCCACGTTATTGCTCCCTATTTACTACTGCTTGTTACTTAATTGCCTAAATTGCTATTAACTGAAACTAAATTTGAGATTGAGCTACAGCATCTACCCTTGGCGTTGCTTATGCTTGGGATTGCTGCTACAAATCACCATTACTCTGCCGCGTCTTTTGATTACACGGCACTTTTCACACATTTTTTTAACTGATGGTCTAACTTTCATGCCTTACTTTGGCCACATTGCAAGCCTATTATTATATGAATTAATTTGGATCTGTGTCAAATAGCTAGTCGTTAGGTGTTAGACATCACTATTTGTTTTTGAGACGATAGGTGATCCTACCCTTAGTCAAGTCGTAGGGAGTTAATTCCACTTTGACGCGATCGCCTGGTAAGATTTTGATATAGTTCCGTCTAATTTTGCCTGAGATATGAGCTAAAACATTAAAGCCGTTATCTAGGTCGACACGGAACATGGCGTTGGGTAGAGACTCGGTAACAGTCCCCTCCATTTCGATTAAGTCTTGTTTAGCCAATCTTGACCTCTTCTACTTTTTGATAAATAATGAGCGCTAATCATTACTTATCAGTTTACTGGGCAAGCTGAACTGCCCTAACTTTCTCAGCACTTTTGTTACATTTTTCTTGGAGTCGACATAGAGGATTAATAAGCTTGAACAACTAGTTGGCTAGCAACTTTTTAGACAATAGCAGAGCAGAGCTGTTCTGTGACCTCTTCTGGAGGGCGATCGCCATCAATAGTTTTCAAAGTTGATCGCTGCTGATAAAAATCTATTACTGGCACTGTATCCTGGTGATAAACTTCTAGACGACGGCGAATAGTTGATTCATTGTCATCTTTACGTTTTCTTGCCAGTAGGCGAGAGACTAAAACTTCATCTGGTACTTCCAAATTAAGGACGCAATCGGCATTCTGCTCTAATTTAGCCAATAACTCTTCTAAAAAAGCAGCCTGATTGACATTACGAGGAAAACCATCCAAAATCCAGCCATTAACTGCGTCTTCATAACCAAGGCGGTCTTGGATTAAATTTAAAATTAGAACATCTGGAACTAATTCCCCTCGATTCATGTAATCTTTTGCCTGCTTGCCCAAAGGAGTCTGTTGAACTACGGCTGCACGTAGAATGTCTCCTGTTGATATATGAGGAATCTGGTGATTTTCCGAGATAATCTCAGCCTGAGTTCCTTTTCCCGCACCAGGAGGACCTAAAAATATTAATCGCTTTGCCATATCAACTTACTAAAATTGAGTTTTTATTAGCAGCAGGTATAAAATTTATTCCACCCCTGCTCGATGCCTCACAGGTCTACTGCTTGACCATTCCTTCATAACGTTGAGAAATAACGTAGGTCTGAATTTGTTTAGCAGTATCAATTGCCACCCCAACTAAAATCAGCAAAGATGTCGCACCAAAACCGCTAAATACTGTAGTACCTGCGGGAATTGCGCTTTCCACTAATGTTGGTACTGTTGCCACTACCCCTAAAAATATCGCTCCCAACAGAGTCAGGCGGTTAAGCACTTTCTCTAGATAAGCGCTCGTTGCCTTTCCTGGTCTAATTCCTGGAATAGAAGCACCCATTTTCTTAAGATTCTGAGACATATCAACCGGGTTGACAATCAAAGAAGCATAAAAGTAGCTAAAGAACAAAATTAAGACCAGATAGACGGCAACGTAAGCCCAGTTACCTGGCTGGATTGCCGTGGCAATTTTGGCAAAGGCCTCTTTAACTGGTCCATTTCCCGGTAAAAACCCCAGTAGCTGTGCTGGTAAAAATAAAACAGAAGAGGCAAAGATAATCGGCATTACTCCACCTTGATTTAATCTCAAGGGAAGATAATTACTTCTCTCGCGATAAACTCTTCTGCCTACCTGACGGCGGGCAGAAATGATGGGAATACGGCGAGTTCCCTCTTGAATAAAGACAATGCCAATAATCATGGCTAGAAAAACCAACAGCAGAACAATTACCTGAGCAATTTCTCCTCTTCCCCCACTTTGAGCAAACTCAATGGTGGTAGCTAAAGTTTTTGGTAATACAGCCACAATGTTGACAAAGATTAGCAGTGAAGCACCGTTACCAATTCCTTTTTCGGTAATCAGCTCAGAAATCCACATCACAAACATTGAACCCGCAGTTAAAGCCAATACTGTCTCACCGATAGGCAAAATGCTTTTTTCAATAATGCCATTATTGACTAATAAACCGAGGGTAATCCCAAAACTTTGAATTATTGCTCCGCCCAAAGCAACATAACGGGTAATTTGCGAGATTTTTCGTCTCCCTGCTTCTCCTTCATTTTTTTGTAGATCTTCTAAGCTAGGTATGGCAGTAGCCAATAGTTGCATGATGATCGAGGCATTAATAAAGGGTAAAATTCCTAGGGCAAAAATTCCCAAGGCGGAGATTCCCCCACCCGTGAAAATGTCTAAAAACCCCACAATTGAAGAATTACTAGAATTACCGATAAACTGAGCAAACAGTTCACGATTTATTCCTGGGACGGGAATAAATACTCCTAGTCGAACTAAAATCAGAAGACCAATAGTGACAAGCAGTCTACCGCGAAGACCTGCTGCCTGAGCCATTTGCAAAAAAGTCTCCTGTGCCGATGGAGTCTTTTCTCTAACCATACATTACCTCTTATATCTTGGTATTAAATAAGTTGTTAACGGTGAAATATTAGCTAAATTTTTAATAAATTTATTTTTCTACCTATGCTCCTTATGATATACCAAATGCGATCTGGGCTCACTTAGCAATAACTTCACAACTACCGCCAGCAGCTTCAATTTTTTGAGCTGCACTTTTGGTAAATGCAGCTGCTTTGACACTTAATGCCACACTTAATTCACCATTACCTAAAATCTTGAGTGGTCCGTCATTACTAGTAGCAATACCATTTTCCAGTAAAGATCCTAAAGTGACTTCTGTATTAGCAGGCAATGAGCTTAAAGCCTCTACATTGATTGTAGTGTAATGTTTTTGGTTAATTAGAGTGAAATGTTTGAGTTTGGGAACTCGACGATAAAGAGGCATTTGACCACCTTCAAAACCAGCCTTAGTTCCAGTACCAGAACGAGACTTTTGACCTCGCATACCAAAACCACAACTAGCACCTTGACCAGCGGAGATGCCGCGGCCAACTCGGCGCTTACGCCTTTTTGAACCTTCTTGAGGGCTAAGATTTTCTAGTTTCATTGTTATTCAATCTTTAATGAGCTAGGCGTATAACTGTTCAATAGGAATATTTCTTTCCTTGGCTACTTCGCCAAAAGTACGAAGACCAGCCAAAGCATCGACCGCTGCTCTAGCATTATTTAAAGGACTATTAGAACCTAATTGTTTAGCCAAAATGTTTTTGACTCCAGCAAGTTCTAATACTGTACGGACAGCACCGCCGGCAATTACTCCAGTACCAGGAGAAGCAGGGCGCATAAATACTTTAGCGCCACCAGCAATTCCATTGGTCACGTGAACGATGGAACTAGACTTGGTTAAGGATACTTCCACTAGCTGTTTTTTGGCATCGGCGACTCCTTTGCGGACTGCACCGATTACGTCAGCAGCTTTACCTACCCCAACTCCTACCTGTCCTTTTTCATTACCAACAACAACGATCGCGCGGAAGCTAAGTTTTTTACCACCCTTAACTACCTTGCTGACGCGACGTATCTGCACTACTCGCTCTTGCCAAGAGGAATCTTTCTCCTTAGCGCGTCCTTTTTTACGTGACTTATTATTAGCTTTAGCCATAATGATTTTCCTTGATATTTTGCTCTAAAAATCTAATCCAGCTTCGCGAGCAGCTTCAGCCAAAGCTTTAACTCGACCATGATAGAGATTTCCCCCACGATCAAATACTACTTTCGCCACGCCTTTTTCTAAAGCTCTTTGGGCTACTAGCTTACCAACTTCAGCGGAAACAGCACAGGTCGAACCTTTAGTTTCCACATTAAAGTCTGATGCTGCTGCTAAGGTATGCTGCGCGACATCATCGATCACCTGGGCATAAATATGATTATTGGAGCGGAATACACACAAACGAGGGCGTTCGGGAGTACCACTGACTTTTTTGCGAACCCGTCGATGACGGCGTTTTACTGATTCTTTGCGTGAAAGCTTCATAATTTCTACTTACCTGTCTTACCAGCTTTGCGTCTTACTTGCTCATCAAAGTAGCGTATTCCTTTGCCTTTGTAAGGTTCAGGAGGTCTGACTGCTCTAACCCGAGCTGCAACATTGCCAACTAACTCTTTACTGATGCCGCTAATAATGACTTCTGTGTTTTTATTTTCTACGGCTACATCGATACCGTCTGGCATCTCTATTTCCACAGGTTTGCTATAACCAACGTTGAGGGTTAGTTTTTTACCTTGAGCCTGCGCTCTATAACCAACGCCTTGAATTGCTAACCGTTTTTGAAATCCTTGGGAGACACCATCTACCATGTTTGCCACCAAAGTGCGACATAAACCATGACGCTGGCGACCAATCCGAGAATCATTAGTTGGTTTAACCGTAATTATTTCTCCCTCTTGTTTAACCTCAATTGGTTGGGGAATTTCGCGCTCTAAAGTGCCTTTTGGTCCTTTAATCGTAATGTGTTGCCCTGAAATTTGAGCGCTGACTTGATCGGGGAGGGGAATCGGCAGTTTGCCAATACGAGACATATATTTACTCCATTTACTCCTGTTAAATTACCAGACGTAACAAAGGATTTCACCGCCAACACCTTGACTGCGAGCCTCTCTATCGGTCATTACTCCCCGCGAAGTGGAGACGATCGCAATACCTATACCGCCTAAGACGCGAGGAATATCTTGTTTGCGAGAATAAACCCTTAGTCCAGGTTTACTCACCCGCTTCAAGGTGCTAATGATTGGTTGACGATTTTTACCTTTATACTTTAGAGAAATTTCAATAAATTTTTGCGGTATTTCGCCAGTTTCCTCAAAACTATCAATAAAACCTTCACTTTGCAGAACTTGGGCAATCGCTTTTGTCATGCGAGTGGAAGGAACTTTGGTGGTTTGATGCTTGACCATACAGGCATTGCGAATGCGGGTCAGCATATCTGAAATAGTATCGGTTGCTGCCATTATTTCCTATTGTTATTTTTTGATTCGTAGATCACGTTAATTTTCACGGAAAGGCATTCCCATTTCTTTGAGCAAAGCTCGCCCTTCTTCGTCGTTAGCTGCGGAAGTGACGATGGAAATATCCATCCCTCGAATTTGATCGATGCTATCGTAGTCAATCTCAGGGAACATGAGCTGTTCTCGAACCCCTAGACTATAGTTGCCGCGACCATCGAAACTCTTGGGACTTATCCCCCGAAAGTCGCGAATCCGCGGTAAAGCCAAGGCAATTAAGCGATCGAGAAAAGCGTACATTTTTTCGCCTCGGAGAGTCACCATAATACCTACAGGCATTCCTTGACGAATTTTAAACCCAGCGATCGCTTTTTTTGCTCTGGTAACTACAGGCTTTTGTCCTGTGATTACCATCATTTCATTGATTGAAGATTCTAGAGCCTTGGCATTTTGTGATGCTTCTCCTAAACCGCGATTAATGACGATTTTGACTACTTTAGGAACTTCGTGAACGTTACTAAAGCTAAACTGTTCAGTTAGCTTGGGAACGATATCTTCTAAATATCTAGTTTTAAGTGATTTTGGCATAATAGTTTGGTTTTCCTGGGCTTGGTCAGGAGACAATGAATAATTAAGACGCAATTACTTAGATTAGTCGATGATTTCGCCTGTTTTTCTCAGCATGCGCACTTTGCGACCGTCTTCAGTGAAGGTATAACCTACTCGACTGACTGTTTTTTCCTTGGTGGAATAAAGCATGACGTTAGAGCTATGAATCGGCGCTTCAAAGGTGATAATCTGACCTGATTCTCCTTCTTGCTTAGGCTTGACGTGCTTGGTGCGAACGTTAACACCTTCGATGGTCACTTGACTGGTTTTGGGATTTACGGTGGTTATCTCACCTACTTTGCCTTTGTCACGTCCAGAAATGACCTGGATGGTATCTCCTTTTTTGACGTGCATTTTTTGACGGGTTGCTATTTTCTTGGTTTTCGCCATTTATATTACCTCTGGAGCTAAAGAGACGATTTTGGTGAAATTACGCTCTCTTAATTCTCTTGCCACGGGACCAAAAACCCTAGTACCTCTAGGATTCCCTTGGTCGTTGATGATCACGGCTGCATTGTCGTCAAAACGAATGCTCATGCCGCTAGGACGATTGACGGACTGCTTGGTTCTGACAATCACTGCCTTGACGACCTCAGATTTTTTGACTCCCATGTTGGGGAGAGCATCTTTGACTACCGCTACGACGACATCGCCAATAAAAGCATAAGGACTGTTTCCTCTACCAATAACGCGCAAGCACATAAGCTTACGTGCGCCACTGTTATCGGCGACGTTTAAATAGGTCTGTTGTTGAATCATTTTGTCACTTCGACCGAGGTTGGTTGATAAAAATTAAGCTTGTTTGGATTCAATAATTTCCTCTACCGTCCAGCGCTTAGTTTTGCTGAGGGGACGAGTTTCTTTGATCCGTACGCGATCGCCAATTTTGCATTGGTTTTCTGCGTCATGTACCTTGTATTTCTTAGTGCGAACGACAATTTTGCCGTACTTCGGGTGGGGAGAACGGTTTTCAATCGCCACAACAATGGTTTTATCCATTTTGTCACTGACTACATCTCCAACTCTTTCTTTTACTGCCATAGTCTATTCTCCTTTTGCAGCAGCGATTTCGCGCTCACGTTCTACGGTTAATAGTTGTGCCAAACGGTGTTTAGCGTGCTTAAATAAGTGAGGTTTTTCTAGACGGCGAGTTGCCTGCTCTAACCTCAGTTGAAATAACTCTCGCTTAACCGCTAAAATTTCGGCCGAGAGATCGTCTCCCTCTATTTTTCTAGCGTCCTCAATTTTGGGTAGAGCCATTATTTATAATCCTCATCGCGAGTAATAAATTTAGTTTTGATGGGTAGTTTTTGAGCGGCTAGGCGCATCGCCTCTTTTGCTATGTCTTCAGGTACTCCCGCCATTTCAAACATGACTCTACCTGGTTTGACTACCGCCACCCAAAATTCAGGTGAACCTTTCCCTGAACCCATCCTGGTTTCAGCTGGGCGCATGGTTACAGGTTTATCGGGAAAGATCCGAATCCAAATTTTCCCACCCCGTTTGACGTAGCGTGTCATGGCTCGGCGAGCAGCCTCGATCTGACGAGCAGTGATCCAGGAAGGCTCGGTTGCCTGGAGGGCAAAATCACCGAAGTTAAGTGTGTTACCACGGTAAGCCATCCCTCTCATCCGACCACGGTGTTGCTTACGATATTTCGTTCTTCTGGGACTAAGCATAATAGTATTATTTTGCTAAATAAGTCTTGTTAATAATTATCACTCAGCTACTCTGAGCGATCGTCAAATTTTTGACGGCGTCGCTGACGACGAGGAGCTTGAGTCGGCGTAGCGACTTCTTCTTGTCCTGGAATAATTTCGCCTTTGAAGACCCATACTTTTACGCCTAAAATCCCATAGATGGTTAAAGCAGTACGGTAAGAATAATCTATGTCAGCTCTTAGGGTATGTAGCGGGACTCGACCTTCCCTAACCCATTCTGTACGGGCAATCTCTGCCCCATTCAAGCGGCCACTAACCTGGATTTTGATTCCCAGAACTTCAGCCCGTTGTGCTCTTTGAATTGCTTGACGCACCACTCGACGGAATGAAACTCGACGCTCCAGCTGTTGACAGATGTATTCAGCAATTAGCGCAGCGTCAGCATCCACCCGAGCAACTTCAATGACGTTGATGCGGATTTGACGGTTATTACCGACTTTCTCCTGTAGCTCTGTGCGTAGTTTTTCAATCCCTGAACCCCCACGTCCAACTACCACACCAGGTCTGGCGGTATTTATTGCTAAATCAATTTGATCTGCCTTACGCTCAATTTTTACTTGAGAAATACCTGCATTGTTCAACTCTTTGTTGACGTATTCTCTGATCAAACGATCTTCTTGTAGTAGTTCGGGATAACGTTTAGAGTCGGCATACCAGCAAGACTGGTGTTCTTTAGTGACTCCTAAACGAAAGCCTGTTGGGTGTATCTTTTGTCCCACAAATGTTTCCTCGTATAGTATTTAATCGGTTACTTCTGGGGCAACAGCCACAGTGATATGACAGGTGGGCTTACGGATTTGATAAGCTCTACCTTGCGCTCTGGGGCGATAACGTTTGAGAACAGGACCACCATCAGCAAATGCTTTGCTGACTACCAAAGTTGCTGGGTCTAAACCATTGTTATGTTCTGCATTAGCTACTGCTGACCGCAATGCTTTTAAAATTGGGTCACAGGATTTATAGGGCATGAACTCTAAAATAATTAGAGCTTCTCGATATTGACGACCGCGAATTTGATCCAAAACTCGTCTGACCTTAAACGGAGACATCCGAATATATTTGGCGATCGCTTTAACTTCGTTACTTGTATCTATTGTCATAGTAGTATTTACGATCTAGCGTCTCCCTTTCTTGTCGCCTTTAGCATGACCCCTAAAGGTACGGGTAGGAGCAAATTCTCCTAGTTTATGTCCCACCATCTGATCGCTGACAAATACAGGAATGTGCTGGCGGCCGTTGTGTACGGCGATCGTGTGTCCCACCATCAAGGGTAGAATGGTTGAGGCTCTAGACCAGGTTTTGATTACTTCCTTTTTGTTATTAGCGTTCAACCTTTCAATTTTTTTGAGGAGGCTGTCGGCAATAAAAGGCCCTTTTTTTAAAGAACGGCTCATAATTTATAGATCGACTTTTTTTAGATCAACGATGAATTAACGACGACGACGAACGATTAGCCTATTGCTGGGTTTGTTTTTCTTGCGAGTTTTCTTACCCAAGGCTGGCTTACCCCAAGGAGATACAGGTCCGCTTCTACCAATAGGGGCGCGTCCTTCACCACCACCATGAGGGTGATCGCAGGGGTTCATGGCACTACCACGAACTTCAGGTCTTCTGCCACGGTGACGCATTTTACCTGCTTTACCGAGCTTCAAGTTACGGTATTCAACGTTACCGACCTGTCCAATCGTGGCGTAGCATTCTTTACGCACCATTCTGACTTCTTTGGAAGGAAGACCGATAGTAACGTAATCGCCTTCTTTCGCCATGACTTTAGCAGCAGCCCCAGCAGCGCGAACAATTTGTCCACCTTTACCCGCTACTAATTCAATGTTATGAACTGTTTCACCCAAAGGCATTTTGCTGAGAGGTAAAGCATTTCCGACTTCAATCGGGGCATCTTCGCTAGCGATAATAGGTGTTCCTACCTGCATCCCAACCGCTGCCAAAATATAGCGTTTTTCACCGTCTTCGTACTGCACTAAAGCAATACGAGCATTACGGTTGGGATCGTATTCGATCGCAATTACTTCACCTTGGATATTACGCTTGTCACGGCGGAAATCAATGATCCGATAGAGACGTTTATGTCCGCCACCACGACGACGGCTAGTAATCACACCACGGTTGTTACGACCTTTTTTACGGTGCTTATATTTAGTTAAGGATTTTTCGGGCTTACTTTTGGTAATTTCCGCAAAATCGGGGACTACTGCTTGGCGTGTCCCTGGTGTGTATGGTCTAAATGAACGAGTACCCATAATTTGCTTTTGCTAGCTTTTTCGAGTGCGAGTTTTTATACGTCAGGGAATAAGGCGATGGAATCTCCTTCTTTCAAGGTGACAATTGCTCTTTTATATTGAGCTTTGTACCCCACAAATTTACCCACGCGACGTTTTTTACGAGGTAGGGTCAAGGTATTTACCTTGACAACGGTGACATCAAATAAGCTCTCAATGGCTTCTCTAACATCGGTCTTGGTCGCTTTCGGCAAGACATCAAAGACGTATTTGCCAAGCTCCATCTGGATTGTGCCTTTTTCTGTAATAATCGGCTTAAGGATTAAGTCGGCTAAATCTCTTTCTTTATGTTTAGTCACTGTAAACCTCCTGGATCTGTTCTAAGGCATCTTTGGCAACGACGAGTTTGTTGGCGTGCAGCACGTCAATGACGTTTAGATTAGTCGCTTTAATCATTTTGACTTTGGCGATGTTGCGGGTAGAAAGATTAACGTTGTCGGAAACTTCTTTGAGAATCAACAACACTTTCTCGTCTGAGCCAATACCCCACCGCTCTAAAGCAGCAAGAACTTCTTTAGTTTTAGGACGCTCAAGCTCAGCACCAAAATTTTCGACCACAATCATGTCTTCTAGACGAGAACTAAATGCTGTTCTCAACGCCAAGCGTCTTTCTTTGCGATTCATTTTAGTGCTGTAGTCTCTGGGCTTTGGCCCAAAAGTCACACCACCACCACGCCAGAGAGGAGAACGAATCGAACCAGCACGGGCGCGACCAGTTCCTTTTTGTCTCCAAGGCTTACGTCCACCACCACGAACCTCTGCACGAGTTTTACTAGAGGCCGTCCCTTGGCGAGCATTATTAAGCTGACGAACTGCTGCGCGATGTACGATATGTTCGGCATTTTCTGGCTTGGCTACTTTTAGTTCAAAAGATGCCTCGCCTGCATCTTCCCCCTGCCAATTTTTGACTACACAATTAACCATGGTTATTTGTTATCTATCTATATTATTCTTCAATAACTAATGAGCTGTTATTTGTTATTTCTAGCCCACGATCTTGCTAGGAGAGATACTTAAAAGAGATCCAGGTTTGCCAGGAATTGCTCCTTTAATCAGCAATAAGTTCTTTTCTGCATCAACTCTGACAACCTTTAGTTTGCGAGTAGTTACCTGTTTGCCACCATACCGTCCGGCCATTTTCTTGCCAGGATAGGTACGACCAGGAGTAGTACCCGCGCCAGTCGAACCAGGCGCACGGTGGCTTTTAGAACCGTGACTCATTAAACCACGGTGAAAGTTGTGACGTTTGTGATATCCTGCAAAACCACGACCCATGGTTTTACCACTAACATCTACGGTAGTTTCAAGATTAAAAATTTCGGAAATGTCTAGAGCTTTCCCTAGCTCATAACTTCCTGTATCTTCCAGACGATACTCTTTGAGATGACGTACGGGAGTTGACCCTGCTTTATTTAAGTGACCAAGCTCTGGCTTGGATAAAGCTTTTTCTTTTACTTCACCATAACCAATCTGAATGGAACTATAGCCATCCGTTTCTTTGGTTTTGATTTGAGTTACGATACATGGCCCTGCTTGAACCACAGTAACGGGAATTGCATTTCCAGATTCTTGATCGAAAACCTGAGTCATGCCTAACTTAGTGCCAAGGATACCGACAGACACGAATTGAACCTCACTAATATTGCTATACAACAAGCCAGCCTTGATTTGATTAAATTTGGGCTGACATACATTTACCGCAGATTACTACCGTCTTAAGGTGTAACTGTAACTGACGAAAAAATAGCCATCATGCCATTCTAGAAAAATCTAGTTAACGAGATGTCCAGCAGCAAATATATATTTTTGTTTTCTAAGATTTACAGTTAGAATTTGAGGCTAAGCCTACTGTGACTAACTTTTAAAGTTACCTTAACCCTCTGAGACTTAAAAGAAAAGTAACTTCTCTCAGTTTCTTGGAGGAGGCAGCAAACCCTATAAAATTTCTCACTAGCCCCATAACCAGTTTGTTTTGTGCTACTTGTGCAGTGAAAACTCTCAGGTTTAGCTTTAGAGTTAACAATGTTAACTTTGAAGCTGGGGGATGATTAGACTTTATATCTAGATAGTGTGAGATTTGCCAGTTTTGACCACAATCATCAATGATACAGGAAATGGTTAACTTGTGGCAAGGTTAATTTTAAAGTTTGGAAAGTTGAGGGGAAACGAAGGAATTAAAATAATAGTTTATTTGTACTTATATATTGTTCAATTATTCTCAGCATGAAAGAAAACAAAGAACTAGGTAAACTACAAAAATGTCAACATTCAATAGTATTAACCTCGTAAAAATTAAATTTGCGATCGCGAGTAATGATTACTAATTGTTCGTACATTCCTTGAGCAATTAAGATGCGATCAAAAGGATCTTGATGGTGCATAGGCAATTGTTCAACCATAACAGCATGTTCAATACTAATAGCTAAAGGAATAAAGTTTTTTGCTTTGATTTGCGTAGCTAAATCATTTGGAGCTTGCAATTTACCCAGTGACTTTTTAATTGCGATTTCCCAAGCAGAAGCAGCAGAAACAAAAACTAGATTGTCGGGATCGGCGATCGCATTTTTAGCTTGAGCTGCCAGAGTAGGGTTATTAGTCAACCACCAAATTAAAGTATGAGTGTCGAGAAGCAACTGCACTACTCCTCCTCTCCTGCAAATAGATTGAGCAGATTAGTGGGAAGTTCAGCATCAAAATCTTCACTTATAATTACTTGTCCCTCCCATCCTCCTGGGGTTCGAGGCTGCTTATTCTCTTGATAGGGAATAAGTTTGACGAGGGGTTTTCCTGCTTTGGCAATAACAATTTCTTCTCCTGCTAGCGCCGATTCAATTAATTTCGATAGTTGAGATTTAGCTTCGTGGATATTAGATATTTTCATTATTTGTTTTCTTATATTGCTAGTCTAGCTAAACTTAGCTAGAAACTATAAAAATATAGTAGCAAAAGAAATAATATTCGGTTAATTGCCTCTAACTGCGACAATATTCCAGACGATATTGTTCAATCTTGGTTTGCTCACCT
>NZ_PVWF01000220.1 GCF_003003995.1 Pleurocapsa sp. CCALA 161 | reverse complement strand
AGCGTCAAAAGTCACGACTTAGTACCGAGGAGTTGGAAACCCCAACTTCAAGCGTTAGCTAAGTTGGGGTAGTTCATAATGATCCGCAGCAGGACAGCGAGATTTTAGTCGGGTGAGTCTAATTTAAGTATGTCTGACTAATGCCAATCTAATTGGAGCGCATTTAACTGGAGCGCACTTGATTGGCTCGAATTTACAAGGGATAAAGCTAACTAAAGCGCATCTGAGTCAAGCTATATTAAATGAATCAAATCTGGCAGATACAGAAATGGTTCAAGCGTGCCTAATTGATGCAGAAATGATTGACTCTGACCTTAGTGGAGCAGATTTGAGAGAAGCAGATTTACGAGGCGCAGATTTACGAGGGGCTAATTTAGGTGGAGCAGACTTACGAGGGGCAAACTTACGGAATACTAATTTGCAAGGAGCTGACCTACGAGGAGCAGATTTAACAGGAGTTAACTTAAAGATGACTAAATTAGAGGGAGCTAACTTAAAGGGAGCCTATTTTAATGAGTCGGAACTTCAAGCAGTAGAAGTCAATCAATCTCTCTGATCTATAAATATGGGGCGACTTTGCCTCATCAAAATTTTACAATTAATCGGGAAAATAACCTTAATGTCGATCGCCAAAAAAACAGCTTTAGTCTATTGTGAAAATCAATTTGGTTTAATGGACGGCAAAACCGCAGCAGGGTTAGTTCGACACTCCGAAACTTATAATATTGTGGGGGTAATTGATAGTTTCTTAGCGGGGGAAGATGCAGGAGAAAAACTAGATAACAAGAAAAACAATATTCCCATCTTTGCTAACTTACAGTCAGCTTTAGATCTATTACCAGACATTCCCCATTGCTATATTTATGGCAAAGCTCCCTTAGATGCGACCTTATCTATAGCAGAAAGAGCCTTAATTTTGGAAGCCATGAGCAAAGGCATGGACATTATTAATTGTCTTCACGAATTCTTTTCTGAAGATCCTGAATTTATTGAGGTTGCCAATCAATGGGGAGTTAAAATTCGAGATATTAGAAAACCTCCCCAATTAAAAGACCTCCATGTTTTTACTGGTCAAATTGCGAAAGTAACTGTTCCTGTAATTGCCATTTTGGGTATTGATTGCGCTTGTGGAAAAATGACTACCGCAGTGGAATTAAACAACGCCTTAAACAATTTGGGAATTAAATCGGTGCTGATTGCCACAGGTCAAACAGCAATCATGCAAGGGGCGAAATATGGTGTTTCCATCGACGCGCTAACGTCCCAATTTGTGATTGGGGAAATAGAAAATGCCTTTGTTCGAGCTTTTGAAATGGAAAGTCCCGATATTATTTTAGTGGAAGGGCAAAGTGTCGTCTCCCATCCAGCCTTTATGAGTTCGGTGGGTATTCTCAAAGGATGTATGCCCGATGGAGTTATTTTACAACATGCTCCTAGCAGGAAATTCCGTTGTGATTTTCCCCTTTTACCAATGCCAAATATTGTTAGTGAAATTCTGCTGATTAGAGCAATATCCCAATCCCAGGTAATTGCGATCGCTCTAAGCCATGAAAACATGACCGAAACAGAAATTCAGAAGACTATCAAAGGCTATGAAGACCGTCTTTTATTGCCAACCACAGATGTCTTAACCTATGGCTGTTCAAAACTGACACGTGCCTTGGGTAATCTTTTTCCCACTCTCAACCGACGATACAAAGGAAATTCTCAGATACGTCCCTTGTTAACAACGGGGTGAACATTAAGGGTTGCCACAAAAATATGCCAGGGTTTATGCCCAGAATTGAAATCACCCTATCCCAAATCCAGTATAATGCTCGGATGTTATGCGAACTTTATGGAGAACAAGGTATTTCCTTGATGGGAGTATCTAAGGCAGTATTGGGAGAGCCTTTAATTGCCGAAGCCATGATTCGAGGCGGGGTCAAGTTTATTGCCGACTCTCGTTTAGAAAACATTCAATCGAAAGTAAAGCCTTCTGTACCTTTTGGAGAAATTGGACGAGATGCTTTTGGCAATATCCCCGTATTCAAAAATTGTGGTACACATCAAAGAGCAATTATTGCTTTAGGCAAGCAGGACACTCTAATCTCTGGTTTAAGTCCAGATCGAGATCTCGAAATATTAGGGTCAAGTAGCGATCATCTAGTTCTCGACAGCCAAAAGTCCGATCTCAAAGTGGGAGTGGGAGTAAATTTCAATCTAGATTACGGCAGTCTTTTGTCTGCCATGACTTCACCTTTTATCAAAAAGCAATTTATCAACTGAAACTTGAGATAACAACAAAGATGAATAAAAAATACATCAATCCTGCACTTTAAGAAGAACCGATAGGCGAACCAGCAGTGATTATTACTCCTAGAGAAAATGAATCTCTTTTTAGATGGATTAAGAGTACTGGTCGATTTATGCCTAGTCATTCTGAGAGGTTTCGCGATGACATGATGACAAAGACAAATGAACTTGAAGATATTCTAGACCAAGAGGAAGAATTAGATGAAGAAGAATAAAGTGCTGTTTGATACGAAAATTCAAGCATTTCAGATTAAGCCAGGCGATCGCATTATTGCCTATTTTAGAAACAAAATGCAGATCTGCACGGTAAAATCAATCTCTAATAGCGATCGAACCAACATAACACTACTAGTATTTCCTGGCGAACATTATCGCTATTCAAGCTCAGGTACTATTCAGTTTAAGCCAAAAGCTTTAGTGGATTTAGTTGACTAAATTTTTTACTTATAACTAGCTAAAAATATGAGGAACAAATAATCTTTTTAGCTAGTTAAAGTCCTAGAAAATTCATAGAGTTCACTTGTTTGCTTACGTTGCCATTAATTACCAAATGTTGGTATCAAAATATTTAACAAATTTTGGAGTTTTATGGCTGATGAACGAAATAGAGATAAACAAACATCAAACCTATAAATATAAAGGTTTGAAAATCGGTATTTGGAAGACAGCAGACAGAAAATTTATTCGTCGTTCCTAGGCTGTTATTTACTTTGGCGATCGCAAATATCTCAGCGATCGCGGTAAAGAAATTCACAAAAAGTTTAAGTATTTGTATTTATGGGACTGTTCTTTGCCTGATGGCGACAGTTATAACTATAAATTTGGCGAAGACTGTGGCATTTTTTATCCTACCGATTATTTTGAAGTGACGGAAGCTAAAGCGATCGCCAAAGCTCAAAATATTATCGATGTAGAGCTAGAAAAAGTAGGAATGGAATTCTTCGATTCTAGTCTGCCAACTCATGTTTACAATCGTGAAACGGGGCAAGTAACTTTGAGATGGTGTCTTCTTGAAGATAATTATGAGTTATAATTATATATGTTTAAATAATTTATGCTTATAAGAACTGAAAGTATACAAAGTTAGAAAAACATCGAAATAAAATTCATCCTTGCAAAAGGAGGCACAATTATGACTTCGCAAAATGCTGCTCGAATCTATAAAAAGGTAGAGCAAGCCCACGCTCAACAAGAAAGACAGAAAGCCAAGAAAGATCCAGAAGCTTTCATTCTTCTGGCTAAAGCCAGAGGCTATGCCTTCACAGTCAAAGATTTAGAAACTCAACTCAGTCAATTGTCTGATGAGGAGGTAGCAGGTATTTTTAATCCAGGTATTGGACAAAGGCGACATCTGTTTCCAAAATAAAAGAATTGGAGAGATCGCTGCTGTTTAGGTAGTAAATTCGTAGTGCAATTAGGCTGGAAATCGCTCTTTAGCTTTTGAATATTTTAAAGCGATTCAAGCCTGGAGAGAAGGTGGCTCTCAAATGCCTAAAGTTTTAGGGTAGTGCTCTAGATGTAATGATGGAGGAGTAGAATTTCTTACAGTTACCCGGGTGTTTATATTGGTGCGCGAGATGAAGCAGCAGCTCGCCAGTTGTGGTCGTCTTTGCCTGCGGTCTATCGCCAATGCGCCATTGCTTACACTGATTTTTGGGCAGCGTATGGGGCAGTGCTACCGAGCAAACGACATCGAGCGGTTGGAAAAGAAACGGGTAAGACCAGCTACGTTAAGCGATTCAACAATACGTTGCGTCAACGAGTATCTCGTTTGGTGCGAAAAACCTTGTCCTTTTCCAAATCATTAGAGAATCACATTGGTGCAATTTGGTATTTTATAAATTAATGTCGGGCTGAAAACTCATGCGTCTTGTACCTTGAGATGAAAGCCCGACCAGGAAACAAACATC
>NZ_PVWF01000066.1 GCF_003003995.1 Pleurocapsa sp. CCALA 161 | reverse complement strand
AAACCGAGGCGGTATTCGCTGCGCTCAATACACCCGCCTCGGTTTTAGCGGGGGTCTCCACGGGAGGAGTCAGATGACTAGATGACTACTCAATTATCGTCTGCTACTGACTCAGCAAATCTCTACGACCGAGATTATTATCTTTGGCTATCACACACTGCTCAACTGATCTCTGAAGGTAAACTTGCCGAGGTAGATACAGCCAATTTAATTGAAGAAATTGAGGACATGGGCAGAAGTGAGAAACGAGCAATTGAAAGCTACTTAGTAGTTGTGTTGCTACACTTACTCAAATATAAATATCAGCCAGAGAAAAGATCTAATAGTTGGAAATCCAGTATCAGAGAACATCGACGCAGACTAAGAAAAGCTTTCTCTGCTAGTCCCAGCTTAAAAGGCTATTGTGAAGAAGTTTTTTCTGAATGTTATCAAGATGGAAGGGAACAGGCAGCGGATGAAACAGAATTACCTTTGAATACTTTTTCTCCAGAATCTCCTTTTACCTTGGACGAAACTCTTAATCCTAATTATTTACCTGAAAACTAAATTATGGTCAATATTGAAATATAAATGCATTACAGCAGTTTTTAATTGAATAGACTACGTTGTTGGTTAACTACCTTTAGCCATAGGCTGTAAGCTATAAGCTCTTAAAGTTTCCTGTCAAGCAGGATATCCGAAGGTATATACCACAAGGGTAAAACGTGCTTTAGCGCAATCTGACTTGCATATTTTACTCAACCAAAAAGCGCATTAAATTGGGGATGCTGATTTTAAAATAATATAAAGTGTCTTTTTGGGTGATGATTAGGGAACTTTATAAAGTACTCATGATAAATTATGTTTGACTAAATTTATGTTTTCTACTGCTAATGAGATTTATGATTTACTGATTAAAGAAGAAATTACAAGTAGTCAAGGAACAATATCTTTCGATTTTCTTGGTATCTCAGTAGATATCAATGCTAAAGATGCTATTGGTCATTTATTTCAAGAATGGCTTGCAGCATGGATGAGATCTAAAAAGATAAAATTTAGAACTGTAATAAATACTCAAGAGTTCCCAGATTTCTTATTAGATGAAATCTCAGACAAAAAGAGTTTATTAGAAGTTAAAACATTTGACTATAATCGTTCAGCTAATTTTGATGTTGCTCTAATTTTGAAGCATATTGTAGATCTTTACTTTCTTACCCTTATCGCTTAGATGCTGATTATTTAATATTTGCTTATGAACTCATAGATTCAAAATTTAGTATTAACAATCTTTGGTTAAAAAAAATATGGGAAATTACAGGAGCTTCAACTCACTATCCAGTAAAATGCCAAGTTAAGCAAAATGTTATTTATAATATCAGACCAATTTCTTGGTATTCTGGTCGAGCTAAGTTTAGTCCATTCAATAATAAATACGATTTTGTTGAAGCTTTATCTCAAACACTACGAAAATATCCTAAAACTAGTATTGATAATTCTGAGTGGATTGATCGATTTAGACAAAATTACTTTGAACATACGGGAGAAAGCTTATAAGTTTGATTTGGAATAGAAATTAGTTTTTGTACAATGATTCTTTCCATAATACATTCAATAATAGGAATTACTACTGTATTACCTAACAAGTCAAATGCCTGCTTATCAGGTAAATTTATTTGATAATTCTCTGGAAATCCAAATAATCTTAATCCTTCTCTGATTGTTAATTTTCGTAAGCCTTGACCATCAACAACTGCTATTCTATCCATATCTGTTGCCACTAAAGTAGGTGCAATATGATTAGGATTCAATATTTTATTGATTTCAAAACTGAGTTTACCAACAACAATATTGTAGCCTTGAGGCAAATCCGTACGATATTGCCTTTTTTTTATAGCCTTACCATCTCTTGTAATTTTTTCTAGCAAATCTTTAGGATATTCAAATCTCAAATAGCCTTTATCAACTAAATCGTCTAGCATCTCTTGAAGATTATTAGATTCAAACAAAGTATTAGTATTATAAAAACTGGCAATTTCTTCCAAAGTTAGAGGCATTCCATCCATCCATTTAATACCTTTTTTTTCGGCCCAGATTTTTTTTCTTCTTTCTTTGAGTAATAAGTTTAAAAGTTCTTTTTGTGCCTTAGTTACCTTGCCTTTTAATTCAAGCTCCCAACTATGAATATTGTCATTACCACCTCTTTTGTCTTTAATAGCTTTTCCATATAATTGCTCAACTTGATAATGAGATAAGATTATTCTGGTAAATTCAGTATCAAGTAATGGTTGATCTTGATTAAGAATATTTGATAATTTAGATTGTTTCTTTTGATAAAAGTCTAAAGATACTAAGTAATTTTTAGTTCCAACTATATAAATTCTTTTTCTATCTTGAGGAATACCAAAGTCTTTAGCATTTAATACTTTCCAGTTTACTCGGTAGTTCAAGTCTTGTAGCTTTTTTAAAATTATTTCTAACGTACGACCTTTGTCATGATCTACTAAACCTTCAACATTCTCCAAAATAAATCCAAAAGGTTGCTTGTCTTTTAAAATTTTTTCTATTTCAAAAAATAAAGTTCCTCTAGTATCCAAAAAGCCTTGTCTTGTTCCTGCACTGCTGAAAGGCTGACAAGGAAATCCTGCTAGTAAAATATCAAAATCTGGAATATTTAGAGGTAAAACTTCTGTAATGTCTCCTTGAATATTATTTTCGTTGAAGTTTTCTAGATAAGTTATAATTGCACTCGGTTTTATTTCTGAAGTGAAAACACATTCTGATTCAATTCCTACTGTTTTGGCAGCTTTTTCTAAACCTAATCTCATACCTCCTAAACCAGCAAATAAATCTATAAATTTTAACTTATAATTCATAATTAATTGACTAATATTAAGCAAATAATTTTGTATCAGATAGTCTAGCATTAACTAGG
The DNA here is from genome assembly GCF_003003995.1 of Pleurocapsa sp. CCALA 161. GTDB lineage: Bacteria > Cyanobacteriota > Cyanobacteriia > Cyanobacteriales > Xenococcaceae > Waterburya. The sequence goes on along the minus strand of NZ_PVWF01000066.1, from coordinate 25,287 downwards.
AAACAAAAGCATTATAGATTTAAGTGAGATTGCATCACTGTGAACTTGAGTTTTAAGATGGTCACGATTTCTTGAGTGATTTAGATAATTTGTGCAAAAAGTCTATTGCTTAATATCCCAACAGCTTCAAAGTTTCAGCTTGATCAAAAGAGCGTTTTTGGGCGATCGCGATATTTTTAATTTTCTCGCGAAATTCCTGATATTTTTCCTGAGATTCGGGTTGCTTCAGACAATGTTCAAACAGATATTGGAAATTACTCGCCCCGCTAAACTTGCCGTACCAGATTTCGGGTTGTCCTTGCGTAAATAAATAATAGCTAGAGCGATCGCTACATAGGGAATCGACATGAATTCCCGTTTCATAACGCAAACTCTCGATGGAGTAGGGGGTATTAGCTCTAAAGCCTTTACTAGATAAGTATTCAGTTACTTTTGTTAGGGCATCGTAGTTAATGCCTTCAATGTGCCAGCTATAGCGTAGCTTTAAGCCATTAAGCACCTGTTCTAGGGCAACATTACCTGCTCTTTCGCCAATCCCGCCAAACGTGCCTGAAACACCCGTAGCACCAGCTAATACTGCTTGAATTGTATTTTCTAGGGCTAAACCGCGATCATTATGGAAATGGACAGAGAGGGGTGTTTTATCCCTCGTGAACTCGATTAGGTTGCGTAGCCACAGTTTAGTATCTTCGGGGGTGAGAATGCCGACGGTATCGCAAAGAATAAAATGCTCGATATAAGGCTGGAATTTGTTGATACATTCTATTAGAAAATCAAAATCGGCACGGCTGGCATCTTCGGCAGCAAAACAAATTTTTAATCCCCGATCAGCAGCATATTGAAGATTGGCTAAAACCAGATCTAGCATCCTGTCGCGGATCTGGTTAATTGTAGCCGTATTTTGGGGGGAAGAAGCTCTTAAAGTTAAAAGGCGATCGCTAACAGCGTTAAACAAAATAATTGTTTTGACTCCACAGGCTTGGGATTGGTCGATATGACTTTTGCCCATCATGGTTGAAGCTGCGATCTGCGGAAGATTGCGAGCGACTAAATTCTTGACTAACTCTGCCTCTGTCGGATGGATAGCAGGCATCAATGCCACATGATGGACTCCAGTTTTGGCGATTAGTCGCGCCAGATCGATTTTGGTTTGGGCATCAAAAAAAATGCCAACCTGTTGTTCTCCATCTCTTAGAGTTTCGTCAAAAATAGTGAGAGGGATCTGTTTCATCACCAAACATTATTACTGCAATATTATAAGATACGCAAATTTGGGATCTAAAGTGCGTTTTCCCAAGTAAATGTCACCTGAATTGGGACTAATTTGCTATAAAGTAACTTTAAATTTCATTTTTCGGTAGTGAGCGAGTCGCGTTTAATTCTATGAATAAGTTGTCAAAACAGGATTCAGTTAATCTTTCTCTCAGTCATGGCGCTGTTTTGCCGAGTTCGGTTTTTAGTACTAATTTACCTAAAATGCTGGAACGGGCTGCTGAATATTCGACGGGAATTGTTTTAACAACTGAAAATAACGCAACAGATTTTTTAGCCTACAGCGATTTACTCAAAGCTGCTGAACGTATTTTAAAAGGTTTACGTCAACGAGGTTTACAACCACAAGATCGGGTGATCCTTCAACTGCAACCGCGACACTTTTTTGTTTGTTTGTGGGGCTGTTTTTTGGGTGGGTTTGTACCTATTCCTTTAGGGGAAAATCTTAGTGGCGATCGCGCAGTATCTCCAGAGGGTAATCGCCGTAAGCTTCAGCAAACTAGGGAATTATGCAATGCTGCTTTGGTAATTACTGAAAGGGTTCTAGAGGGTATTGCTACGGTACAAGTTGAGGATTTATTAGATAGCAATCGAGATCGCCATTGGCATCAGGGTAATTTGGATGATTTGGCGTTGTTATTATTGACTTCGGGCAGTACAGGGAAGTCTAAAGGGGTGATGTTATCTGCCCGTAATTTAATCGCCAGCGTTTACGGCATGGCTACGGTAAATCACCTTGCTCAAGAGGATATTACTTTGAACTGGATGCCGTTGGAACACGTTGCTAGTTTGGTAATGTTCCATTTAACGGAAGTATATTTGGGCTGTCAGCAAATTCAAGTTAAACGTGAGATTATTCTTCAAGATACTCTGCAATGGCTGAATTTAATCCATCAATATCGGGTTACTGCTACCTGGAGTCCAAACTTTGCCTATAATTTGGTAAATGAAAAGCTCAGGCATTTAAGTAATATAGTTAAGTCAGTTAAGCCTAATTGGGATTTATCTTGTCTACGCTGGATGGGCAATGGTGCAGAGGCGGTTGTCGGTAAGACTACAGAGGGTTTTCTTGAATTACTTGCGCCCTTTGGTTTAGCACCCCAAGTAATTAGCCCTGGCTATGGGATGACGGAAACTACGTCGGGAATAGTCCACTCTCAGGATTTTTATCTCAATTTACAGCGGGAGTTTGTCTCCGTTGGTGCGCCCATTCCTGGGGTATCTTTAAGGATTGTGAATGAAGAGCATCAGGTAATTTCTGACGGTAGCATTGGGCTATTACAGGTAAAAGGGGAGACGATAACCGCAGGATATTATCAGCAGCCAGAATTAAATGAGCAGATATTTACTGATGATGGCTGGTTTGATACGGGAGATTTGGGCTTTTTAGAATCGGGACAATTAACAATTACTGGGCGACATAAAGAAGTAATTATTATTAATGGGGTTAATTATTATAGTCACGAGATTGAATCAGTTGTTGAAGCGATCGCAGGAGTAATAATTTCCTATACTGCTGCCTGTGGCGTGATTGATTCTAACCAACAAGAGCAAATAGCGGTTTTTTTTCATACGGATTATCAGGCTAACGAGTTAAGAGCATTAGTTAAGAGGATTCGCAGGAGTGTTTTTACTCAAATTGGAGTTACTCCTACTTATATTATTCCTTTACCTCCAGAGACTATACCGAAGACGGCGATTGGCAAGATTATGCGATCGCAACTTAGTCAAAGATTTGCTGCGGGTGAGTTTGAGGGTGTTATCGCTCAAGTTGAAGAGTTATTTAACCAGCGCAGTTTAAGTCAACAGGAGTTACCAAGTAATGGGATCGAACAGCGACTGGTAGAGGTATGGCAAGAAGTTTTGCAGCTTAACAAGGTTGGAGTTAAAGATAATTTCTTTGAGTTGGGGGGAAATTCTTTGTTGCTGATGCAGGTATTGAGCAAGCTTACTCCTGAATATGAGCTGTCTGCGGTGTTGCTGTTTCAGTATCCTACTATTGCTGCTTTAGCTAATTATTTGCATAGCGATCAAGAATCTATTGCCCTACAGCAGGGGAAACTTCGGGGATTGCACCGTAAAGCTAGAGGCAATAAAGATGTCGCTATTATTGGTATGTCTTGTCGGTTTCCTGGGGCGAATAATCTTCATGAGTTTTGGTCTAATTTGTGTTGTGGAGTAGAATCCATTCGCTTTTTTAGCGATCAAGAGATAATTGATTCTGGTGTTGACCCAGAATTAGTTAAAAATCCTAATTATGTTAAAGCTAGCCCAATTTTAGATGATATCGAAAACTTTGATGCCAATTTTTGGGGCTATAGTCCTAAAGAAGCTCAATTATTAGATCCTCAGCAGCGTTTATTTATGGAATGTGCCTGGGAAAGTTTGGAAGATGCAGGGTACGATCCGCTTAATTATCAAGGTGAGATCGGCCTTTATGGTGGTGCAGCAACTAATACCTATCTCTTAAATAATATTTATCCTCATCGTCATCAAATCGATCCACAGGATGATTTGCAAGTAATTAATTTAAGCTCGATGGGTGGCTTTCAAGTCAGTACGGCAAATGACAAGGACTATCTCACCACGAGGACATCCTATAAGTTGAATCTTCGAGGTTTCAGTGTCAACGTGCAAACTGCTTGTTCAACCTCTTTGGTCACGGTGCATTTAGCCTGTCAGAGTTTGATTAATGGCGAATCTGATATGGCTTTAGCTGGCGGTGTTTCCGTCCATTCTCCCCAAAAAATGGGCTATCTCTATCAAGAAGGGATGATTTTATCCTCAGATGGTCACTGTCGGGCGTTTGATGCTGAGGCGTCAGGTACAATCTTTGGCAGTGGTGCGGGGATGGTGGTGTTAAAGCTTTTAGATAAAGCGATAGAAGATGAGGATCGCATTTACGGAATTATTAAAGGATCGGCGGTTAATAATGATGGTGGGACAAAAGTAGGATATTTCGCACCTAATGTGGATGGGCAAACTAGAGTGATTGCCGAAGCGATCGCCTATGCAGATATTTTACCTCAATCTGTTAGCTACATTGAAGCTCACGGTACAGGAACAAAATTAGGAGATCCCATCGAAATCAAGGCATTATCCCAAGCCTATCATGATGATACCAGAAAAAGCGGTTGTGCGCTAGGTTCGGTGAAAACTAATGTCGGACACCTACAAATGGCATCGGGAATTGTCGGTTTAATTAAAACTACTCTGTGTTTATATCATCAAAAGATTCCTGCAAGTCTGCACTTTAATCAGCCTAATCCGCAGATTGATTTTGCTGTCAGTCCTTTTTATATTAATACTTGCTTACAAGACTGGAAAGCAGATGCTTATCCTCGTCGCGCAGGGGTTAATTCTTTGGGTATTGGGGGGACTAATGCGCATGTGATTTTAGAAGAATTTGTTGAGCAAAATCATCACAATACTTCATTACCTGCTTATTTATTAACTTTATCGGCTAAAAGTAAAACAGCATTACAGGCTTTAGTTGCTAGCTATCAAAATTATATTCAAAGTAATCAGGCATCTTTAGAAGATATTTGTTTAACAAGTAATATTGGCAGACATCATTTTAGTTATCGTCAGGGTATTATTGCCCAAGATAAACAGGAATTAATTGAAAAACTAGCAACAATATCTATCAAAGAACCAATCGAACATCATAAACTGGCATTTTTATTTACAGGACAAGGTTCGCAATATGTTGGCATGGCAAGGCAACTATACGATATTTGCGATGTGTTCAAAGAAAGTTGCGATCGCTGTTGGGAAATTTGCAACACCGTAGGGACGAACAGCGACGCGCTAGCTCATACTAAAGCATATGCGAAGCGGTATCCTTTAGGGAATCTTTTAGGGCGTTCGCCCTTACAGGGATTTGACATTAATCAGACGCAATATGCCCAACCTTTATTATTCATCATTGAATATTCCCTGGCGCAACTATGGTTATCTTGGGGCATTAAACCTGATGTCATGGTGGGACACAGTATTGGGGAATATGTAGCGGCAACTATTGCAGAAGTATTTAGTTTAGAAGATGCTTTGAAGTTAGTATCTGCTAGAGGCAAATTGATGCAGAGTTTACCTAAAAATGGAGCAATGCTGGCTGTCTTTGCTCAAAAAAATCAGCTTAAAAACTTACTTGATTATCAAATAAGTATCGCTGCGGATAATGGGACACATTTAGTATTATCTGGTCTAAAAACTGAAATTGATAATCTGGCAAGTAAATTGGAATTGTTATCAATTAAAGTTCAATTGTTAGATGTATCTCATGCTTTTCATTCTCCTTTAATGCAGCCGATGATAGAGGAGTTTAAAGTAGTAGCTAAAAATATTAACTATGCTCTACCAAAAATATCAATTGTTTCTAATCTTACGGGAGAATTAGCAGATCAAACTATAGCTACAGCAAATTATTGGCTTGAGCATATATTACAGCCTGTTCAGTTTGCTAAGAGCATTAAGTATTTAGAGAGTCAGCAGGTAGATATATTTCTAGAAATTGGCACTAAGCCAACTTTAATTAGCATAGCTCAAAGTATTTTAAACACTAAAAGTAATCATTTTAATCATTTATTTTTATCAAGTTTAAATCCACATAAACCAGACTGGCAATATATCTTAGAAAACCTATCGCAATTATATACAGCGGGTTACGAGATCGACTGGCAAGCTGTAACCCAAAACTATAACGCTAAGAAAATATCTTTACCTACTTATCCTTTTCAAAGACAAAGATATTGGTTAGATATCCCCAAAAAAGTTACTCATTTTAAATCCATTACCAAGCAAGTTCATCCCCTATTGGGGACGTTAATCGATTCGCCTGTAAAACAAACATTATTTCAAGCTTATTTACAAACAGACAAAATTAGTTGGTTACAAGATCACTGTTTAGAAAATAAAATTATCTTTCCTGGCACAGCCTATTTAGAAATAGCGATCGCTTTAGGATTATTTCATGATCAAAGTTCCCAATTGGTAATTAAAGACATTAATCTTAACTTCCCTCTATATTTTGAAAATAACTTAAAGTTTGAGCGAGAAATCCAAACAATTTCATCTCGCCAACAAGAATCTTGGGATTGGGAAATTCACAGTGCTAATGATGGCGAATGGCAACTTCATTGTTCTGGTACAGTTTCCTGTTTAAATATGGCAATCGCGGGAAAGTCTTTATCAGAAATTAAAAGTAGTTTAAAAGATAGTGAATTAGATGTTCAACAACATTATTTAGCTTGTGAGCAAAATAGAATTAACTACGGTAAAAGCTTCCAGGGCATAAAACAACTATGGGCAAAAGAAAATCAAGCATTAGGATTAATTGAACTACCGAATCATCTTAATAGCGAAGCATATCACTTTCATCCTGCCCTATTAGATGCTTGTTTACAAATACTTTTTGTCGCTTTACCCAGAGAATTACAAAGGATAACTTATCTACCTATCGGTTTGGAAAAACTAACGATACAATCTTTTCCTGGCACAAAAGTCTGGAGTTATCTAGAATTAGGGCAAGATCATAATCAGCAGCAAATCTTAATTGCCGATGTCTGGCTATATAACGATAGTGGCGAGTTAATTGCCAAAATTGAAAGTTTAAAATCTCAAGCTATTCAATCGAACCCAGCTTGGCATAGTTGGCTATATCAACCGCAATGGAAACCGCAACCGTTATTAGCCCCAACTTCTTTAACAAGTATTGGGACTTGGTTAATCTTTGCCGACAGTTCAGATCTAGGTAAACAGTTAACTATCCAACTAGAAACTCAACAACAGCAATGCTATCTTGTTCCTCGTGACGCAATTGTCAATAATCCTCAAGCCTTTGTAGATTTAATTCAAAAACACCCCAAGGTAACAGGGGTTATCTACCTCTGGAGTCTGGATAGTACGGAAAACTGGCAAGAGTGCCAAAGTTGTTTATATTTAGTACAGGCTTTAATACAATCTGCCACTCATCCTGGTTTCTGGTTTGTTACCCGTAATGCACAACCTGTAAATCACGATCAATTTATGCCAGGAATTAGCAACTCTTGTCTTTGGGGAATGCAAAAAGCGATCGCCCTAGAACATCCTGAGTTACGATGTGTTGGAATAGATATAGACTCTCTTGGTAACGCAGCAGCTAATATTTTTCAGGAACTCTGCGAGTCAAAAATTGAACAGGTTGCCTATCGAAATCATCAGCGTTATGTCAGCAGGTTAGCAAGAAGCGAAAATAGGAAAAATATTGTCGAGGCTGGGTGGGCGATTGGTGAAGCAGTTGCGGTGGACAGGTATCCTGGCATAAGCAAAGTGCTTCACCCGAAGGGCCAATCGCCCACCCAGAGGAAAGAAAATTTCCAGCTATGTATCAATAATCCTGGTAATTTAGATAGTCTGCAATGGCAATCGGTTAACCGCAAGCAACCTCAAGATCATGAAATTGAAATAGAGGTAAAAGCCACGGGGTTAAATTTCCGTGATGTAATGGTGGCTTTAGATTTATATCCTGATGAAACAAAATTTCTGGGTTTAGAATGTGCGGGGATAGTTACTCAATTAGGTAAAGACGTAACTAGCTTTAAAATCGGTGATGAAGTAATGGCAATTGCCGATCATAGTTTTAGTCAATATCTGGTGGTTAATTCTCTCTTAGCTATTAATAAACCTGCGTCTTTTAGTTTGCTCGAAGCAGCAACTATTCCCGTAACTTTCCTCACGGCTTATTACACCTTGGTTTATGTGGCAAAACTTCAGCCAGGAGAAAAAGTTTTAATTCACGCAGCAGCAGGGGGAGTTGGTTTAGCGGCGATTCAAATCGCCCAACACCTAGATGCAGAAATATACGCCACGGCTTCTACTTCTAAATGGTCATTGCTGGAGTCTATGGGAGTAAAACAGATTATGAATTCCCGTAGTCTTGATTTTGCTGAAGAAATTATGGTGGCAACGGCTGGCAAAGGGGTTGATGTCGTATTGAATTCTCTCTCAGGGGAGTTTATTGCTAAAAGTATGGCGGTATTAAATGACCAGGGGCGTTTTATCGAAATAGGCAAGCAGGATATTTGGTCATTGGACAAGGTGGCACAAGTAGCACCAAGTATTAATTACTCTATTGTCGATCTCTGGCAGATCACCCAAGATAACCCTGAGTTGATCCAGCAAATGCTCAGAGAATTGCACATTAAATTGCATAAGCGATCGCAATTTATGATTAAAACATTGAAACCCTTACCCTATACTGTTTTTACTCAAGAGCAAACTATTGATGCTTTTCGCTACATGCAGCAAGGGAAACATCAAGGAAAAATTATTATCGCAATGAATAGTGGGGGTTATTCGCGAATAACCCCTACCCATTCGCGAATAACTCCTTCCCACAAAACATATACAAGTACATATCTGATTACAGGAGGAATGGGGGCAATTGGTTTACAGACAGCCCAATGGTTAGTAACTAAGGGGGTAACTAATATTGTCTTGCTTGGACGTAATGATATCAAACCTGAATTAGAAAGTAGTCTCAAAAAAATTCAAGACAAGGTCCAAGTTAAACTTATTAAAGCAGATATTGCTAATACAAATCAACTATCCCAAATTCTAATCCAAATCGAATCTGAGTTACCACCCTTACGAGGAGTTGTTCACTGTGCAGGAGTGACAAGCGATCGCACTATTACCTATCAAGACTGGCATAGTTTCGAGCAAGTTCTTGCCCCTAAAGTTCAAGGAGCGTTGAATTTGCACCATTTAACCCAAAAATATAACCTAGAAAGCTTTATTCTTTTTTCTTCCGCTAGTTCTCTCATTGGTTCGGCAGGACAAGCCAATTACTGCGCTGCCAATGCTTTTCTCGATAGTTTAGCTCACGTTCGGCGTAATCTAGGATTACCCGCAATTAGTATTAACTGGAGTGCTTGGGAACATACTGGATTAGCTGCCAATACTCAAATTACAGCAGCTTTAAAACAAAAGGGTATTGGGTCGATTAAACCTCACCAGGGAATTGAAATTTTAGAACAATTACTATTAGACCCACCTCCACAGGTAGGAGTTATGCCGATCAATTGGGATTTGTGGTCACAAAATAATTCTGTTACTCCTTACTACGAAGATTTGGTTACTATTAAGATTAGATCGACAAAGAATCATGAGCATAAACAACAGTTGTTTGCTGTCATTCCTGAGCAGAGAGAATCTTTATTAACAAAACAAATAAGTCAACAAGTAGCAAATATATTAGGCATTAAAGATTTAAGTAAGATAGATTTAAATCTCGGTTTTATGGAGTCAGGATTAGATTCTTTAGGTTCAGTTGAATTAAGAAATAAACTTCAATCTAGCTACGATCTTAAGCTATATCCAACTGTTATGTTTGATTATCCAAATATTACAGTGTTAAGCAATTATTTATTATCTTTACTATTTAATCGTGAACATATTAAAAAAGAGCGAGATGTTGAAATAAATAATAATCTTCTAAATATTGAGAGCTTGTCTGAATCACAAGCAGAAGCTTTATTACTAGAAGAACTAAATAATCTCGATCTTTAAACTTGAGAGCGTTTAGTAATTTCCTGAGCGATCGCTTTTAAGGTTTCTTCTAAAGAACTTTCATAAACACCATAAAAAAGAGGCCTCTCTGTCTTATCTCCAGGCTCAACTTCTACCGTATGACTAACCAAAACTTGATCTGGAGATATTTTCTTAATTTGCCATCTGCCAACCAGTTTCTTTAAATCACCCTTCACAATTTTAAAGTCTATTTGATTAGGTTTAGTTTTAATAGCTTCAATCTGTACTGTAAACTTCTGTTTAAATAACCAGAGATCGACTACGTTTACCTGCTCAAACAAAATGCGATCGCCTTTGCTCGAAATGATTTTGCAAGAGGCAACATTAGGCATAAAGCGCTCAAAGTTATCATAATCTGTTAACACTTGCCAGGCAGCATTGATATTTCCTGAAGTCTCAACTTGACCTAAATATATGCCCTTTTGCCCTTTTAAGATCACCTTTCCTTGTTTAAGACTGACTTTTTCTTGTGGGGATAAATTTGTCAGATTATTTCCTGACACAATTCTATTTTGGGCTAGCACTGTAAAACTTCCATTAAGATCTGGTTGGATACCAGAAATTAAACCTAAGTAACAAATAAAAAATAATGATTTGATTAAAATTCGCAAATTCATAAACTTAAAATTCAGGATTGGTGAATCAATATTAGCCCTACAATTTTAATTTGCTAAATCAATAAATACCAACTATGGTGATGACTATCTACAATCGCGCTGGAGTTGCTTTTGCTGAAGATCCATTCTGTTTTTACAGGCGATCGCTTGATTTGATAAGTTAAAATTACCCTCAATAACTACGGTATTATTCTGTAAAAGAAATTACTACCTTAAAATCAATGTGGACAGAAATTGCTCAAGCTATTAGTCAAGAAACAGGGCAACAATTTGCGATCGCTAACACCAAATCCGTCAGTGGTGGTTGTATCAACCAAGGTTATCAAGTCAGCAGCGAAGATAGAGCCTATTTCGTCAAGTTAAATGATGCATCAAAAATAGAGATGTTTGCAGCAGAAGCTTTAGGTTTACAGCAAATGCATGCTACCCACACAATTTCTGTACCGCAGCCAATTTGCTGGGGTACAACAGCCAACCATAGCTATATCGTGCTGCAATGGCTAGATTTAGGAGGCGCAAACAATCAAAGCTGGAAAGCAATGGGGCATAACCTAGCAGCAATGCACCGAGTAGGAACGAATAAAAACTTTGGCTGGTCACAAAATAATACGATTGGTTCGACACCTCAGATCAATACCTGGATGGATAATTGGGCAGACTTTTTTGCCGAACAGCGGATTGGTTATCAATTAAAATTGGCTCAACGTCGTGGAGGGAATTTTCCCGACTCGAATCAAGTAATTAATGCCGTCAGAAATAAACTTGCCCAGTGGCAGCCTCCATCCTCCTTAGTTCATGGCGATCTTTGGTCAGGTAATGCAGCAATTAGTAGCGATGGCACACCGATTATTTTCGACCCTGCTACCTATTATGGCGATCGCGAAACTGATATTGCTATGACAGAACTGTTTGGTGGATTTCCCACAGCTTTTTATAATGGCTATAACGAATCATGGCAATTAGATAGCGGTTATAGACAAAGGAAAAGTATTTATAATCTATATCACGTTTTAAATCACTTTAATTTGTTTGGCGGTGGATATACTAATCAAGCTAAGACAATTATTCAGCAGTTAATTTCCTAAGATTTTTCCATATTAGACCTAGTAATTCAAATAAAAAATAAGCATCTAATTATATAGATGCTTGCCAAATAGACTATCGAAACCATGTTAAGAAATAATATATTTTTAAACCAATAAATTTAGCTATATTTAATCAAAATTAATTACACACGTGACTTACTATTTTCACCAAACTATTCAGTTAGAAAGTTGATTTTGCACAACTACTGAGTAGGCTTTCATGCCACTTGATGTTCTAACATAGTGCTTAATTGCTCGATACCTTTATGCAAATGTCGAGTAACAGTCATAGGACTAATACCAATATGTTTAGCAGCTTCTTTACGGGGTAAATCCCAGAGAAATACACATTCGATCGCCGCTTTAGTTTTATCTTCTAGCTGGTTCATTGCTCTTTGTAACTGGAGCTTATCATCTTCTAGTTTACGCTGTTTCATATAGTTCGGATCGGCGATCGTATCGCCAAAAGTAATTGATGAATCGAGCGAATTATTAACTACTGCATCTAAACTAATTGGCAGACGATTTTGCAAAGCCAATTGACACTCACTCCATTCTGCTAGGGGAATACCCAATCCAGCAGCTAATTCAGTATCTTGAGGTAAACGCCCTAGTTTTTCAATTAAATCTTTACGCAGCTTTTTACCTCTGGTATAAAGTTCTTGCCATCTACGGGGAATCCGCATCATGCTACCTTTATCTCTTAAGTAGTGCAGCATCTCCCCACGAATATAAGGAATTGCAAAGGAACTAAATGCTGCTCCCTGTAATGGATCGAATCTTTCAATTGCTCTAATCAAACCTAAGTAACCAATTTGTTCTAAATCTTCATAAGGTTCGGCACATTTGCGACAGATTTGGTGTGCTACTTTTCTAACTAAACCTATATTTAGCTCAACTAATTTATTACGTAATTTTAAAGAGGGATTGCGATGGTAATTTTGCAATAATTCCATGCAACGATAATTAATTTGAGTAGCCATAGCAAAAAGTTTTAGGGATCAACAATCTATGTATGTGAATCTAAATCTCATTTTCGGTTGAGAATAGCAACAATACCATCGTTGTTTTACGGAAAAACTTAATTAAAATTTTGTATTCTCCGAGCAAATACGCATTTTAAATTCAGCTATCTCTTGGCAATCAAAGTTAATAAAGTACTTATTTAAATCTAATTAAATTCAGTTTTAATTTAAGACAAGTTTTGCGATAACAAAAACTATAAAATGGATTAATTAATTACCAGAAGCATAAGAATTAATAGCTTAATTAAACAAAAACAGGAAGATAATTTTCTCTTCCTGTAGTGCAAAAAATATTTTAATTTTAAATTGAGTTATAGTTTCTTTAATTCTTCAGCAAGAATCTCAATCGTCGTCATAATTTGCGCAACCGTATGATTACAGGTAATAAAAAACCTTAACCTAGCACCATTTTGCGGTACGGAAGGATAAATCATAAACGGCACATTAATTCCCCTTTTAAACAAATTTTGGGATAGCTGAATTGACTTAAGAGAATCCCCGACAATTATCGGAATTACAGGAGAATCTTGACTTATTCCCGTATCTAAACCCTGTTCTTGAGCTAAGTCTAAAAATAATTTTGCTCTAGCTTGAAGGGTAGTTGCTCTGGCTGGCTCGGCTTTTAGCACTCGCACCGCAGCTAGAATGGCCGCTGTATTAGGAGGAGACATGCCGACACTGAACACAAAACCTGGGGCAGTATATTTAAGATATTCTACTAGCGCAGATGAACCTGCAATATAGCCACCACAACTAGCAAAAGACTTGCTAAGGCTTCCCATCCACAAATCGATATCATGAGGATCAAGATTGTAGTATTCGCTGATACCTCTACCAGTCTTGCCAATTGTGCCAATAGAATGAGCCTCATCTACCATGAGAAAAGTTTTATACTTTTGTTTCAGTTCAACCACAGCAGGTAGGTTGGCCACATCACCATCGGTACTGTAAACCCCTTCAATAACGATTAAGACCCTTTGGTAACGATGACGGCGATCGCTAAGAATTTTTTCTAAAGCTTCTATATCATTATGAGGAAATGCGACTAAGCTAGCACCAGAGAGAAAACACCCCTGAAGAATACTGTTATGGCTTAGGGCATCATAGATAACTAAATCTCCTTTACCAAACAAATGACCGATGGTGGTAACGTTGGTAGCATGACCACCAACTAAAATAATACTATCTTCTACGCCAATAAACTCGGCCAGTTCTCGCTCCAATTCTCGGTGTAAAGGTTTTTCCCCTGAGACCAAGCGACTAGCACAGGCAGAAGTTCCATATTGCTCAATAGCATCTTTAGCAGCTTGAGTTACCTGAGGATCTCCGCACATACCAATGTAATTATAGGTAGCAAAATTAATCAGTTCACGACCATCAACGGTAGTGCGATCGTTGACTATTCCTTCTTGAGGAACAAAAAACGGATTACCATTACCTAAGCTGGCAACCTGTTCTCTTTGAGCTAATAATTTTTTATATTCGGGAAATTCATTAAATTGATAATTTTCTAAAGGTATATTAAATATAGAATCCGAGTCAAAATTCTGTAAAGATTGCAATTCGCTCGAATCAGTCTGGTTTACAGACAAGTTTCCCTTAGCCAAGTATTGAGCTAAAGTCTCAATATTTTGATAGTCCCACAATAGGGTAGGAGGTAGACGGCAATCAAGATAATCTTCTAAATCTCCCGACAGGTTGATCGCCTCAGCTGATTCTAAACCGTATTCTTCAAAATCTTGTCCGACATCAATTTGATTTGGTTCAATCTCTAGCACTTCTGCTAGCTTATCGATGAGCCAACCCTGTATTGCTTCGGCTTTGGCCCCACTACTTAAAACGTTTGACTGATTATTATTGTTAGCAGAAACATTGGTGCTGTCTTTGCCATTTAAAGTTTCATTGAATAGTGTCATTGTATACTCCTGCACCACTAAATTAAGAATTCACTGAGGAGAAATTTATTCCCCATCGAGAAGAGAAATCCTGCGGATCATTAAATCTGTTAGTCTAGCCGACACTCTCCAGACCATAACGATCGCGCACGATGGTTATTTTGCCATGAACCCCCACTAAAATACTAGGGTATTCAGCAGGGGTTAGTTCTAGTTGCTTATTTGGCAATCTTAAGATAATGGCGACCTCCTTTCCTGTTATGAATAAACAAATCTACTGAATAATAGATCGAATTTATAACAAACTTGGGGAGATCGCCAGTAATTCCTGAAAATATCTGCTAATTTCAACTAGCTACATATTCTCTAACGTAGCCTCTGCGCCTTCTCAGTTGAGCTAAAGCCTGATGTTCTAGCTGACGTACTCGTTCACGACTAATACTCATTCTCTGACCAATTTTTGCCAAAGAAAGCTCATTACCATCATCCAAACCAAAGCGTAAAGCAATTACTTCTTGCTGCTGGGGAGACAAATCTGCCATCAGGCTATATAAGTCTTGACGCAATAGCTGCTGAGTCGCATAGTGATCGGGAGAAATTCCATCATCTTCTAATAATTCAGACAATTCGGTGTCTTGGTTTTCCCCTACTCGAACATCCAGGGAGATAGGCTGACGAGCAATACTAAGATACTCACGAATCTGTTCTGGGGTTAGATCTAATTCCTGAGCAATTTCGCCAACTTCAGCACTACGTCCAAGCTTTTGAGCTAGCTCTCGCTGAGTTTTTTTAATTTTGTTTAGCTTTTCGGTGATGTGAATGGGCAAGCGGATAGCACGAGCCTGTTGGGCGATCGCTCTGGTGATCGCCTGGCGAATCCACCAGTAGGCATAGGTAGAAAACTTATATCCTCTAGTAGGATCAAATTTTTCCACCCCCCTTTCTAGACCAAGACTACCTTCTTGAATTAGATCGAGAAATTCCATATTGCGCTTTTGGTATTTTTTGGCGATCGCCACGACTAAACGCAGGTTTGCCTCGATCATCTTGCGCTTAGCTCTTTCACCTTGTTTAATGATCCTGTTTAGTTCAATTTCACTCAGTTGGACATTGGCTGCCCACTCCTTCAGGCTGAGTTCGCTGCCTAACTCTTCTTTTTCCGCTAACAGGGTCATCATTCTCTGCACTTGCTTCCCATAAACAATTTCTTGCTCGTGGGTTAATAAAGGTACTCGTCCAATTTCGTGCAAATAGTTTCTCACCATATCTGCTGAATAGTTTCCTTTAACACTTGTTTTGGCAATTTTAGCTTTAGGCATTTGTACAGTTATGACTCCTTATGAACTTCAAAAGTCAGCGATACTTCTAAATAAATTAATTTGAATCCGACTGCAAGTTTAGACGCAGAGTTAACCATGAAGGTTCAACTTGACTAACAAAATATTTAGTGATTTTTAGTCAAAGCTAAATATTTCATTTCTAATATCTTTTAAGCTGCCCAAACATTAAATGTGACAGTATTGCTACTATATGTTATATGATGCCTTGAAAAGATTTATGCATCTACCTATTCTGGAGGTGGATTGCCGAACTTGAGAAGTAGTACTTAGTCTAATCAATGTTTAGAATCACAGTTGCTCAGAGGCAATCAAGCTAGACTCAAAGTCTAAATGAATAACTTGATTGTTTTTAGGCTGCTAAATCTAAAATATATATGCGTTTTTTTAATCAAATTAATTTACAAACTCCAGAAAGCGTTGAGCTTGAGTTTACTTTAGCGGGAATTGGCAATCGTTCTTTTGCCTTGATAATTGACTATATAATTTTTGGTTTAACAATTTTATTGGTTTGGGTGCTTAGTGCTTTTTTGGCTTTCCAACTAGTCCCTAATTTAATTAGCGGTGGATTCTTAAATCTTTTAGCACAGTGGATCTGGGCAGTTCAGTCGCTGACCACCTTTGCGATCTACGTCGGCTATTTTGTAGTTTTAGAAACTTTGTGGCAAGGACAAACTCCTGGTAAAAAATGGACAAAAATTAGGGTTATTCGTGATAATGGCAAACCAGAAAGACTACCCCAAGCAATTTTACGAGCTTTATTGCGACCAGTAGACGATCTATTATTTATGGGCGTATTTTTTATTATTTTTACCCAACAAGAAAAGCGTCTGGGTGATCTGGTAGCAGGTACAATCGTCGTTCAAGAAGAGACATCAATGCTAACTGAGGTTGAAATTTCAACTGAAGCAGAAGATTTGGCAGTTCAACTGAGAATTGAAGCCGAAATTGACAATCTACTCCCCGAAGACTTTGCCACTATCCGCGATTTTCTTCAACGACGCCAAAATATTATCTTGGAATATCAGCACCAGCTAAGTCGTAAATTAGCCCAACAGGTTAGGGAAATTATTTTATTAGACACTGTACCCGAAGGGTATAGTAATAGTCAGTTTTTGGAAGCTGTCTATTTAGCTTATCAGCAGGATAAAATTATTAATTACTAATTTTTTTCAACCATGAATTGGCCTTGCCAATTTCCGACGAGCCAATAGAAAGTGGGGGTAGGGAGACTTGAACTCCCACGACCTTACGATCAGCAGATTTTAAATCTACAGCGTCTACCGATTCCGCCATACCCCCAGGTACAGAAGTTGCTGAAAAATATTTCAACAGTGACTAATATAACATACGGTGCTGATCTTCTAAATTGAATTTCAAGGTTCAATTGGTAAAGTGGCATTTTTTCTACGCACTTTTGAGCAATTTTTTTCTGCTTGGACGACTATCTTAGTCGGTCTAAACTCCAGTCAGTTCGATCCGCCCAAGAAAAAGCAACAAGTCCAACCTGGCTTGTTGCTTCAATGTGTGTGTGTGAGGTAAACCTAAAAAATATTTAAAAATTTAAAGGTCCAAGAAGTCTAACGATTAAAATTCTTGGGCTGAGGAAGCAGACCAACTTTAACGACTAGATCGAGCTGTCGATCATTTCTAATTAAACCAAGATTTAATTTCTCGCCAATATTAATTTTTTCAACTGCTTGCTGTACCTGCGTAACCGTGGTGATTTTCTGCTTATCAATTGCTTGAATTACATCACCAGACTTTATTCCTGCGCGATCTGCTGGAGAATTGGGAACAACACCGACAATCACAATTCCTTCGAGATCTATCTGAAGGTTTTTCAGGGTTTTTAACTCTTGTTTTGATTCAGGAATAATTTGCGCCATCTGAATTCCTAAGAAAGGATGGTCTGCTTTGCCTGTGGCGATTAATTCTTCAGCAATATCTTTAGCTGCATTACCAGGAATAGCAAAGCCCAATCCTTGAGCATTTTGCATAATAGCAGTATTAATACCAATTACTTCTCCTTGGGCATTCAATAAAGGTCCACCAGAATTACCAGGGTTGATTGCTGCATCGGTTTGAATAAAGCTAACTCTGTTGTCGGCCACACCCACCTGAGCGCTGGTTCTACCTGTTGCACTAACAATCCCAGTAGTTACGGTATTATCTAGACCTAAAGGGTTGCCGATCGCGATCGCTGATTCCCCAGGCTGTAATTGATCTGAATCGGCAAATATGACTGCTGGCAATGAGTTGGCTTCAATTTTGATTACTGCCACGTCAGTTAAGGAGTCTGTCCCCATAACTCTACCTTGATAGGTTTGTCCATTTTTTAGTGTGACCGTTACCCGATCGCTACCTTCAACTACGTGAGCATTAGTTAAAATCAAACCATCTGAACTAACAACAAAACCAGAACCCATGCCTTTTTGAGTTTGTTCGCTAGGAATATTGGGCGCTTGAGAGCCAAAAAACTGTTTTAAGGAAGGATCGTTAAATGTAGAGGGAACATTAGTCGCCATTTTACGAACCGCATCAATCCGCACAACTGTATTGCCCACTTGATTTACTACGTCGCTAACATAATTTTGGGAAATGGCGATCACCCCTGACGTAGTTGTTGTAGCTGCTACATTAGTTTTATCTCCATTGGTTAGGCTTTTTGGACTATTGATTAAGTAATTACCACCTAAAGCTATTCCTCCACCAAGTAAAACCAATAACACAGAGGATATTGTTTTTGTCCAGGATAATGTTTTGGTCATAGTATTTACTGTGATACCTGGGGTTGATTAGATAAATAAAGTTTTTATAGTTGTTTAAATGAATCAAATCTGAGCAATCAGATATGAGCTACAAATTTTTATTTGATGTTTTTAATTTAAAGTAAAGATGTGACTTTTTTGTGGCAGTATTTTGAATTTTTGGCTATATTCTCTTAAACTAATCAGTGAGTTTGAGTTATCGAATCCAGTAAATTGTAAGTTTTAAACCCTACTGTTTTAAACTAATTAAACTAAGCTGCTCTGCATCCTCTGCACTCAATTTCCAGCCCATTGCCCCTGCATTATCTTGGGCTTGCTGTGCATTCTTCGCTCCAGGAATTGGAATCACGTTTTCCTGTGCCATCAGCCAGTTTAAAGCTATTTGAGCAGGAGTTTTAGCATATTTCTCGGCAAGCTGCTGAAGATTGCTGATTACTGGTTCAATTTTGCTCAAGCCTGCAGTCGAAAACTTGGGGTCTATTTTTCGCGCACCCTGAACTTTTTCTCTGTTTTCTGGGGTGTATTTACCTGTTAGAAGCCCTTGATCTAAAGGACTATATGCCAAGATCTTAATGTTCAGCTTACGGGCAAGTTCTAAAATACCATTTTGTTCAATTGTTCTAGTTAATAGGGAATAACGAACTTGATTAACAGCCAAAGGAACATCGTACTGCGCCAAAAGATCATAAGCTGACTGCATTTGACTTGCAGAATAATTACTTACTCCCACGCTCAAGATCCGTCCTCGTTTGACCTCCTGCGCCAACGCTGCCATTAAAGTATGTTGACTCATCAGAAAGCTGAAGGGCATATGTACCTGATAAAGAGCTACTTGCTCTACCTGAAGCCTTTTTAAACTATCAGTCAAAGTATCTGCTACTGCCTGACGATTAAATCTCCAAGGTAGAGGAAAATATTTAGTGGCGATTTGTACTGGCTGACTAGTGCGCTTCAAAAAGCGTCCCAAGAGTCGTTCAGATTCTCCCAATCCATAAACTTCCGCTGTATCAAAAAAAGTTGCGCCGTTAGCTACCGCAGTCTCAAAGGCTCTAGCAACCTCTGTTTCTCCATAATCCGAACCATATCCCCAAAAAAGGCGATCGCCCCAAGACCAAGTACCAATACCTAAAGATGGCAGAGAAACGTTATCAATCGCTATTTTGCTTGATTCCATGAGCTATGAGATGAGTTTTAGTTTTATAGTATTTATCTTAGACAAAAAATTTCTGACTGCGCTTTAGGGCTGAGTAGAACACATCAGTAAAACGCTTATAGATCTACTAGCAATGTTGGCAAAATCTTCGTCATAATCATAATGGTAAAGATGATGACTTGCTCAAATAGCAAATGAAAACACTACAGCTACCCTCAGGAAGAGAAATACCTATCCTCGGACAAGGTACTTGGCGCATGGGCGAAAAAGCCAGCCAAAAGCAGGCGGAGGTAAATGCATTACGACTAGGCATAGAATTGGGACTAACTTTGATCGATACGGCGGAAATGTATGGAGATGGTGGTGCAGAAAAAGTAGTTGCTGAGGCGATCGCCAAGCAAAGAACTGAAGTGTATTTAGTTAGTAAGTTTTATCCTCATAATGCTAGTTATCAAGGACTAATTGCTGCTTGCGATCGCTCTTTAGCTAGATTAAAAACAGATTATTTAGATTTATACTTGCTTCACTGGCGTGGTTCTGTTCCTTTATCGGAAACCTTGTTAGGATTACAGCATCTCAAAGAAGTTGGCAAGATTCTCGATTATGGCGTGAGCAACTTTGATACTGATGATCTCAAAGAAGCCGAGTCTTTACCAGGGGGAAAAGAAATAGTCGCCAATCAGGTACTGTATAACTTGCTGCATCGTGGTCTTGAATGGGATCTATTGCCTTGGTGCAAACAACATCAGCTGCCGATTATGGCCTATTCTCCTGTGGAACAAAGAGCCTTTGTGAATGATTCTAAGTTAAAGAATATTGCAGCACAACATAACGCTACAGCAACGCAAATTGCTCTTAGTTGGCTACTACATCAAGATAATGTGATTTCTATCCCTAAAGCCACTAATCCTGTTCATGTGAGAGAAAACCGTGCAGCATTGGATATTCAGCTAACAGAAACAGAATTACAAGAGTTAGATTTTGCCTTTAAACCACCAACTCATAAGATCTCCTTAGCAATGCGGTAATTGCTGTCGGTGAGAATTATGGCGATCGCCTCCTAACTCAATCTAGCTCATTCCTCTTTGCTTGGTTTTTTCTTGGGCAAAATAGGTCGGGCTGTGGCACTAGCTTTTTGCGGGCGAGCCGACTTAAGCTGAATCTTTTTAGGATCTTTCTTAAATTGGGGTTTGCGTTTTTGAGCAAAGCCTAAATCTGTTCCCTCTTCAATAACTAAATCTTCTCCCTCAAGACGCACTTTGAGATCCCAAAAACGTCGCAGGGGTTTATCGCCCAAAACTCCCTTGAGCTTAAGCTTAAAAAATTTTGGTTTATCACCTTCTTTACGAGGAAACTGCTTAACTTTAACGATTACAACTTCTTCTTCGGTAGAGTAAAAAACCACTTCGCCTCGAATCGAGAAATAACCATGTTCAGCTTCTTGCCCCGATGTCTCTGGTTCATCTGAGTCTTGGCTAAGGGTTTCTGGTTCCCAGACCCCAACAATTTGGGCATGAAGACGATCTTCATGTATTTTTGTGCGGGGGTACACTACCCATAAGTGTTGTTGTTCTAAGTCCAGGTGATTTTTAATCAGGCTAATAATCCGACCTAGCAGCACTGCTTCAATTTCTGCCCCATCAGTAGTCAACAGAGTTCCTTGGGTCATCTGATCGTCACTCTGCTGATATTTAGCTTCGATTAAACCGATAGCACGATACTGCCGTGGGTGGGACGGAGGAGGAATTGGCTGCTTCCTGGCTGAATTTGGCTGGATTTGAGTATTGGGTGGGACGGAATCCTGAGAGTGATTAGTCATGATAGATTCAGCCAATTGATTGACAGCAGTAGAAAGTTGGTTAGGTTGTTGAGAATTATCGTAAGCCGAATTCATAAGACGATAGTACTTCAATTAATGGGATATTACATCCCACTGATCAAAACTGCATCCACAAAATGTCAGAGAAATTAAAATTGTCCAAGAAATCATACTTTATATTCTCATGAAATTTAAACTAACCTATAGTTTTATCTATCTAAATCGAATTGGCTTCTCCTTTAGGATAAACGATAGAAGGGTTGGTCTGATGACCTTAACAAACAAATCAAGTATAATCTGCTGATCGTAATTTGGTGATAAGAACATGAAGAAAAAGCGCAGTAGTTGGATTTATCTAGTTTTAGGGATGATGTTATTTTCTCTCATAACTGTTTCTGCCCTTCCTTTAGTGGGTAGCGTGGTGGAAGGGCAACAATTTGTCAAAAATCCCCATGAAGAAGTAATCACCTTTTCTCAGCGAGAATTGGGGCTGATGGCAGCGGAAGCTTCTGGTTATCAAAAAGTTCTAGAGCGTGAACCAGACAACGACACAGCTTTAAATGGTCTATTGAAAATCAGATTACAGGAGAAGGATATCAAGGGCGCGATCGCTCCTTTGGAAAAATTAGCTAAACTTCATCCTGAACAGACGGAATATGGTACTCTTTTGGCTCAAGCCAAGTCACAAATTGAAGATTATGAAGGAGCAGCAGCAGTATATAACCAAGTGCTAGCAGAACATCCAGGCGATATTTATGCTCTTGGTGGCATCACTAATTTGTATCTAACTCAAGAATTGCCCGAAAGAGCGATCGCCTTGCTCAAACAAACGATTAAACTAGCTCAACAGGATGATAGCCCCACTGGCATCAACCAAAAAGCCGTAGAATTATTATTGGGAGAACTATACGCCAATCAATCACGATATGGAGAAGCGATCGCTCTATATGATGAATTAGCCCAGGTAGATCCAACTGATTTTCGTCCTCTTCTGGCTAAAGCTTTAGTCTTGGCAAAAAAAGGCGACTCGATCGCAGCCCAGCCAGTATTACAAAAAGCCTATATAGCTGCACCCGCACAGTATAAAGATCAGATTGACCAGGAAATGGAGCGAATAGTTAAGGAGTCAGAAGTTAAAAGTCAAAAATCACAGGATTGATCGTTACCTCGATCAATCCGATTTAGTATTAGAGCTAATTAACTAATATAGTTAAAAACTGTAGTGTTATTTATTTTAAGATCATTTTGTGGAAGGGAAACGAGAGTCATTCGCTAACTGGGCATCGTATCATTTATTGAAATGGTCAATAGTTAGCCCTGCCCTACATATTTATTTTCGCCTAAATCTGCACGGGGCAGAAAACGTCCCCAATTCTGGTGGCGTAGTTGCTGTGAGTAATCATGCTAGCTATTTCGACCCGCCGATCTTATCCAATTGTGTAGGTCGTCCTGTAGCTTTTATGGCTAAAGAAGAATTATTTAAAATTCCCGTATTGAAGCAAGGAATCAAGCTTTATGGAGCATATCCTGTCAAGCGCAGGATGGGCGATCGCGCAGCTTTGCGTGCAGCTACTAAAGCAATAGAATCAGGCTGGATCGCCGCCGTATTCTTACAGGGAACTCGCGATCCCGATGCCCAAATTACCGAGCCTAAACTTGGGGCGGCCTGGATTGCAGCTAAGATGCAAGTTCCCCTCTTACCCGTGAGCCTTTGGGGAACAGAAAAGATTTTAATCAAGGGTTCAGCTTTGCCCAAATCAGTGCCAATTACAGTTCGGATTGGCGAAGTGATTTCTCCGCCCTTGTCTACCAAAAAAGAAGATTTACAAGCTGTTACCGAGCATTGTGCTGCTGTAATTAATGCTCTCCATGATTTAGGGAGATGACCCGTCAAAATTACATATTACGATCTTAAATAATCAAATTTTTGTATATGACTCATTCTCAAGATCTAACCACTCTAGCCCGTTGGATGGCCTCGGACTTTAGTAACCAGGCTCAAGCCTATGCCAATCCCCCCTTTTTTGCTCATATCCGCGTCTGTATGCGTCCTTTACCTGATGATTTGCTAGAGGGTACTAGTCTATTTTTAGAACAGGCCTATGATTTTATGCTCAATCAACCCTATCGTCTGCGAGTCATTCGCTTAAGCTTGGTGGGCGATCGCCTGGAACTAGAAAACTTTAAGGTCAAGGATCAAGAACAGTTTTATGGGGCATCCCGCAACCCCGAATTATTAAGCACTCTCACCGCCGATGTAATTGAAAAAATGGACGGGTGCGATATGAACGTAACCTGGACAGGTAGTTGTTTTCAAGGGCAAATTAAGCCAGGAAAAGCCTGTCTTGTGGAGCGTAAGGGCAAGATAACCTATCTCGATAACAGCTTTGAAATCACCGACAAACAGCTAATCAGCTACGATCGCGGACGAGATCCCGAAACCGACGAACTGGTTTGGGGTTCGATCGCGGGTCCATTTGAGTTTTTCCCAATTAAAAGTTTTGCTGATGAAGTGTCTGTTTAGAAAAGGCTGATAGCTTAGAGCTTGTAGCTTACAGCTTTTTGGTAAACTATGGTTACACCGTAAGCAATAAAACAATACCTTGCCTGAACTGCCAGAAGTAGAAACAGTCCGACGCGGATTAAATAATTTAACCCTCAAACAAAAAATCCAGGGTGGGGAAATTTTATTACCTAGGAGTTTAGCTTATCCGCCAGAGATTGAGCAGTTTTGGCAAGGAATTAGGGAAAAGGCGATCGCCCAGTGGCATAGACGAGGCAAATATCTTCTAGCCCAGTTAGCCCTATTAGAAAGCGAGCCGCAGGCTAGGCTTAGGTCTAATCCCCCCGCAGGTTGGTTAGGGGTTCATCTGCGTATGACAGGGCAGCTTTTATGGCTACCGCAAGATTCTCCTCTGCAAAAACATACTCGCCTACGTTTGTTTTTTCCTCACAATCAAGAATTACGCTTTGTTGATACTCGCACCTTTGGCAAAGTTTGGTACTGTCCCCCTGAAACCGAAGTTGAATCTGTCATTACAGGATTACAAAAATTAGGGCCAGAACCCTTTGAAGATAATTTTTCAGTTAAGTACTTCACCCAAAAGCTCAATAGTTCTCGTCGCCAGATCAAAACCCTGCTATTAGATCAAGCTATTGTGGCAGGAATTGGTAATATCTATGCCGATGAGGCTCTGTTTAAAAGCGGCATTTTGCCCTATACGGTAGCTGCTGAGTTAAAACCAAAGCAAATCAAAAAGCTCTACCAAGCTATTATTGAGGTTCTACAAACCTCTATCGACAAAGGTGGGACAACTTTTAGTGACTTTCTCGATCTGCTTGGAGTGAGCGGTAATTATGGTGATGCGGCCCTGGTTTATGGCAGAAAAGACCAACCCTGCAAAGTTTGTCATACTCCCATTGAAAAGATAAAACTAGGAGGACGATCTGCTCATTTCTGTCCTCACTGTCAGAAGTAAGATTAACATTTAAGTTGCTATATAGACTTTAGATCATTACTCAAATCAGCAACGCCGAAAAACAATTAGCCACCATTGATCGTATTAAAATTCAAGCAGTGTAGTTCTTTATTCCTGATTCCCAATTTAATGCCAAGAGAACGTAACCATAAACCCAAAGCTGATATTTTAGCCATCGATGACACTCCAGAAAACTTGGCTTTGTTGTCTCAAATGCTGACGGAAAAGGGTTATAAGGTTCGTAGTGTCACCAAGGGTTCTAC
>NZ_PVWF01000219.1 GCF_003003995.1 Pleurocapsa sp. CCALA 161 | reverse complement strand
CTGTTTCTTGAGCAAAACCGAATTAACAGTACGAGAAGTCTGTATTCCTTCTGCTTCTTGGTTCAAAGAGCGACGGTATTCAGTGTGATATTGCTTCAGTGTTGCCGAACTAATCTTGACTCCACTTTCAGTAATCGATTCAGCCAAATCATCATATTCACATCCTCTAGCTAAAGCTGCCTCAATCCTCAAATGCAGCTTAGCCACCAACTTTCTCAAATATCCAGGCTGAGTTGCTTTGTTCTTTGTCTTATCTAACTTACGGGCGATCGCTTTTTCTATTGGACTTAATTCAGACTGATTCATTTCGAGTTTTTAGTGCTTAATCTTGATTCATTGTGCCAAAGATTTAAGCAATCCAACCAATTATTTAACTAAAAAAGATTCACTTTCAGTGTGATAGATTAGCTTTAGTACTACTAATCATATACTGGGTAAAATTCCACACCTGATGCACCCTTGGTAGGAATAAAATAAATTATTCTCATTTTTCAAATAAATATAGATTGGGTATTTTTGGCTATTTTAAAACATCATCAATAAGATATGTAAACTAAAGCCTCGAAGATTTAGAGAAAGAAATTAATTCCAGCAAGAGCTTAATCAAAACTCAAGATGGCAGACTCACTACCGAAGCTGCCATTAACAGAGAAAAGAGAATTTTAAGTCTGGCTAAGAATGGCAGAGATAAATATCCTCCTCTAGCCAATACAGAAATTGCTAATCAACAAGCTCAAAAACTAGGACTGAATAAATCCCAAACGAATGCCTTAATTCATTTTGCGAATAATCGGGATGCAGTCATGCTTTGTCAAGGAGATGCGGGAGTTGGCAAAACCTACACCGTTGGAGCATTAAAAGAAACTATCTCTTCAAATATTTCAATGCGAGGTTTAGCCCCTAGTGCTGCTGCTGCTGGAGAACTAAATAAAGGGGCAGATATCAACTGTCAAACTCTTGATGCCTATCTAAATATTCCCCTTAAGTCATTACCAAAGAACGAATTGATTGTGGTGGATGAAGCGGGGATGATTAGCAGTACTCAAATGAAAAATTTACTAGAGAGGAGTCAACAAACAAACTCTCGTCTATTGTTAATCGGCGATACTAAACAGCTTACTGCGGTACAGGCTGGTTCTCCTTTCAAATTACTCCAAGAACAAACCAACTTGCCCACAGTCGGAATCGATCTCAATGTTCGACAGCAAAATTTCCAGCTTAAAGAAGTTGTAGATTTATTGTCCAAAGGTGAAATAAAACAGGGATATCAAAAGCTTAACCAACAGGGCAACATCAAACAAATACCCATCGACAGCCTCAGACTAAAAGCAGTGGTCAATGACTATCTAGAACGGGATAACAAAACTCAAGCCCAGACATTAATTCTTGCAGGAACGAATAAAGAGAAAGAAGTAATTACCAAACAGGTACGTCAAGGGTTAATTGAGCAGGGCAAACTTGGTCAGCAATCTCAGTCAATCAATATACTCAAACCCAAAGACTTAGATAAATTTAGCCTGACTCAAGCCAGTAGTTATGAACTGGGAGATGTAGTTAAGTTTAAGAACAACTCAGCCAAGTTTAGTAAAGAGCTTTACTACCGAGTTGATGTCGTCAATAGTAGAGCGGGTACTTTAACCCTCAGAGATAGCTTGGGTAACAAACAAAGCTTAGAACTCAATTGCTATAAAGACCGAACGGTATTTCAATCCCAGACTCGCGAGCTTCGCAAGGGCGAGGAAATGAAGTTTACCCGCAACCATTATCAGAATCAGCAAAAGCAAATAAATGGACAGCAGTTCACAGTATTAGGTTTTGACTCACATGGGCAAATAGAAATAAAGACCAAAGGCAAAACTCAGACAGTTAATCCCGATACTCTGCTTTATTCTGACTACCGCTACGTTGATACAGTTCACTCTAGTCAAGGCAAAACTGCTAATTACTGCATCTATGCTGCGGATTCGGGATTTTCTCTCACCGTAGGCAAAGAAAGCTTTTATGTCGCAGCATCACGAGCGAAACAAGAATTTAAAGTTTACACCGCTAGTACTAATGCTTTGGGACTATCAGTAGAAAAATCCAGAGGGCAAGAAAATGCGCTGACTCTCATTGCCAAACAACAATTTAATCAGCTTAATCAGCAATTATCAATTCCCTCAAGAGAACAAGAATTTAGACTACTGGTTGCTGCTAAGTATTTAGTTGAGCAAGTAGGTAAATTAGACCCGCAAAATCTTCATGTCAGGAGTTATAGAGCTTCAGATGGAACAGAAATTAAACGCGATCGCGATTCTTTAACTATTACTCATCAAGGTCAGGAACTCAAATTCGACCGAGACAACGCCACCGTCAAAAACACTTTTTCTGCTACCCAAATCGAGCATCAGATTCAAGCCAGAACCAATGAGATGCAGCAGAACCTCGATCTTACTCATATTCAAACTCAATCATTCACAATCGGCAGATAATGGGACTTTGACAAAAAACTAGGTTCAAAAAGGGGTGAAAGCCTCATGTATTAATGGTTTAACCTCAAAATAGCTAAATCCTTAATATATCTGGGTTTCAGGCGAATTTACCTCTTCGAGGTAAATTCGGCGTCTGGCAAGGCTTTCACCCCTTTTTGATAGGTAAAAATTGTCAAAGTCCCGATAATGAAAGCAAACAATAATAATCTCAATAGTTCTCTCGTAGCATCATTTCTTTCAATCATCTTCCTTTCATTAGCTTTGTGGGGGTTGAATAATACTGAAACTGCTCTATTTCTGATCGAACATCCAGAAGTAATTTTGTCCTATTTAATCGATCAATTCGGCTATCTGAGATTATTTGCTGGGGTGTTGACCACAGCTATAATGCTTTCCCTCTTGTCGATCAAGCCTAAAAGGAATCTTCATCAGCACAATCAAAATGTTTTGAGAGGAGCGAAGGTTATACCTACTCGTCAGCTCAAAGCCAAACTAAAAAAAGAACCAAAATCAAAATATAAGCCCCAATTAGAAATCGTCGGTCTGTCTATTCCCGAACAGCTAGAAGATCGTGGTTTCTTTATGTTTGGTTCTCCAGGAACTGGTAAAACTCAGGCTATTAGCCAAATGACCGCACTTCTCAGGAAAAGAAAAGATTTTCGGGCCATAGTCTTCGACCGCAATGGCGAGATGTTAGAGAAGTTCTACGATCCCCACAGAGACTTCATTTTTAATCCCTTCGATGCTCGTTCGGTTCACTGGAGCCATATTCACGAACAAGCCAGACCTGAAACTATGGCAGCAGGTTTAATTCCCCAGGAATCTGCAACCGAGCCTTTTTTCTCTAATGCTGGCAGGGCAGTAATGGCAGAGTTATTTCGCCAAACCAAAAGTAATCAAGAGTTATGGTCGTTACTAATCAGCGATAATCAAACATTAAGCTCATTCATCTCAGGAACTTTAGCTGCTAGATATTTAGCAGAAGAAAGAACAGCAACTTCTGTACTGTCTACTGCTGCCAACTACTGTCAGTTTTACGCCTGTCTAACTCAACCTCAGAATCAAGCTCTAAGTTTTTATGACTGGGGCAGGAGCGATAGTCCCTGCTGGATTTTTGTTACTTTAAGAGAAGACGAGTCGGAACTACTCAAACCTCTTCATAGCTTGATTTTTGAGTTGATGCTCCAAGGTTTATTATCGAATGAACAACGAACTAGAAAAACGGCAATTATTATTGATGAACTTGGCGCATTGAATCAGTTACCCAGTCTCCATCGTTTACTAAGTGAAAGTCGTAAATATGGAGGATGTCCGATTTTGGGTACTCAAACCGAGGCTCAAATTAATTCTAAGTATGGACAGCAACATACTCGGATTATTTTGCAGGGAACAAAAACTAAGTTAATTTTAAATTGTGCCGACCCTCAGACAGCAGAAACTATGGCGAAGATTATCGGTAAACAGGAGTTTATTCATTTGGCAGAGAATCATAGTCATTCCCGTCATACAGGTAGAAGCGGTAATAGTAGAACAGATAGCTTTAATGAACAGTTACGAGAGAGTTATGCTGTGATGCCTGATGAATTGGCTAATCTACGCGACCTTCATGGCTATCTCAAGATTGCTCAAGATTGCGCTTGTGTTAGGTTGAAGCCTAAGAAATTTGCTGTTCGCACTAGAAGGTTTATTCCGTTACCAAGTTCATCTACAGATCAGAATATTCAAGATCAGTGGCGAGATTTGGAGGAGTAGATAGTTGCCAGTCGTCGGGCTACGATGGCTCGCTCAGGGAATGTTGAAATTCTAGATCTCTTCCCATGCCCGATTCGCTTCGCCGACT
>NZ_PVWF01000065.1 GCF_003003995.1 Pleurocapsa sp. CCALA 161 | reverse complement strand
AGGACATTTCATATTTGCTAAATGAGCTTTTCTTAACTCTTACTTTCTAACAAATCCACCTCTTATTCAGCAACGCCCAGAAATCATTATTACCGAGTATTTTTTTCAGCCTTTTTTTTCAGCAGTTTTGAAAAATGCTATCACATGCATAACATCCATAACTACCAGTACTTCTAGCCATCATAGTATCTATCACATCCACCATCATTTTTGATTACTTTATCTAACAAATATACTACAATAACTTCAACACCGCGATTGCGAGGCAGCCCCAAAGGATTCCCTAAAGGGTATATCCGTAGATGTATCCTTTAGGACACCTTCGCATCGTCCGAAGGTATCATTTACTGTGATGGCTGCTAAGTTTCTTGTTCTAATTCTGATATTGCAATTTCTATCATTGGAAAAATATCTGGTAAGTCTTTACTTACCACTTGCCACACTATTTCTAAATCTACCTCAAAATACGCATGAGATAGACGGTTTCTCATTCCTACCATTCTTCGCCAAGGTATTTTTGAATATTGATTTTGCTTGGACTCAGAAATATGATTAGCTGCTTCCCCAATAATCTCAATCAACCTTACTAACGCTAAAGATAGCATTCGCTCTGTTTCTAAATCATTGCGACTATGACCTTGGATAAAGCTCTGAATCTCAATTATTGCTTCTTTGATGTGTTTAAGTCTAGTTAGATCATCAATCTTGGACATAAAGTACTACTGCTTCAGCTAACACTTTGTCTCGAAAAAAACGACTTAATTCAGCGGGTGTTCTTAAATCTACTTCTCGTCCTAGCATCTGCGATAATTCGTCCTGCAAATCAATGATTGCTAATCCTGGTGTTTTTCCTTTAACAAACTCTACTAATAAGTCTATATCGCTAGTGGACGTAAAATCTTCCGTCAGGACTGAACCAAACAAGGATAGTTTATCGATCTCATGACTCTTACAGAAGTCTTCTAGCCTTTTAAAAGGTATTTGAATTGGCAATGCTAAAAGCTTTCTCATCTCCTCTCATTATCGGTATTTATGTACGCGATTCATCTCAATCAATTCATCTACTAATTCTAATGCTACCAAATCAGATTCTATTGCTCGAACAGTAAACGGCGAGGCCCAACTCCAATTACCAGGACAATCAGTAATGGTTACGCGATCGCCTACACAAATCTCGTTGCTGCTTTCTGTTTCTACATTTGATTCTCGATCGGGTAATTCGCTTGGCTCTTGTTTTGTTTCTGTTTCTACTTCCGTTTCTGACTTACTACCAAGACCATCATCGATGATTTTCTCGATCGCAGTAGTTACTTTATTTATCACCATCGTCCAAACTCTATGTATTGTATTTATATTATTGTTGCTACTGGCTGGTGGAATATTGTGGTATTTTTGCTCACCCGTAATCATAGGCGGTTTGTCTTCTTCTTCAGTGCGAATCTTTAAGCCAGTGAAATAAGAGCCAAAGCGATCGCGTTCTCGCTCAATATCCAACCCCAGTTGATTTTTGCCCAAGTCAGATAATAAATTCACAAAGCGACGCAAGGAAAGCGCACGAGTACCTGTGTCATGGCAATGCTCGGCATAGCTGGCATATAACCATTTATTGGTATTTAGATACCATTGAGCTGAATTATTGTCTTTGTCTCTTTTGGCTACACCAACATTGGTTTTGACAGTACTGTCATAAACTACCTTACTATCAAGCCAGTCGGCAATAGGATTGGTTTCTACCAACGTCTGTGCTTTCATTGCTAAAAGTGATGGTACGGCAGTTTCATAGTTTTTGACTATTCTGGTGGCTTCAACTTCATCCATTGCCAGTACCCAATTAAGTAATCCTGGTATATACGGTACAAACTCACCTACCGTCTCGCCATTATGATGTTCGATTAGATTCTTTTGGCGATCGCTTTTAATGGGATTGAGCATCGGGATGGAGATTCTTCTTCTAGCCAAACCTGATGTGTAATCGCTACTTTGAATTACTTCATTGGTACTGACAATTACCAGGGCATCAGGATTAAATCCACCTTTTGACTGCTGGTACTTTACTTCACAGGTCAGGATACTCTTCCCTATGAAGTTTTTGAGTTTACCCACCTCTCCTGCATACCTTTCTGAATCATTGATTAGGACTAAGCGTTTACCTGCTATCGAGGCAGTTTCAAACTTTTCTCCTTCTAGTTTTTTCAGGGTAGTGGTATGTACATTTTCTTGCCCAATTAGCGCGATCGCTAATCTGGTTAAAGTTGACTTGCCTGTTCCTCCTGGCCCAATTAGTTCCAAGTATTTCTGCCAGTCGGTTCTGCCTGTTACTATTCCCAGTAAATATGCTCTCATTAATTGAACTAAATCGCGATCGCCCCTACACATTTCGAGTAACCAATTTTGTATGGGGTCGCAGGTCGCCAGCATGTTGTATTGATAGGGCAGACACCAGGTTAGTTTGTTTTGTGGTAAATGGGGCAGCAGCTTCTTGGTTTTTAGCTCTAGTACCCCGTTGAGCAATGGCAATACTCCAATCGCTTCGTCCCAGGTTCTCACCGCTAAATCCATTTTTAATAATGCGATCGCTCCATTGAGCATCGATACGCTGTAGTTTGGTTTCTTCTTGTTTTTACTTGTTTGGGCAATTTTAATCGCGATCGCTTCTACTTCCGACTTGACTAACTGCCCCATAAATTCAATTGGTTCAACACTCCAAATTCCCTCAGTTTGCGCGCCGTAACGATACCATTGCTGTTGCTCTGTATTCCAGGCTAATTTACTTTTATATTTCTCTGCTAACCACTGAGCCAAATCCGACTGTGACCAGTTCGGTAACTCCCGCCATTTTTCTTGATCGCCTTCCGCTGATTCTGATGTTAATTTTTGTAAGGACACGGGTGAGCCGTCGTACGGCTCACCGTGAGATGTCCGTAAAGATTCGGCTTTAACCGCCTGAGCAATCGCTGATTCTAATCTCGATCTCAGTTCATCAGTACTTAGATTTGGATGCGCCTCTACAAAGTCAGTGAGATCTCCTTTAATTGGCATTTCACTCCATACATCTGTCGGCGAGATGATCGAGCATGGCAAGTTGACTTTAAGACAAGCTGATTTGATTAATTCTGCCTTTTTTTGCCCCACTTCATCATGATCGGGAAAATAAACTAATCCTGCTGCTCCACCCTCAATAAGTTTTGTTAAGTCATCAGTTATACTTTTCTCCTGCCAGTTCGACCCCTGCCACGTTATCGCTGCGATCGCACATGAGCGGGCTGTCTCGACACATCCTTCTCCTTCTAAACCTAAGACCCATTTTCCCTGGCAATGCTTAACTGCTTCAGATAGTTTGTAAGCTCTCCAGTCTTTTGCGCCTTTGCTCCATTGGATTAACCCATTTGACTTAATATGTCCCTGGCGGATTGTTTTCTCTTTTCTACCATCTCCATTTTTCCACTCAAATCTAGACACCCATTGAGTTTTTGAATACCAGTAGCGAGTTTCTATTGCCTCCGAGGGTATTCCTTGCTTAAATAGCCATTCTGGAATAGATGAGGACTTTGGTTTTGGGGCATTAGTTACTGGTGAATCAAGTTGAGCTAATTTTATTTGTCTGTTTAGATACTTTCTCTGCTTCCCTTGCTTCTTCTGTTCTCCTGTTACTTCGCTCCAAGGACTTACTGCCTCACGTATTTCTTTTACGTCACAGCCACATTTGAAAGCTTGATACGAACCATTGCTTTTGTTAATTTTAAACCCGCCATCGCCACACACTGGGCAGGTGCAGTGATACTCTGAACCTGTCTCTTTGACTACGTTTAGCCGCTCTAGGTAATCTAAAATCTGGAATGGTGCTATAAATCCAATCACAGCGCACCTCCCATCCAATTTAAGCGGTGAGACAGTGCTTGTCCTAAAGGACGACGCGAAGCTAGTGCTTTAGCATGCCGCTCCGCATATGTTGAAATGTGGGTGCAGTTTTTACCTAGACCATTTAAGATATACATAGTTGCTAATTCCTTTTTTTGGATATTGGTTTGAAAGCGATCGCACTCCGTCGAAAAGAATTGCGGTCGCTTTTGCGTTTATTGATTAACTACAGTCCATTAAAAAATTCTTTTCTTAACCTCCAAACTTTGTTTTTGATTCTCTGACAGCTTGTTTTAATTCTTCAAAACTACATTTGTAGAGTAAAAGCAACTCAGAAATTTTAGTTACACCCAACGACGGCTCAGTTTTACCACTTTCCCAATTCCTAATTGTCGAATGTGCTACTCCTAATCGAAAAGCAGCTTCTTCTGCTCCTAATCCCGCTTTTTCTCTTAGCTCTTTCATGTCCATAAATATAGTCTTCAAAACACAAGCCATCTCCATTAGACCATTAGATTGATAGATCTAGATTATCACAATCAAATGGTCTAATTCATTTATAAGTCAAATAAATCAATTTGACTAGATTTATTTGATAATCAAATAGTCTAGTTCATTGACAAGTCCATTTAATTAGACTAATTTATTAATAAGTGCAGAATACAAATTATTTGTTTGCACTAGAACAACGTATTTTTTTATTCAAAAAGGAGAGCAGTATAGCTTTGGTCGGCAACTACTCTCCTTACCTACAAACAATATGAGGTATTTACCATCATGACATACATAGCAGAGAAACCAACAGTACAGTCATCTGAACGACAGTTAATCACCATCGAGTTCGCACCCCCGCAAGACCCTAACGAAACTGAATACTGCATCTCACAACCTTTATTCGTCTTCGGCGATCGAGTTATTCAAAGAAATAATTCATCTACCCCATTAACCGTCTGCGGAATGGAGTTAGTTGAATTTAAGACTCCTTTAGGACAACTGCTAAATCAACCGTACTGGAAATATAAAGTAGATAATGGACAAGAACAGGTTTGGTTAGATGAATCGGCTTTAGTTCGTTATTCTCCTACTTGCGCTCAATGCCCTCATTTCAACGACTATCAAGAATCTAATGGACGTGGTTGGTGCCGCTTGTTTGAACAGGCTGCCAAAACTCATCATCATAGAACTAATGACTGCGATTTGTTTGGCGATCAAAATCCCCTCGATGTTCCTCATGCTCGTTTCGCGCTTGATAGTAAAGTGAAAGTCATTGATGCAACTGAACATCATAAGTCGGCTTTTGAGTGGGAAGCTTCCCACTCAAAACGCGACGTACTGAATGGGCGACTTTTGTGATTATCGGTCGTCAATATAATCACGAACTCTATCGCTCTACGGAAGCTTATTTGTCTGAGGCTGCTGCGTCCCGCATAAACTTGTCGGGAAACCCGACAAGACGGGGACTTTGGTATTACTGGTTAATCAACCCCAGTTACGAGTCAACTTATGATGAGCGTCTTTGGGTGGCTGAAGACCAAATTTGTCTGTTTGATGAGTCTCATCTAATCTCTACTGAAGACATCTTTTAGTCGCTCAATCGGGCGATCGCATTACTCGTGCGATTAGGCTCCGCCTAGCCTACGGATCGCTCTTATAGCTTTACTTCTTAACCACCCTCTACAAAATTATCCATCTCGCCATGAATCCAAATATTGATGCTGAACTTCAGCAATTAAAAGCTTATCTGGCTCAGTATCCACATGAAGCTGCCCAACTTGCCGTCAATCATCTAGAAGACTATTTGATTCTGTTCAATGAGTGTCAACGTCTTGAAGATCAAATTAGACAACTTCGACAATCCAATCAATCCAATGTGAATCTTGCTCCCTCGAACAATACTCAATTGACTTTAGAGAATCGTCTTCGTGTCGAAATACTTAAAAGAAATCTAGCATCAGAATCTAATTACAACCAGGCTAAATTTTGGGCAGTGGAATACTACAAATTCTTGCTGCATTTAAACGCATCTTATCTCCAAATAAGAGCCGAACTAATTTCTCTAAAAAACCAACCTTCTCTGCCCTACTTCCTATGAAAAACCGAATCCTTAAATCTCGCTTATCCAAAGCAGGTTTTATTCGACTACCTAAACGAGGTAAGGGTAGCCACAGTGTTTGGCAACATCCATATTACCATATCTGCATCATCCAGTCAGGAAAAGACAGCCACGATGCCAAGCCCTATCAAGTTAAAACCCTTAAACTCGTTCTTCAGCAAGTTTCTGAAAGCTAATCATGCCAACAACTTACCTGCTCTCAGTCGAGATCAAAACCCTTGAGCCTCAACCAGACCAGCTTGATGCCCCATCTAATCTCGTTATCTTTTGTGACTCACAGGATGACTGCTGTATAGCTCAAGGTCTTAATGAAATCAAAACAGCTATCATCGGCACAATTCCACAGATTGGAACTAACTCTCGCCATACTTTACTGTTTAATGTTCAGATCGAGCATGGCGATCATATAGATGCTTTGATTGCCTCCATCGAACACAAAACGCCTCAACCTCCAGAACACAGACTTCGACAAACTGGTAATAATTAACCATTAAACCAGTACAATAGTATTAGTATTATCTTCATAAAGACTATGCAAAATCAAGACTTCGGCTTCAACACTAATGAATTTCTAGGAGAATTATCTTCAATTCCCTACGCTCAGTTCTTTAATGCTTCTGATGAAAAGTTTGGTATTGCCATTACTTCGAGTAATGCCGAACTAGCAAAGTTTGAATTGATTGATGCTTGGCAACCTGTAGAGCATGAGTTTCGTGATGGTACTCAAGAAACTCTTCTGTTAACCAAATCGCCCAGGCTCTTAGTTCTCAATCGTTCTCAACCTATGATGAGCAATGATACTGAGACTATTGCTTATGATAAAAAGAAACATGATGCTGAGGGCTACAAAGCATTCAGCTATGTCGTAGTTTGGTTTTTAGACGATAACAACAAGCCTCTTTCTGAAATGCCTTTTCGGCTTAAATGTAGTGGCTACAGTGGTTTGACTTTTCTTCAGAATTACTCTTACTACAACGTTGCTGATTCCTTCTGCAAACAATTTCTGGCAACCTATAAATCTCTTACTGGCGATAGAGCCATTGATAAGAATGAAGTCTTCTATGCTCATGCTGTTTATCAACCTACCTTTGTTAGGAAGCTCGTAACTTCTAGTGTCAATGGTCAGAAATCTTCTGCTGTGATCACTGACGGCTTTGTCCAGCCTACTCCAGATAATTTTTCCTCTTTAATCATTAAAAATGGTGGAGAAGTTAGCAGCAAGATTAAGCAACTGATTCAAACTACTAAATCTTGGCTTAAATCTGAATCTGATACTCCGCGAGTAGAAGTATCTGATGATAACGCTGTTCAAGCTGCTTTGGCTTTTCAACCTTCAACATTCTGATTCCACGCGATCCTGAAGGGTAGGCGGAGCCTAATCGCTCTTTGATTGTTTAAAATTAACGTTCCCAGTCAGGAAATATTAAACTAGAGAAAAAGAATTTAGTGGAAATCCTCTAAAATCATGCTTGCCAACAATATTTCGACCAATACTCAAACCCTACCTGTGTTACTCAATGTTAGTAACACCGTGCTTCATGTCTCTGCTTCAGAGTTTGATTCTCTTTGCCTAGATAACCCCGATTTACGACTCGAACTCACTAAAGATTATGAATTAATTGTTATGTCCCCTACTGGCGGTGAAAGTGGTGAAAGAAATTTAGAATTAACATTTCAGGTTGCAGCATGGAATAAAAAAAACAAACTAGGTAGAGCATTTGACTCTTCCACTGGCTATGACTTTACGAATATTGATGGCGGTAAGATGTCCCCCGATGTCTCTTGGATTGACTCGTCTCGTCTCGATGGAATTGATATTACAGGCTTTATTCCCATCGTTCCTGATTTTGTTATTGAACTTCGTTCTGCTACTGATAGATTAAATACTCTACAATCCAAGATGCTTGAGTATCAACGATTGGGTGTGAAGTTGGGGCTGCTCATTAACCCTCAAGATAACCAGGTTGAAGTTTATCGACTCGATCAGCAGACAGAAATCTTCGATTCTCCCACTGCGATCGATTGCCAGCCCCTCATGCCTGGTTTTAACCTTGATTTGACCGAGATCCTTTAGCTACAACTGAACTTAATGACCCAGACCCAGCCTAGAAGAAGGGAGCGCTGGAAACCTTGAAAATTTAATGTGTTGAAGCTAGTTTGACTTCTGAGTTAGTTTAATTTGTTTGGGCGATCTGGAATTGACATCCTCCTCACGCCTAAAGGCGTGAGGATTCCAAAGATTGCTCTTTGGGCTTCCTCTTTCCACGACCCGACTTACTTGGAGGAGTTGCCTCAACGCCAGTCGCTACAACGGGGGGAACCCCCGCAACGCGCTGGCTCCCCAAGCAGTGGTCGATGTCTCCAGAGGCGTTTTCCAGTTCTAGACTAGACGTTCCTGTATGCCCTACAGTACGCAAACCTTTCTCTAATATGTTTCGAGCTGCATTCCAATCTCTATCTTGCGTATGCCCACAATGAGGACAAATATGAGTTCTAACACTCAAAGATTTTTTGACAACCTTGCCACAGTTGGAGCAATTTTGACTGGTGTAGTGCGGTGGAACGGCAATTGTGACCACCCCAAAAACCTTGCCAAAATATTCAACCCACGTACGGAAAGTCGTCCAAGCTGCATCGCTAATATGTTTTTAGCTGAGTCTAATTATTCTGACGACACCCATGACTGGGGTTGGGATGGCCCATCAGCTCTCTGATATTTATTGGCACTTCCTTGGACGATATGAATGATTCTCAGACCACGGCGATCGCGACAATAGAGAGACAAAACAGTCGGTCAGAGGTTTAAAAGAATTATTTAAAGCGATTCTAACTTCGTATAGGTTATTGTTTGATTAATCTTGGGTTTACCAAAACGTGACCAAGCATTACCACCACGTAAAAATAGTTCCATCCAAGTTACTTTTTGACCATCTTTTTTCTGCCAGCCAGAACTACCAGGAGCAAAAGCTAAAGTTCCCTCTGGGACTCGAAAGCTACCATCAGAATAAATAGCATCGCTGACTACATCACCGACGCGAACTGTTACCTTGCTGGACAGAGGTAAATCGACACTG
This sequence comes from Pleurocapsa sp. CCALA 161, assembly GCF_003003995.1. Classification (GTDB taxonomy): domain Bacteria; phylum Cyanobacteriota; class Cyanobacteriia; order Cyanobacteriales; family Xenococcaceae; genus Waterburya. The sequence continues at coordinate 20,407 of NZ_PVWF01000065.1, read as the reverse complement.
CTTGCTGGTATGGTAGTTTTAATGTTGCCATAACCATCAATCCAAGCCACACGGTCTGTAGGCAAGTCGGGAATTTGCGTAGGTATAATTTCAGATCCCAACAAACTATAGTCACCAAGAGCGATTGCTGCTGCTGCACTCGGAAAAACATCGCGAGAGCGAAATTGAGAACCACCTCTAGATACTTCAATCGTATTAATCTGTAGGGCTTCTGACTTGATCGACGAGAGAGTATAGCCAGCCACAACACCAACTACCTCAACGTTGTTGTGAAGCTTAACGTAGGTCAAGCCTTCACCTTCATTATCGGGTCGAGCTTCCTTGTCGTCTTGCCGAGGAGCGCAGTTATGAAAGATTAAACGTTCGGGCGCACCTGGGTTTAAACCAAGTTGAGCAATCCAAAATCCTGTTGCCAAGGTACTAAAAGGAGGAACACTTAAACAATAGATTTGAGCAGACGGCAGTAAATGATTTAGACGTTGACTAACTTCTGCGAATGCAGGATCGCCAATACCATAATCGGCAATGAGATTGATAAACATTTATATTTAGTGAGATAGCGACGGTTTTCTTTTTAATAGTATTCTTTTATTGATAACCAATAACTGTCTTAATACTTTCTATCCCTACATTTAAAGCCTTATCTGCTGTCTCGTATATTTCCTGGGGCTGATGATGGATCGAACTATCCCAGAAGACTATCTCATACTGAAAATAATCACCAACACGATAAACAATAAGTGTTGCTCAATCTTTTTTGATTCCGACATCATCTGTATTAGGATGTTGATCGGGTGTATTTTCATCTGTACTACCTAAAGTATTGGTAAAACCATCATTTTCAAACAATGTTAAATGCTATTTCGCCAACAGAAAAACCTTTAGCTCTACTAATAAATCGTATCAGTTGGCAAACCATTCAAAATAATCTTTTCTAAATTAAGGAATCCACGATTGTAATCATAGACACGAGAATAATTAACATCGATTTTACTATCCAATATTTTAGCTGGGGGTAAATTGATTTCGATACCATTTGGCTTAACAATAATATTTGAATTGGTTAGCTGACTCAAATCCACTCCTGCTCTAACTTCTCCCCGTGCAATATAGAGTAATCGAGTAGTCGCTAGAGAGAAATCACCTAACTTACGTTCTGCTGAAGCAGGAACGATGGTTTCTATAGTTTGTACCGCAGTAGATAATTCTTGAATATTTCTAATCTTTTCAACAATTAGCGTTGAAGTGTCTACTTTAGGCTCAATCGGTGAGATTTTAAACAAATTACTCACAAAATCTAAGGCGCGATCGCCTGTACGCCAGATACTCAAAACCAACAGTAAAATCAATAAATTTATTCCGCCAGCAGTCAAAAAAAATAGTTTTTGCCAAAAGGATAAATTAGATTTAGATATTGCCATAAGTCAATTAAATAATTAATAAATAATAAAATCCAGAAACTATATACAGATAAAAATTAAGCTTAATCTTCATATCATTGTAGTTGGAACAAATCATCATCCTGAATATTTTGGAGTGGAAAATGAGCTACCTGATCATGCTGATAGTATCGTCGTAACAGAAGAAATACTAGTGTTACTTGAGAAAATTTGTTATGCTATAACACCGTATATAGTGCATTAGATAAATAATTTAAAAATAATTGAAACTTTTATGACTTCAGTTTTATCTCAACAGGGACATCTTCCTTCTCCTCAAGACAATATGTCAGCCAATCCCATTTTTAATCCAGGGGGAGATGATCGCGTAGAAAACCGTTCGATTTGGTTTGGCAACACTACTAACCTGATGCAGCTTAACGATGTACGGTATTCTTGGGCGACTGGGTTATATCAACAGATGCGGGAAAATTTTTGGATTCCGCAAAAGCTAGATTTGACTCAAGATGTCACTGATTATTGGAATTTAACTAAAGAAGAACGTCGCGCTTACGACGGCATACTTAGTTATTTAACTTTTTTAGATTCGGTACAAACCTGTAACATACCCCATATCAAAAGTTGTGTGACTGCACCAGAAGTCAGTGTTTGTATGGCAGAACAAATTTCTCAAGAGGGAATGCATAACCAGAGTTATCAGTATATTATCGAAACCGTAATTCCCAGCGATCGCCGTAGCAGTGTTTATGAGTTTTGGCGTACTGATAAGATCCTTTCAGATCGTTGTGAGTTTATTGCGTCGATTTATCAAAAGTATATAGATAGTCCTACTCCAGAAAATTACTTTGTGTCATTGTTAGCAGACTATTTACTCGAAGGAGTTTACTTTTATAACGGCTTTATTTACTTTTATAATCTAGCTTCGCGGATGCTAATGCCAGGTAGCGCGGATATCTTTAAGATGATTAACCGTGATGAACTTTCTCATGTTCGACTTTATCAAAAACTTCTACCAGAAGCGATGCAGCTATTTCCCCACTCCCTTGAGCAAATTTATGAAATGTTTGATACCGCAGTGCAGCATGAATGTCGGTGGACAAATCATATCGTTGGTGACAGCGTCTTAGGTATTACGGTCGATAGCACGGAACATTACACTAAATATATGGCAAATATGCGCTTGCGTTCCATTGGCTTGAATCCTTTATATACTGATGAGCAATACAATAAAAGTCCTTATCGACACCTAGAAAGATTTTCCGACACCAAAAAAGAAGGTCACACTAAAGCCAATTTCTTTGAGGCTGGAGTTACTAGTTATGTGATGTCTTCTGGCGTTGCTGGTTGGGATGAAATTTAACTAACCTACAAAAATGCGATCGCTGGTTACTTGTTCGAGAATTAGATTAGACGGATCAACTTCTTTTAAGTCTCGACATCGTTGAGTTTTAATCATAGTAATCTGGCTAGTTAAGACAAAACTGACAAAAGATGCGATCGCAATTACTGGTAACATTGCCGTACCTGAAAGTACACTGAGGATAATACTAGTACTGACGGGAGTTTTAGTGACGGCTACATTGATTGCTGCCATTAAGCAAACCATGCCCACAGTAGGATGAACCTGAGGTACTGCCAGAGATAGTGCATAACCGACATTAGCACCGATAAAAAACAGGGGGAAGATAAAGCCACCTAAAAAGCCAGAATTGAGAGTAAAGCTAATGGCAAACATCTTAGCAACAGCGATCGCCAGTAACAAACCCACACCCAAGCTAGCCCCCGTTTCAATTACAGTTTGAATTTGTGCCTCACTAAAGAAGAGAGTTTGCGGGAAAGCAAAAGCAATTAGACCAATAGATAAACCACCTAAAGTTGCTAGGACAATCGGATATTGTTCTAGGGGGTTAAGTAGCTTACCAATAATGCGGAAGATGATTATAAACATGATTGCCAATCCCGCACCAATCACACCCAAAACTAAGCCTTCTAACAAGTTTTGAGGAGACAATGCAGGAACTTCTTCAAAATGATAAAAACCACCGATAGTTATGCCCGTATTGAGTCTAAAGACAGTAAAAGAAAAAATGGCAGCAATAATCGTCGGGGCGATCGCTTCAAAATACTGTAAACCCCGACGATGAGGAATTTCTAGGGCAAACAAAGCTGCGCCAATAGGTGCGCCAAAAAAAGCCCCCAAAGCTGCACTCATCCCACAAAATGTCAAAATTCTGACGGAAGTTTTGGTTAACTTTAACCTATCTCCCAACCAGCTACCAAAACTACCATTGACTTGAACCAAAGGTGCTTCAGGACCAGCACTTCCACCAGAGGCAATGGCGATTAAAGAAGCAATAATCATCGCTGGAGTTTTGCGGATATCAATTTTACCTGGATTGTGAATTTTATCGACTACCTGCGCCATTTCTCCAGGTAGCCCGAAAAAATAAAGAGCTAAACCAACAAAAAACCCTCCAACAGTAGTGGCAATCCAGACATAGTTACTAACCCCAAGCCAGCTAGGAAAATAAGGCTTGACTATTTCTGGCAGCGTATCCCACATACCGTGCATCATGGTTTCTAGCACGAAGTAGTAAATAGTAGCTACCATACCGCCAAATATACCAATAATTACAGCACAAAGATAAAGCTGTAAGTAAGTTAGCTGTCTAGGATTGCTGATGTTTTCGTGGCAATCGCTTATCTCAATCTGACTATTCGACGACATCATGACCCCTAATATTTTGTAAACATGTAAAAATCTGTTAATCTTTATACTTTTAAAAAAAACAGTAACAATAGCTACATTTTGCTGACTATTTTTGTATGATTTAAATATGCGCTCTTTAGTTAGCAGAGCGATCGCGCAATGTCTAAAAATTAATTGGCTAATTGAAAAAGGCTAAAATGAAATCACCAAAAATGTCCCGTGACGTGCTGTATGTCCCACTTTATTTAAGAAGTTTCAACGCTAGCGAAAAAATAGCAGTAGTTTTATTGATTGTTATTAGTTCAATTACAGTAGGTTTACTGCCGATTATTTACAGTTTGACCAACACATCCGAACCGACCACAACAACGATCTACAGCAGCGAAGCAGATCTTTGGGATGTATTTGGAGAAAGAAATTGAGTTGTTTGATCGAAAATAAAGCTTAAACTATTACTTCAGTCAATTTACTTTTTTATAAGCGATCGCTTCCTCTTGAGCAACCTCTACTTCTGGTTCTCCATGACCACCCGTAGGTTCTTTGAGAAAGAAGGCACAAAGGCTAGCCACAATCAAAGCCACAATTCCTAACATTTGGAAAAAGAATCGATCTCCGCCACCACCTTCAGGCAGTAAGCTGTAGATAGTTAGATAGGCGACTGCCCCTACATTGCCATAAGCTCCTACATTACCTGCTATCTGACCAGTAACGCGAGGTTTAACTAAAGGAACAATGGCATAAGTCGCACCTTCAGTTGCCATCACGAAGAAAGAGGCAAACATAGTCATAATCACGATTAAGGGAAGAGCTATCTTACCTAGGCTACTAAAAATTAGATAGCCAATTCCAGTACCAGCTAGTGTTACAGCTAGCGTCCATTTACGACTGCCGATTTTATCAGAAATAAAACCACCTCCAGGGCGAGCTACCAGGTTCATAAAGGCATAAGTTCCTGCAATTCCCCCCGCTAATGCTGCGGTTAAGCCGAAAGTTGTTTCAAAAAAGGTTGGCAACATGGAAACAACTGCTAATTCCGAGCCAAAACAAGCGACATAAGCAAGTTCTAACAGGGCAACCTGAGAAAACTGATAGCGATCTGCTGCTGGATAGCGTTTTGCTCCAGTTATTAGTTGGCGATTGACTTGGTAAATATTGAAAGCTTGGAATAGATATAGGGCAACTAAACCAGCCCAAATCAAATACATTGTTTCTGCACCATACAGCCCCACTTTCTGTAATCTCCAGGCAATTACACCTAAAATTCCCACTAGAGGTATATTCATAACCAGCAAAACCCAGAAGTCTTTTTTACTGGTTACTTCTAATCCCGCACTACTTTGGGGTCGCTGATATACTTTGCCAGGTGGAGTATCTTGGACATTAAAGAAATAAAATATTCCGTAGATTGCAGTAACAATTCCAGTTAAGGCGATCGCCAATCTCCAGTTAAGTTGGCTGGCGGTAAAAACGCCCGTTAATGTAGCAATAGTGGGTAAAGTAAAGGCAGATGCAGCCGAGCCAAAATTGCCCCAGCCTCCATAAATTCCTTCAGCTAGACCGATTTCCTCAGAACTAAACCATTCTGCTACCATCCGAATTCCAATTACGAACCCGCAACCGACAATACTCAAAGCCAAACGGCTAATTACCAACTGAGTAAAGTTTTGAGACAGTGCAAAGGCAATTGAGGGGATAGCTGCATATACCAGCAAACAAGAGTAGGTAATTCTTGGACCAAAACGATCTAGGATCATCCCGATAATAATCCGAGCAGGAACTGTCAGGGCAACATTACAAATAGCAAGAGTTCTAATTTGTACGGGTTCTAAGCCAAATTCTGTTTGTACTGCTGTTGAAAAAGGAGCAAAATTGAACCAGACTACGAAGCTTAAGAAAAAAGCAAACCAAGTTAAGTGTAAAATGCGATAGCGACCACTAAATGACAAAATTCCAGACATAATTTATTTTTGGCAATCTACAAGTTTTTCTGCCGATCACCTCATTTCGCGTCATTTGTTCCCTGCTTGAAGTATGTTAGGAACATTTTTATAAAACGCAAAACACTAATGAAGTACTAATTAATTGAGCGGCAATAAAGTTAATTACTATTTGATTATCAATATAAAAAAGTCTTGGTCTAATTAAATGTATATTTAGCTACTCTTCTGGTTTTAAAATGCTATTTATGTGATTTGATGATGTAATTATTAACTGATGTCGATGTTACGCACGTTTGTTGTTTGGCAAAAATTGCAATATGTGGAGATTGGGATATATTAAAATACTAAAAAATGCTAAAATTAGCTAACCCAGTTATCCAGTTGCAGACTTGGTACACGACTAAACTCTTTCACATTATTAGTAATCAAAATTACCTGCAAACTTAGCGCATGGGCAGCAATTTGAGTGTCTAATGAACCTATAGGAGTTCCTTCTTTTTCTAACATTGCTCTAATATTTCCATAAATAACAGCAGCAGCATGATCAAAATCTACAATCTGCAAAGGTAATATAAATTGTGTTAATGCTTGTTGATTTCTGGTAGGAAATTGACTTTTTTGAACGCCAAATTCTAGTTCGGCTACAGTAATGGCAGAAATTCCAATTTCACCAACTTGATAGGTATTAAATTTTTGCAATAATTCTAAAGGTTTTTGCTTAATTATATAAATGCAGATGTTTGTATCTAATAAAAATTTCATTCAAAAGCACTTTCTCTCTCTTGTGATTCTGGTTGCTGGCGTGGTTCACTCATAAAATCATCGGAAAATTGTTCTAGGCTATCGAACAGTGTTTCCCAAGAATCTTGATAGGGCAAAAGCACTACTGCATTACCCACACGCTTAATTAAAACTTTATCCCCTGCAAAACGATATTTTTTAGGCAGTCTAACTGCTTGACTTTGACCATTTTGAAATAATTTAGCTGTTTCCATGATTGATTTTTAATATATATATATAGTATATACTTTGGTTGAGAGTTTAGAAAATAAGGAATCATTTTAGCAGTCAGTATTTTCTAAGCAAATTAATGCTAGTTTTATTGCCATCCTTTTAGTTGAGAAAAATAAGTCAAAAGATAGAAGATAACTGAATAGATTGCTGTTAAATTAGCCTATAAGTGATTTAAGAAATAAAAATTATGAACATCAAAAAAGACGTAGAAAACGCAGCAGAAAAACTAAAGCTCAAAGCAGAGGCTAGAAGCGAAAACATTGAAGGTACAATTAGAGAAAATTTAGGCGAGTATTCTGATGATCAGGAGGCGGTAGAAGCTGGTCAGGAAAAACAGGCTCAAGCAGATGAGTTGAGAGCAGAAGCAGAAAATAAATAAATTACAGAAAATAAATTACAGAACAAAGTAATTAAGAAAACAGATCAATCGGCTTGAGCCATATTCAATCAACTCAAGTCGATATTTTTTGAGAAATAATTAGAAATAAATTGTTGATTATCTATCTTTTGTTAGATTCAATTATTAAAACGATCGCCATATATTAAAATTTAATTAATCTGACTATAATTAAATCTTGCTGCAATTTATGTCTGAATCCCAGAAACTCACTCAGGAAGAAATTAGACTACAGCAGGATCGAGAGAGAAAAGCATACTGGCGTAGATGGGGTTGTTATCTGAGCGATCGCCAGTGGGGAACAGTACGGGAAGACTATAGCGCCGACGGTTCAGCTTGGGATGATTTTACCTTTGAACAGTCTCATTATCGGGCATATCGTTGGGGAGAAGACGGCATTGCTGGTATATCAGATAATCATCAGCGATTATGTTTTGCTCTAGCACTCTGGAACGGTAACGACCCTTTTTTAAAAGAAAGATTCTATGGTTTGAGTAATGCTCAGGGAAATCATGGGGAAGATGTCAAGGAGTATTATTTTCATTTGGATAATACCCCAACTCATTCTTATCTGAAGTTTCTCTATAAGTATCCTCACCAAGCTTTTCCCTATTGGCAGTTAGAACAGGAAAATAAAAAGCGAGGTTTAAAAGAGCAAGAGTTTGAGCTACTAGAAACTGGCATCTTCGATCAAGATCGATATTTTGATGTCACGGTAGAATATGCCAAAAAAAGTGATGAGGATATACTGATCGATATCCAGGTAACTAATCGCGCCCAAGAAAGCGCTTCCATCCATCTACTGCCTACTCTGTGGTTTCGCAATATTTGGTCATGGGGTTATGAGGTAGACAAACCTAAGTTGAAAATCTATGAACAATCGGCAGATTATAGTGTTATTGAAGCACAGCATCCCGATTTGGGTCAAAGATGGCTATATTGCGCCAATGTAGGGTCGCCCCTACTGTTTACAGAGAATGATACTAATCACCAACGTCTATCCTCTGGTCAAACTAATGATTTTCCTTATGTTAAAGATGCCTTTCACCAATATGTCGTGGCAGGAAAACAGGATGCAGTTAACCCAAATCAGATTGGGACAAAATTTGCAGCTTACTACACTTTAGAATTAGAGGCAGGAGAAACCAAAAGTATTCAATTAAGGCTATGCGATCGCCCAGATCTGGAGACTCCCTTTGGACAAACATTTAACGATACATTTCAACTACGGCAACAGGAAGCCGATGAATTTTATCAACGGGTTTCCCCTGATGAAAAAAGCCCAGAACTGCAACAAATTGAACGTCAGGCGTTTGCAGGAATGCTCTGGAACAAGCAATATTACCACTACGTGGTCGATACCTGGTTAGAGGGAGATCCTGCTCAACCCAAGCCACCAGAGTCGCGCCAAGATGGCAAAAATAGCAACTGGATACATCTGCATACCGATGATGTGATCTCTATGCCCGATAAATGGGAATATCCTTATTTCGCCTCTTGGGATTTAGCTTTTCACATGATTCCCCTAGCGGCGATCGATCCTGACTTTGCCAAAAAACAGCTAGAACGTCTTACTCGTGAATGGTATATGCATCCTAATGGACAAATACCAGCCTATGAGTGGAATTTTGATGGGGTTAATCCGCCCGTTCATGCTTGGGCTGTATGGCGCGTATATACCATTGAACAGGAAATGTATGGACGTTCGGATAAAAAATTTCTCGAACGAGTATTTCAAAAACTGCTGCTTAACTTTACTTGGTGGGTAAATCAACACGATGAGCAAAATAATAATATCTTTCAGGGTGGCTTTCTGGGTTTAGATAATATTGGCGTGTTTAATCGTGGCGGTGACTTACCTACAGGGGGTCAACTCTCCCAGTCTGACGGCACTAGCTGGATGGCAATGTATTGTTTAGATCTTTTGACAATTGCCTTGGAGTTAGCTCAGGATAACGATATCTATGAAGATATCGCCAGCAAATTCTTTGAACACTTTCTTTATATTGTTGATGCGATGAACCACATGGGTTCAGAGGGGGCAGCATTATGGAATGAAGAAGATGGTTTTTATTACGACGTGCTGCATCTACCCAATGGTGATAATCTCGATCTCAAGGTGCGATCGCTTGTCGGTTTAATTCCTTTACTTGCTGTAACCACTATTGAGCAAAAAACTTTAGATAAACTACCAGGGTTCAATGGCAGAATCCAATGGTTTATTAAAGAACGTCCTCAACTTAGCCGTAACCTTGCCTGCATGGAAGGATGCGATCATACTTCCCGTCGCTTACTGGCAGTGGTTAATCAAGATCGCCTACGCCTATTACTCGCAAAAATGCTGGATGAGACAGAATTTCTCAGTAACTATGGTATTCGTTCTGTTTCTAAATATCACCAGAATCATCCCTACACTTTTGAAACCGATGATCAAAGCTATGAAGTTGCTTACGAACCTGCTGAATCTCAAACTAAAATGTTTGGCGGTAATTCCAACTGGCGAGGTCCAATTTGGGTGCCAATTAATTATTTATTAATAGAATCTCTGCAAAGATTTGATTATTACTACGATGGTAATTTTCGGGTTGAATGCCCCACTGGTTCAGGCAAGATGATGACTCTATGGGAAGTAGCTGCGGAATTAGAAAGGCGTTTAATTAATATTTTTATGACTCAAGATAATGGCAAAAAGCCAGTGTTCGGTAACATGACGAAATTTAATCATGATGATAACTGGAAAGATTTATTGCTGTTTAATGAATATTTTGATGGTGATAACGGCGCAGGTTTAGGAGCATCACACCAAACAGGATGGACGGGTTTGGTGGCAAAGTTAATTATGCAACAAAGCAAATATAAATAAATAAAAAATTAAGCTCATTAGATCAATTAAAAGTAGATCGGCTTTAATCTCTCTAACTACCTATTTCTCCTGTTTAAGGATTACCACCATTAAGTTGTGGATATTACTACATTCGATAGAGTAAAGGCATCTTAAGATTTGTTTACAATGGAAGGAACAAATAGAGAAAATAAAACAAAGGTAATGGATAGATTAGAAAATACCCTGTCAATAGAGCAAGAACTGAATCATAGAATATTCAGCGATCGCGTGCAGCAATTGTCTCAATCTGAAGCTCAAGAACTATTGGTGCAGATGCATAAACAGATGATGTACAAAGACAACATCTACAAAGAAATGTTTCTCAATCAAGAAAAAGATATTGTCAATTCTTTATTTGGTGCAGGTAAGTAGATGTAGTACTAACTCTTGGGTTTTATTGCTTAAGGAGGATGTAGATCGGCTGGAAAAACTGATAAACCTGTAGGTAACGATAAATTCGGTGCAGAAATTGAGCATGAAGGGTTTAAAAGGGAAAAATGTTTTGGTTACGGGGGCAACTTCGGGGATTGGACAGGCGATCGCTGCTTGTTTTGTAGCGGAAGGTGCTGATGTAGCTTTAAACTATCGTGGCGATATCAGTAAGCTTGACGATACCAAAAAGTTGATTGTTAAGACCTGTGGTCAAGACAACGAGTCAAAAGGCAAGGTATTGCCAGTTGAAGGTGACCTGTCTGAAGAAGGAGATATTGTGCGCATGTGCAGCGAAGTTATTACGCAACTTGGCAGCATAGATATTTTAATCAATAATGCAGGTATTCAAAGCGCTTCTCCTTCCCATGAACTATCAACTGCTGACTTTGATCGGGTAATGCAAGTTAACCTGCGAGGTGCTTATCTTTGCGCCAGAGAAGCCTTAAAACATTTTATGCAGAAGAGTATTGGTGGTATCATCATTAATATTTCTAGCGTTCACGAAATTATTCCTAGACCCACATATATCAGTTATTCAATGAGCAAGGGGGCAATGGAAAATATGACCAAAACATTGGCTTTAGAATATGCACCTCACGGTATTCGAGTAAATGCGATCGCTCCTGGAGCAACAGCAACACCAATCAACAGCTGGACGGATGACATTCAAAAACGAAAGGAAATTGAAAGTCATATTCCGCTAGGACGAGTGGGAACCTCGGCAGAAATGGCAGCAATCTCAGCCTTTTTAGCTTCTGATGATGCCTCATATATAACTGGTCAAACCTTGTTTGTTGACGGAGGATTAACTCTCTACGCAGATTTTCTTAAACCTTGGTCGGCAGGAGAAGAATAAACTTTTAAAGAAGTATTTTCTATTAATAAAGCTTGCCTTTGATGCTAGATGATAATTGCAACTTAAACAACTATTCAATCATTTCTCTGGTTGAAAATAGCGGGTCATAAATATGCAGATTATCAGTCTCAGTTTCAGGTACTTAATCACCCACGTCCAACTTGTTCTAGTAAGCAATTCAAACATTAACATCAATTAAAACGCAATCATGGCTAACAATTCCAACAACACAGTCCGAGACTACCTTAAAGAAATTGGTCGCACTCCTTTGTTGAAAGCAGAAGAGGAAGTCAAATATGCAAATCAGATTCAGGCTATGTTGCCTCTTCTGGATAAAGCGGACTTAACTCCACAAGAGCAACGCATCATCCATCAGGGACAAATTGCTAAACAAAAGATGGTTGAAGCAAACCTCCGTTTGGTTGTTTCTGTAGCTAAGAAATATCAGAATCGTGGCTTATCAATGCTGGATCTGATTCAAGAAGGTAGTATTGGCTTAATGAGAGCAACTGAAAAGTTTGATGCTGGTAAAGGCTACAAGTTCTCAACCTATAGCTACTGGTGGATTAGACAAGCAATGACTAGAGCGATCGCCAATTACGCCAGAACAATTCGTTTACCAATTCATATTACTCAAGACTTAAATAAAATTAAAAAGGTAACTCGTCAGCTATCTCAACAGTTGGGTAGAAAACCAACCGATCGTGAAGTTGCTACAGAATTAGACATGGATTTGGATAAGTTGAGATCTTTGGCACAGTCTGCTAGGATTACTAAACCAAAAAGTCTTAATGTGACTATTGACGAAAATCAAACTGAGTTAGGACAAATTTTGGCTGATGATTCTGCCTCGCCAGCGGATTTCGTTTCCAGCCAAGAAACTCGCGCTCATATTCAAAGTCTGTTGCATACTCTTTCTCCTAAGCAACGAGACGTAATTACTCTACGCTATGGTTTAAATGACGGCAAAACCATGACCTATGAGCAGATTGGTGACGTTTGTGGCGTTAGTAGAGAAAGAGTTAGACAAATCAAAAACAAAGCGATGAAGCTGCTTAAACAACGAGCGATCGAATATTCTAGTTTGGCAGGATAATCTTTTGCTATCTGTCAGACAATCATTATGCTGGCTAATTCTGAAACAGATCAGGGTAGCCAGCACGGTCTTACTCGTTTACTCGTTCATCTTAAGTAGTACTTATATGAAATATAAATGCAAAATGCCAAATTATTGATAGCGATCGCAAATCTTTTTAAGCTCTAATAATGTTTCCAGATCAGAACAGTTTGTAGCTATTGTTACACGTATTTTGGTATTAGCTGTCGATGAAAGCTGTTTAATATCTGTCAATAGTTTTTCAGCACTGGCAAGAGAGAGAAATTGACTTGTATTAACAGAAAGACTATTGTTAATATCCAACTCATTGTATTTGAAACCGTTAACTGTTTCTTCTGCAACAATCACTTCAGTTAACTGTTCGGGGTTTTCCCCAATTCTTTCCACGATTAACTTTTCTCGTCTGATCGGGATACTAATCATTCGCGTTTCAACTTGCTTGCGAATGACTACTTCTCCAACTTTTTGTTTACGGCGAGCAACCTGTAACTTTTCTTCTAGTAAAGATATTTGATAAGATTCTGGTGAATTTATCTCGGAGCGTTGATCGTTACTTAAAGTCATATACCAAAATATTATGCTTATTTTCAATAAATACAGGTAGAATAAGCTACCCTACCTGTATTAGTTTGCTATTAGACCTAAACGGAAATCTTTAAACTGATGGATCTCTGGAAGAATCTCTGTTAATTACTGTATCGCCATCACTTTCAACGTCTAGTTCTTCACGACGAATTGTTTCTCTAGCAGTTACAGTATCTTGTTCTACCTCTTTACGTACGTTAACTTCTTCGCGTACAAAAGCCTGTTTTTCAACATCGGCAGTTTCTTCATAAACTTCAATTCGAGCTACTTCAGTGTCACCAAATGTAGCTTCTCCAGGGGGTACTACTGTGCCACTTGTAGGAGTCGTGCGTTCAATTACAACTCGCTCTTTTTCTACAGGAACAGAAACTGATGCTGTTTCTGTTTCAACTCTTTTGCCTACTTTGACAGTACCAGCCAAGAAACGTTCTTTATTAGCTATTAAACGCTCTTCATATAATTTAAGGCTTTGACGACCATCTGTTTCCACCTCAGCGTGGTGATAAAGACTGGGTTCACGATCGTGACTATAAGCGTCAGCACTGTAACTTGCTGTTGCATTTTGAGCAACACTAGGCTCTGTCTGATCGTAGTCTACACCTCTATATACTGTTCTGACTCTTTCTTCGTAGTCGTAGTCGACTGTCATATTATCGTCATATTCAGGGAGACTCTCCACTTGTTCTTTGGTCAGGTCTTTGGCATATATTCTTTCTTGGGCATAATCAATACTAGCTTTACCTACGGGTAACAAAACTTTTTTCCCAAAAACCCAAAAACCAGTATCAATAACTAAATAGCGAAACTTGCCTGTTTCATCAACAATGATGTCATAAACTGAACCAATTTTATCGTTAGTATGGTCATAAACAGAGAAGTTTTTAATGTCTTGACCACTAAAAATATCCTCTTTATAATTAGGATATAAGTCCGCAATTTTAGCTAAAGCCATAGATGTATTCCTATTTCAATTAATTTACTAAATAAATATTAGTAATTGTCAAAATATTTTTCATCTAACTTGTGAAATAGATAATAAAGATGAGTAAGTATGCCTTAAGATATATGTAGTAAATACAGCTACTTTTAGTAAAATTATTAATACATTAGTTTTTTAGTCTATTAAATTACTTTTTAACAGTAAATTGATTTTATATATCTTTAGATAGGTTTGATAAACAGCATTATTATCAATAATATTTAGTAAAGCAAAATTACAATAAGAACTAAGGATATATAAAAAAATGGAAAACACACCTAGCAAAGAAGAAAACAAAGAAGGAACTCCAGTAGCAGACGGCGGTAAGCAGACTACTCTCGATCCTGCTCAACGTAAAACTGGACAAGGTTCAAATCAAGACACTCGCCCTGGCGCAACACCCGAAGCTCCAGGGTCTAATAAAAATGCCGAAACTCCTGGTAGCCCAAATCAGGGTACTGAAGCTCGCTAAAAAAAAATAGGCTAGCTTAAATTAATTTTGAACAGTAGTTATAAATAAATATAAATAACTACTGTTTTCGCATTTTTATATTTTTTTTGAGTTGAGCAATAACCAAAATTAAAGGACGAACAATTGTCCGTCCTTTAATGATGATTTATTTACAGGTAAAATGAGTTGTTACTATTATGCACTTATGCACTAACAATCAATTTATAATACAGTGGTACGATTAGTTTCGTTAGGATCTAAAGGGTGGAGATCGCGATGTACTACTTCAGTTCTTTTGTTTTTCCCAGCCAAACCAAATAGTCCTAAAAGTCCGATTAAACCTAACCAACCCCAGTTAGCTTTTTGTTCAACAGCTTGTCCAGCATTTTCTAGACCTTGTCCTGCTGCTTCCCCTGTGTTTTCAACGCTGTTGCCCAAAGATTTTCCTGCATCCTTTAAATTGTCACCAGCGTTATCAATATTTTGTTCAGCCTGGTTAAGATTAGTCTCCGCACTTTGCTGTCTTTCTTGACTCAATACCTGACCTGTGGGTAGGGCAATTGTAAGTGCAAGAACAGTAGTTGCAGCTAGCTTTGATAAATTCATAAAAACTCCTATTGAGATTTAGTTTAAGATTACAATTTAAGATTAAAACGTCATCAATGAATGCTTGTTTTCAATTATTAAACAATATTCATTGTTCACATAGTATTATGCATGTTTTTTTTTAACATCTCTCTAAAGATATATGGTTTAAGACAGAAAATACTATAATTAGTTAACAGAGCTAACTAGTATAATTCAAGCGCAATTAGACAAAGGCTAGTTTAAGATCAATTAGTTGATGAATTCCTGAACGCAATTATTATCAGATAGCATAACTGGAACAGGAACACATCTTGTTTAACACCAGTAAAAAATTAGTAAAAAATTGCCCGTGACTAATTTAATTAGCATTAAAATTGATTACCATTCACGATCACCTTCTTCATTAACTCTAGCTTGGCGAATAACATCAGAAATTTCGTCTGCATCTTTAACATGGTGTAATGCTTTTTCTTCCCCATCTTCTTCCACAGCGAAGTAGGTGGGAACTTTTACGTGACCAGCGATGTCCCAGCTATCTACCGCCACTTGCTCTTTTTTCTCTTCTAAAGATTTAGAATCATCGGCTATATCACCTTTGTTGGCAGTACGAAATCCTTCTTCACTATTACTTTCGCGATAAACTTTTTCGTGTTCTTGATTACTCATAGTTGTTTTATTAAGGTGTCACTATTATTAAATAAAATTATTCACCAACTTTAATCCAGCTATTGATATAAATTACTATCTAACTAAAGATATAGTCATGTAATTTAGAGGATTTACAAGACCACCACAACAGGGGCATGATCGCTAGGTTTTTCTAGCCTTCTGGGTTCAACATCAATCCAGCTTTTGACGGCTTGTTGATAGAGCTTCTCTGTAAGATAGTGATGATCGATGCGCCAACCTCGATTACGGGCAAAACCACCAGAGCGATAATCCCACCAGCTATATTGTTCTGGCTCATCGCTAAACTTACGAAAAACATCTTTAAAACCCAATTCTAAGATCTGTTTTAACGCCTCTCGCTCAAGAGTAGAAGACATGATGTGATTGTCTCTTCCTTTGTTGGTATAGATATCTTTATCTTCTAGGGCAATATTAAAATCGCCACAGATACAAATTTCTGGTTGTTGATTCTGTAGTTTTTGGAGGTATGTTCGCAGCATTTTAAGCCATGCCAGCTTATATACATACTTATCACTACCAACACTAGACCCGTTAGGCACATAAAGATTAACAATTCTGACCCCATCAACAACCCCACTGATAACACGTTTTTGTTGGTCAAATTCTCCGACATCAACTTCGCCAACGATGGGACTAAAACCAAGGCTAACATCCGTCATCGGATTTAAACTAAAAAGAGCTACGCCGTTATAAGATTTTTGACCTGAAATATAGATGTTGTAACCTAGATCTTCAAAAGGCGATCGCGGAAATTCGTGGTCTTGAACTTTGGTTTCCTGAAGACAAAGTACGTCTATCTGATGTTGCTGTAGCCAATCTGTCACAATTTGCAAGCGAGTCCGAATTGAATTAACGTTCCAAGTAGCTACTTTCAATTGATCAAATTCTCGTGATTAACAGTTAAACAAATTATCATTATCCAATGAAATCTGAATCATTAACCTGTAATGTTTTTGTTTATGGCACGCTTAAACCTGGAGAGGCTAATTTTGCTGCCTATTGTGAAGAAAAAGTCGTTGCTCAAACTCCAGCTTATACCTGGGGTGATTTATATGCTTTACCTGTTGGCTATCCTGCGATGACAGAAGGAAACAGCAAAGTTCAGGGAATACTCTTGTCTTTTAACGATCCACAGATTTTAGAGAGTTTAGATAGATTAGAAGGCTATCAGTCACAGCGAGCAGCCCATCTTAATGAATATTATCGTGCTTCTGTTATGGTCTACAGTTTTGACGATCGCCCCATCAATCAAGCTTGGGCATACTACATGACTCTAGCTCAAGTTATACAGTATGGAGGCATTAAGCTGACTTCAAATAGTTGGACTGGTAAATTGCATTACGGAGTAAGTTTCAGAAATAATTAATCCACAAATAATTAATCCACAGGTAAACTGGATTATGCTCACAACCGTCTTTGTCTATGTCCAACCTGAAAGAATTACCCAAACCCAATTCTGAGATTAACGACTATGAATGGGGAATTACTCCATCTCCTGTCAAATCAACTATCAATCACCTTCAGCAGTTACTACAGCAAAAACAACAGCATCTAGACAAATTACAGCAAGAAAATAAGTGGTTGCGAAATCAGCTTGAGATCACCATAGACAAGCCAAATCGCCCTCATGTAGCACCTTTGCCAGAAGTGATGCTGTGGACGGCTATTGGTGTAATTTTGACTGCTGCTGGTACTTTTATTCCCGCCTCTAGTTTGGCTGCGCCTTGGTCGTGGTGGGGCAACGGATTGAGCGTACAAACTTTAGGGGTAAGCTATCAGATTGGAGCAGTTTTGCTTACAGCTTGCTTGGGAGGTAAAAATGCAGCTATGCTATCCCAAATCATTTATATTTTATTGGGTATTTTAGGTCTACCGATATTTGATCGCGGTGGTGGGTCGATCTATTTACAACAGCCTCACTTTGGCTATTTACTCGGATTTGTTGTTGGTGCTTGGATATGTGGCTGGCTGGCGTTTCAGAGTTTGGCTAAGTTTGCTACCCTAATTGCTAGCTGTATAGTAGGGTTGATTACGATTCATTTAGTTGGCATCACTTATTTAACGATAATGTATTTTGTTACTGGTTTGGGAGCAGAAATTAATTCTTTAATGCAGGCGATCGCTATTTATTCTCTCCACCCTCTTCCTGGACAATTAGCTGTCGTTTGTGCCATCAGTTTAATTGCTTTTGTGATGCGTAAAGTTATGTTTACCTAAGCAATGAACAATGAACATTGAACAATGAACAATGAACAATGAACTTAGATTCTTAAGATCAGCAAGTAACTACGTACCTAAGCGTTTGTATTTTTGAGCTACTAGCTTTCTTTCGAGATCACAGACATTGCTAAATTAACTTTCCATACTGGAATTAGACTCTTAGAGCAAAGTTTTTTCAAGTATCTATAAGTTATTTTATTTATGGTTAGTCTAGTTTTAGTATGTGCCTTGGCTGTTGGTGGTGGCGGAATATTGGGTAAGTATCTTGCTGTCAAAGGAATTAACTCCGATAATGCCCTCAAGAATTACCAAAAACCTTTATTGTATTTATTATTGGCGATCGCGCCTGGTTTGGGGTTTTTAATCCTTTTAGATAAGTTTAATCTTGTCTTGGTGCTAGCAGAAATTTTCCCGCCCATGCTCTTGATTTATCTGGCGGGTTATTTTCAGGAAATCTTGCTTGGTTTGGGCTTTTTCTGCTTAGGTTTGCTGGCGTGCTTGGAATTATCGGGTAAACGCTCCCAAGCAAAAATCGTTCAATTATTCTTGGCTTTAGGTGCGATCGCTTTTGCTCTTAGTATTCTTTTATTTTTTTTGCGCCCAGTAAAAGATTTACTTGCTCAACCAAAAATTCAAGATGGGATTGTAATGCAGACAACTCTTTATACCTGCGCCCCCTCTAGTATTGCCACCTTGTCTAGATACACGCAAAAGCAGCCTAATATGACTGAAAAAGAAGCAGTCGGGTTAACCAAAACTAATCGCTTTGGTACTACTACCTTGGCAGAAATAAAAGCCTTAAAAAAGTTGGATCTCAATCCCCAATATCACTACAATTTAACCGTTAATGATTTAATGACCCTGAACCAACCCGCTTTAATGCACGTTAAGGAAAAAAGCAAAACAGGCAAAGGAGTAAGATTTTCTCACGCTGTTGCCTATTTAGGAATCGATTCTGCCAGAAAAATAGTTCTAATTGGCAATCCCCTTTATGGTCTACAGATTAAAACTTTTGCTGAACTAGAGCAGTACTGGTTTGGCGAAGCAATAATCGTGAAGATCTGAGCTTTGAACTGCAAACTCATTTACTTTTTAGTAAAACTTTCGGTGGTAAAAGAGGTGAATTTATCTGACTGTAATGGTTTAATCATCTGACTAGTCTGAATCTGTTGCTCTAACTGTTCAGTGCTAGAAACTAAACCACCCAGACCGTTCACCAAATCACGAACATTTTTTAGAAAAGCAGGATCACCTGTCAGCGATTCTAAATCGGAGGTGATTTTCTGGGCGTTATCAAAGGTTACCCTAGCTGAATCTAAAGTTTGCTGAAGACTAACTACACCCTGGTCGCTGCCAAAGCTTTCAGTGATATTTTTGAGGTTGTTAGAAGCAGCTACGGCGTTGGTAGTCAATTCGTTGAGATTGTTCGCCAGTTTTTTGGTGTCGGCAGCATCGACTGTTTGATCGATCTTAACTACTAAAGTTTCGAGGCGATCGCTGGTGGTGCTAATACTTGCTAAAGTAGTGGTTAAATTAGACTCGTTTTGAGCAATTAGCTGTTCGACATTGTTGGTTAATCGATTAACTTGTTTGGCAGTGGTTTGAAAAGTTTGGGCAGTGGAAACCAACTCTTGA
This sequence comes from Pleurocapsa sp. CCALA 161, assembly GCF_003003995.1. Taxonomy (GTDB): domain Bacteria; phylum Cyanobacteriota; class Cyanobacteriia; order Cyanobacteriales; family Xenococcaceae; genus Waterburya. Next base: position 509 of record NZ_PVWF01000065.1, on the reverse strand, counting down.
GAAGTCTTTGTCACTTCTTTTTGCAAATCATTAACCAGTGCCGTCGTGTTTTTGGTCAAATTGGCAACTTCTGAGGCAGCAATTCCTGCATTTTCTACTGTTGAATTGACTTTAGCGACAAACTCTGGTTCACCATAAGCTTTACTAAAGCGGTAGGTATAGGGTAAGAGATCGTCTAGGGTAATAGCTTTTTCGCCTTTGAGCCGAGCATTATCGCAAATTATTTGCTGAGAATCGCAATTAGAGCCAGTAGGATTCATATTGGCAACATTTGCGGTTAAAGAAGATTGAGGAATAATCTCAATAAAAGTATTGCCAATCAATCCTGAGCTTGTTGCCACGAGGGTTGCATCTCTGGGAATTAATAGGTTGCTAGAATCAATCTCAATGACAACATCCACTCCATTAGTACTAGGCTGAATATTGTCAACTCTACCTACTTGTAGCCCTCGGTAACGTACTCCATCACCAATTTTGATGCCGTTAACATCAGAAAAATCGGCAATAAT
>NZ_PVWF01000218.1 GCF_003003995.1 Pleurocapsa sp. CCALA 161 | reverse complement strand
CTTCCAAACAACTGTTTGCTCAAATTCAGTTTGCGATCGCTTCTGGACAATATCCCCCTGCTCATCGTTTACCCAGTACTCGACAGTTAGCGATGATCACAGGTTTACATCGCAATACTATTAGTAAAGTCTACCAACAGCTTGAAGAAAATGGATTAGTTGAATCGATCGCTGGGTCAGGGATTTACGTTAAGCTGCATGAACACGAAAATAGAGTCAGTGAATCAGATTCCCCCGTAGCTGCATCAATTAAAGCAATTAAAGAAGGGGTAGATCGGGTTTTAGAGCTAGGCTGCACCATCGATCAAGTCAAAGAGTTATTTACTGAAGAAATTGATTGGCGGATTAGCTGTTGCGATCGCGTGGTGGTAACCGTACCCCAAAGAGATCTTGACGCAGGTAAAATTATCCAGCAAGAATTAAAAAATACTTTAGGAATTGAAATTGAATTAATTGAATTAGAACAACTGCCTCAAATTCTGGCAGCAATTAACTTTGGCACTTTAATCACTAACCGCTATTTTATTAAAGAAGTGCTGGCAATTGTGCCACCCAACTCTTTTCGCGTCATTCCAATTGATATCTATGACTACAATAAAGAACTGCAACTCATTAAGGCGTTACCATCTCAAGCCTGTTTAGGTATTGTGAGCTTGAGTGAAGGTACGTTAAGCGTCGCTTCGAGTATTGTTAACAGTCAAAGAGGAGATGATTTATTAGTATTAACCTCTTCTTTAAGCGATCGCGATCGTTTAAGAGCTGTAATTCGTTCTGCTCATACAGTGATCGCTGGCTATACGAGCTATGATCGAGTTAAGGCTGAAATTGTGGCAATGCGCGAGGATTTGATTCGTATTCCTGATGTAATTAGCGTCGATAGCTATATTAGTGAAAAGTCAATTAAGCTTTTGCAGCGAGAATTAAGTCTGAAAAAAATTAAATAATCTAGCTAAATCAAACATTCAATCAACATTTAATGGCTAAAGGCGACTGTATTTACGTATATCGAAATTTTGGGCAATTAGAAGGAGTTTACAAACACTATGGCATTGACTGTGGGGATGGTACGGTAATTCACTATCGCAAACCTAGTGAAGTCATTGAACAGACTTCTCTACTCACCTTTAGTCGAGGCAATCCCGTTTACGTAGCTGAATATAGTGAAGGGTTTGGCTATATTCCCGATGTCGTGGTTGAGCGAGCTAAAAGCAGACTGGGAGAACGGGACTACAATTTACTCTCCAATAATTGCGAACACTTTGCTAGCTGGTGTAAAACAGGAATTAACGACAGTAAACAAATTAGAAACTATTTACCAGCGATCGCTACTTTAGATATTTCTCAGCTATATAAGCCAATCCAACAGGCGCTCAAAGGAAAAGACAGCAGCAATAATAAAAGACTTACTGCTGAAGCTCTAATGGACATTAAATCAGTTTGGAATCAGGTGCAGCCAAAATACCAAGAAGCGATCGCCGAAGCCCAAACTTGGAACAAAGTAGCTAAAAAAGCCCTAAGTCAGGAACGAGAGGATTTAGCCCGAGCAGCGATCGCCAAGAAATTAGATTATGAACGGCAGGCAAGCAAACTAGAAATAGAGTTAAGTGAGCTTGCCGAAATAACCGCAAATATTGTCCGTAGTCAGAGAGACTCCGCCTGAGAACGACAAACTTCCTCTGACTTCGTCAAAATGAGCCGTAATTAACTTCACTTCGAGTTTGTGTTTGACTGTTGTTGCGCAAACTTTAGTCTTGATTACTGTTTAATTGCTCTTTTAAGGCAGCTAAACTAGACCAGCGATGATCGACATGATGCTCATCTGAAGTTGCTTTAACGCTCGCTCCAGGACAGTCTGCTCCACAAATTTTCCTCAATGGTAAAGCTAAAGATAGCTGCTCAAAAAGCCAGATTTCGGGATTGTAATGTCCATTAGGAGGTAAAGTTTCTGAGAGATCATCTAGAGAAACCTCTCTTTCTGAGGGAAGATCCTCTGCGTTTTCTAATTCAGATTCGAGCCAGATTAACTCCGAAGTATCGATTTCCAGGCGATAATTATAGTGCTGTAAACAGCGATCGCAAACTAGAGTAATAATTGTTTCTGCGGTTGAGATAATTTCCAAAAAATTACCTCCATGACGTACTGAAATAGATCCCTTAACGGGAACTAAGGTGTCTAAACCTGAAATACTATCATCAACAATAATGTCTGCCGTTCTGTTTGGTGCTTTAAGCAGATGAGGAATATATATCGGTTCCATTGTTTACTTAATATGATCCATTTGGATATTAGCGCACTGATGACCTTTGGCAGGACTATTGAGGCAAAATCACTAGCTGACGATTTGGCTCTTGACCACGACTCTCGCTGCTTAAGCCTGCTGTACTTTCTAATAAAGAATGTATTTGTTTTCTTTCGGCGGAAGATAAGCCAGGTATTGCCACTTCTTCCCCCGTTGATTGTACCTGAGCGATCGCGTCTTGAGTCAAGGTTGCTAATTCTTGGTTGCGTTGAACTCGATAACCATCAAGCTCAACGATAAAAGAGCTTTGCACTTCTGGATCTGCATCTAAATTCAGAATAGTATTGGTTAAATACTGAATCGCATCAATGCTTTCACCTTTATTACCAATCAGCTGCTGTTTTTGCGTCTCGGTTAAATCATTAACGCTAATACTTAACCAGTTAAAGTCTGAATCAGCAGTTACTGTTTCAAACCCTTCTGTCTTAACCTCAGCAGCTACACCCATGAGGGTAAGTAACTGCTCTAACCATTCCTTGCCCGAACTCAATTGACTTTTCACAATAGTTAATGGTTACTAACCTGAAGTTTTTTCTTTCTTCTTAGAACGCTTCTTTTCAAACGGCAATGCATTTCTATTGCTTGTAGCTTCTGCTTTTTCCTGTTCATCAAGAATTTTCTGGAGATCATCTGGCAGAGGTTCACGCATCAAGAACCAAGTTTGACCAGTTTGGAAGAAGTTTGCCACCACGATATACATTAATACGCCCGCAGGGAGAGGAAAGAAGAGAAACATTCCACTGAACAGTAAAGGCGTAATCTTATTAATTGCCTGTTGTTGGTCTGCACCAGGACTAGTATTTTGCGCTCCACTTAGCTGTTGGTTCACATATATCCCTACCCCAAACATCAAGACCATTGCCAGAATATCAAAGTTGATGCCGCCGTCTTCATTAGTTACCCCAACTCGACCAAGCTTTTCAATGAATAAAAAGCCAGTATTAGCCGCAATCCCAGGAAGTTTTACTTGAATTGTGGCATCTCCTGGTTCTAAAGCAGTAATTGTGCCATCTTCGTTGATTTTTACGCGCTCAAAACCTTTGGTAACTTCTAAAATAGGGTTAATATCGCTCTCTGGATATTCTTTGAGCAAAGTATTCAAAGATTTACCTTCAGGGGTTTGCAATTCTACTTTGGTAGTATCCCCTACTGCCAACTTACTACCACCTGGCAACATTGCAGCTATCCTTTCATGTATGCCATCTTCGATATAAATATTTTTTGGCTTAGTCGCGAAAGGCTGAGGCGCAACTCGCTCGATCTGTTCTTGGGGTAAAATCTGAACATTAATATCGTAGGGAGTGTCAGTAAAAGGCGAGCCTCTCAAGGTAGCAAAGAGGGCAAACAAGATTGGCATTTGCAAGAGCAAAGGGAAGCATCCTGCTAGAGGATTGCCAAATTCCTGCATTACTTTTGCCTGTTCTTCTCGCTGCTTCTCAGGATCGTTCTTATATTGCTGTTTAATTTTCTCCTGTCGTTCTTTCATCATCGGCTGAACAATCTTCATTTTTCGCATGTTGCGAATTTGTCCTGCACTCAAGGGAACTACTGCAAAACGAATTACAATTGTCAAAGCAATAATCGCAAAACCATAACTCGGCACTAATCCATAGAAAAAATCCAGGATGGGGAGCATGATGTTATTTGAGAGGAAGCCGATACCAAAATCCATTTTTTAATCTGTCCAGCCTTTTACGAAGATGATTATAATTGCAATTCAGTTTAATCGATCGCCCGTGAGGAAAACCGATCTAAACTGTAATTATATGTAATTTATACTATGTTATTTAGTTCACTCTAATCGACTCTAAAGGTCTACCTGTCTTGTCTGCTGCGCGCTCGGAAATATAGTCGTAAATCTCTCTAAATTGAGGGACTGCACGCATTTCTAGACGACTTTTATCCCTGAGGGTAATTACTAAATCTCCCCATAGACCAACTCCTCTAGGTACTTTAACAATTTTCATGACCTCAGAATAGATAATATCTGTTCTTTGAGTACCTCTCCACCCACCAGTCACACAAATACGACGGTCTGTAATCCGATAGCGAAGCCACAAGGCTCTAACGATTGCACCTACGGTTAAGGGAATGCAGATTACGGTAAATGCTAAAAATATATTAAAAATTAAATCT
>NZ_PVWF01000064.1 GCF_003003995.1 Pleurocapsa sp. CCALA 161 | reverse complement strand
ACGCAGTTTGTTTATTGGTCGGGCATTCATCCCACAACTTTAGAAGATGGGGAATTCTGCCCGACATTTTAGTTAAAGTATTACTGGCAGAAGATAGCGCCAGCGCTTTGCAGATTGCTCAATCGCAAAACCCCGACCTAATTTTACTAGACGTGTTAATGCCTAACGTTGATGGTTTTGCTACCTGTAGCCAGCTAAAATCTCAAGCTGCGACCAAAGACATCCCTGTTATTTTCCTCACTGCTCTTTCCGATACGATTAACAGGACTTTGACAATTTTTACCTATCAAAAAGGGGTGAAAGCCTTGCCAGACGCCGAATTTACCTCGAAGAGGTAAATTCGCCTGAAACCCAGATATATTAAGGATTTAGTTATTTTGAGGTTAAACCATTAATACATGAGGCTTTCACCCCTTTTTGAACCTAGTTTTTTGTCAAAGTCCCATTAACAAGGTTCAGGGATTCAAGCTGGGGGGAGTAGACTATATCACCAAACCCATTGAACAAGAGGAAGTTTTAGTCCGTATTCAAACTCACCTCAATCTGAGAAATATGGGACGCACCCTAGCAGTACAAAATCAAGAATTAAGGCAAGCTCTAGATTTTGAAGCTTTGGTTAGACGCATCACTGATAAAGTTCGGGATAGTTTAGATGAAACCTACTGTTTACGAGTTGCCACAGAAGAACTAGCCACAGTATTACATCTTAGTGGTTGCCAAATTGAGCTATATGACCCTCAACAGCAAACAGCAACTATCGTCCATGAATATAGTGGTACTCTACCTGGGTGTCAGGGAGAAACCAGACAAATTGATGATTTTCCTGAGCTATATCAACAACTATTGCAAAAAACTCCTTTACAGCTAGTTGAACCTGTCCCTTTGTTTAATCCTCAAGGAATTCAGGTGACTCGTCTTGCCTGTCCTATTTTTGACGATCGCGGTATTATCGGTAATCTGTGGGGACTTAGACCCCCAGGAGAACTCTTTACCGACCTGGAAATTTCTCTGATGCAGCAGGTAGCTTCCCAATGTGCGATCGCTATGCGTCAGGCTCGACTATATGCTAGTTCTAATCAGCAGGTGGCGGAATTAGCCAAGCTGAATCAGCTTAAAGACGATTTTCTGAAAACAGTATCTCACGAGCTCAAAGCGCCAATCAGTAGTATTCAATTAGCTGCTCAAACTTTAGAAAGCTTACTTAAAGCCAAGCAAAATCCCCGTCATTCCCCACTCTTTCAACGAGTCTTGAAAATTTTTCATGAATCATGTCAGCGCCAGAAAAAACTGACCGACGATTTGTTAACCCTTTGCTATATTGATGCTCAAGCCAAAGTGGTTCAGCCAGAATCAATTGAATTAAATTCTCTACTTACTAATCTTGCTAATCCTTATATTGCAGCCCAAAATCAGCAGCCTAAGATACTGCTAAAATTAGCGCGTCAACAACCCAAGATCTATGCCGATCCTGTCATCCTCGAACGAATTGTGCAGGAATTATTCAATGATGCTCTAGAACGTACTCCTGTGGAAGGAACAATTACACTCCAAACCAAAATTCTTAAGTCCCAAGTCTTGATTCGGTTAATTAATACTGGTAGAGAACTTACGCAAATAGAACAAGAGCAAGTCTTCTCTCAGTTATACCGCAGCCAGGATTCCTCCCCCAAAGACCACGCCACAGGACTAGGATTAACCTTAGTGAAAAAATTAGTCGAAGTACTTAAGGCTTCTATTACTGTAACTAGCGATCGCCAGGAAACTATCTTGACGATAACTTTTCCTCTAGAGTCGGATTGAACATTGATTAAAGGAAGAACATTAAAGCTCAAGTTTGATAACTGTAGCCGTACAAAGTTAGATTAAGACAAGCTTAGTTAACTATTCGTAGGTAGTCCTAAAGGATAAGCGGAGCCCTAAAAGGATTCTCTTCTAAACTTTTGGGCGTTGCTGAATTGAAACAGGAAAAAAAATCCTCATCAATAGAGATGTCTCAAAAAGCTAATAGCTGCCAACAGTAACTCTATCGATTTCATACCTGGATTAAGCAACGCCAACTTTTAAATTTGAGTAATTAGCTACATTTTGTCTGGTTTTGTAGTATTTTGTTTAGGCTTTTTAGCTGTTTTTCAATTATCAAAATATTGTAGGCTGACCAAACATCACTGACATCACTGAGAAAATAAAAAATCAGAACTTTATACATACTTCATCATTTTTTTACACAGTATTTATTTTTGCATTGTAAACTTACTTAATATCACCCAATTTACACTATATATATGCATTTTCTGACAAGAGAATACCTTGACAATTACCTTGATTTGAGCAATTTACTGAATTAATTACTTTTAAAGTAAATAGTTAAGGAAATAAGAAATAAATAAACACTGTATTTCTTGATAAATATTATTTAAATTATGAAATTAAGTATTGGTATTTTAGCTCACAATGAATCAGATTTGATTGCAGCTTCGCTACAATCTCTTGGTCAACAAAGCTTATTCACAAGTTTAGATGAAAAACATTCAGTTGAAATTATTGTTGTTGCCAATGGCTGTAGTGATAATACAGCAGATTTAGCTCGTAATACCTTAAAACAAATAGGGTTTATCCATCAAACATCGTTGAGTTGGAGAGTATGTGAAGTAAAAGAAGCAGGTAAAAGTAATGCTTGGAATTTATTTGTTCATCAATTTTCAGCGCCTGATGCTGACTTCTTTTGTTTGATGGATGCAGACATTAAATTGCATAATTATCAAACTTTAGCAAAAATGATCGAGGTATTAGTTGAAAATCCCGAATATTGGATTGCTCTAGATCGACCAATTAAAGATATCGAGCTCAAAGAAAATAAGAGTTGGATTGATAAGTTGTCTGTGGCAGTTTCTCAATCGTCTAATGCAGGTCAACTATATATTTGTGGACAGCTTTATTGTGGTCGTGCCGAAGTATTGCGTAATATTTGGATGCCAGCAGGATTGCCTGTGGAAGACGGGTTTTTGACTCAAATGATCATCAGCGAAAACTTTACGGTCAAAAATCCTACTTTTACCAAAAGAATTGTCAGAGTAACTGAAGCCTCCCATATATTTGAAGCTTACACTAATCCTTTAGAATTGATTAATCATGAAGTTAGAGTTGTAGTTGGCATCGTTGTTAATATCTTTTTAACTTACTACCTACAGGAAAAATTATGCGCAGCGGGATCTTTTAGGGGTAGTCCAGAATTGACGGCAGGAACGCTGATTAACCAAATGAATCGGGAAAACCCACTTTGGCTTAACGATTTTGTTCGTAATTCTTTAGTTCAGAAAAAGTGGTGGCTCATTCCCATTCCTCTAGTATTTCGTCGCTATAGATCTTTAAAACATCATTCTTTACAAAAAGCCTTGTTGCGGATTCCCATTGCTACCTTGGCGTTTATCGTCGACCTCAGCATTTTTATCCGTGCCAATATTACCTTACACCGTAAAGTAATTAGTAACTATTGGTAATTAGTTAGTCAGAAGCGATTAGACTTCGCCTACCCTAAAGATCGCCATCTTCACAGAAAATCGTGAGATGAGACTAAGATATAAGATAACAATGGAGTCTTTTGAGGATTCTTGGACAACTTCTTGATAATCTTGATAATACTGTGGCTAAGGGTCAGTTAAGCCAACTTTGGCAAACGTTAACCTTTTTTGAGATCATTCCTAATCTCAATACTTTATGGCAAAAATTAATTTCAAATAGCTCATCGCAATCTTATCAACAGACAAAAATGACAATTTTGGTAGCTGGTGCAACGGGTGGAGTGGGTAAACGAGTCGTACAGAAATTACTAGCTCGCAATTATCATGTCCGAGCATTAGTTAGGGATGTAGAGCGAGCTAAAACAATGTTAGGAGAGGCAGAACTATTTGAGGCCGATCTAACTATCCCCGATACTCTCAAGCCAGCCATGATGGCAGGAGTTAGCGCCGTAATTTGCTGTACGGGTACGAAGGTGCAACCAGTAGAAGGAGACACTCCCAATCGAGAGAAATACTATCAGGGAATTAAATTTTATTTGCCAGAGGTAGTTGATACTCCAGAATTAGTGGAGTATGAGGGAATTAAAAATTTAGTGCAGGTTATTTCACAACACCTTCCTCACGGGGGAGAGCAGATGATCTTTGATTTTGCTAATCCCAGTAGTGATTTACAGGAAACTTGGGGAGCAATAGATGATGTGGTGATGGGAGGCGTGAGCCAAAGTAGAATCCGCTTGGCAGACAACAGAGCAATCTTTGCGGGGATTGTTTCTACAGACAACAACGGCGGTTTCGCCTCTGTGCGGACTCGTAACTTTACACCGCCAATGGATTTGTCAGATTACGAGGGAATTGAACTGAGAGTAATTGGAGATGGCAAACGCTATAAATTCATTACTCGCTGTGAAGGTAAATGGGATGGGGTTGGTTACTGCTATTCTTTTGATACGATTCATGATTACCCCACAACTGTTCGTATTCCTTTCAAGGATTTAATTCCCGTATTCCGTGCTAAAACCGTGCAGGAAGCCAGCCAGTTAGATGCTGCTAAAGTTTACTCAATGCAGTTGATGTTGAGTAAGTTTGAATACGATGGGGAGCTAAATCCTCAGTTTGAACCAGGCCCATTTAAGCTGGAGGTAGAATATATCAAGGCTTATGGTGGTCAGGTTAAACCCCAGTTGATTCAGATAAGTTCAGCAGGAGTTACTCGCCCTAATCGCCCAGGAATCAATTTAGCAGAAGAACCACCCGCAGTACGTATGAACGATCAACTGGGAGGAATCTTAACCTGGAAACTGCGAGGAGAAGAAGCGATTAGATCTAGCAATTTGACCTACACAATTATTCGTCCCTGCGCTTTAACTGAACAACCTGGTGATAAAACTCTGTATGCCGAACAAGGAGATAATTTAAGGGGACAAGTTAGCCGAGATGCGATCGCCGAACTCTGTATTCAGGCGCTGAATTTACCTAATGCAGTCAATAAAACTTTTGAAGTTAACGAAACCGAACAACAAGGTGACACTAACTGGAAAGAACTGTTTAACAATTTACAAGCAGATAATCATACGTCTGATATGAACTAGTTTTTGTAGATCTAATCTGTACTTTAGAGCAACAACAAGGGTAGCAAAGAAGAAAAATTAAGCGATCGCCAAAACTGGAAATTCCAATTATCAAGAACGGCAATTATATATAGAGTCAAGAAATGCCCAGAAGTTTGGTAACCTTATTTTGTCATAAACTTAAGTTATCAAGATGGATCTGGTTTAATTGTGTCTTTAGAAGAATCTTCGCTTAATCTATCTGGTTTATCTGGCGAACACAATCACAATCATCTGCTTTCTAGTCAGGAGGCAGGATGGAACAAGCTTAGTCTGATTTATGAGTTAGAACCTGCGGGAGAAATGCCTGAAACGATCGCTTTGGCTCATGTTTTAGTAGTTGCCCAAGGAGAATTTCAGGCTAGCTTTCACATCGAGGAACAATGGCATCAAGAAGAATATCTTCAAGGAGATGTTGCTCTTATTCCTGCTGGCACTGTTTTTCCTAGGGTAGCAGTGGATCGCGATGTGCCTTTGATCAATCTATTTTTGCCCCCTGATGTCCTAGTTAATGCTATGGGAGATGATACTCAGCTAGAATTGCGATCGCAACTCAAAGTTCACGATCCTTTAATTCAACAGATAGCCTTAGCTTTAAAAACCGAATTAGTTACTGCTGGTGAAGATAGTCAGCTTTATGCAGACTCGATGGCTACTGCATTAGGAGTACATTTACTACGCCGTTATGGAGTTAACAATGCTGTCAAAGAGTATCGAGGCGGATTAAGCAATTACCAACTCAAAATAGTCACTGAGTATATTCAAGGACATTTAGACCACATTCTCAACCTAGACTTACTGGCAAGTTTGGTCAATATTAGTCCTCATTACTTTGCTTGCCTCTTTAAGCAATCTACTGGCACTTCTCCTCATAAATACATTACCAGCTGCCGTTTAGCAAAAGCGAAGCTTCTCTTACGTCAAAACTTAGCGATCGCTTTTGTTTGTCAAGAAGTCGGCTTTAAAAATCAAAGTCATTTTACTAGAGTCTTTCGTCAGCATTATCAAATTACACCCAAAGCATATCAAAATTTATTTTAAAACCGCTTTGCGGTTAGCTATAGGTCTTAACTCGTCAGCTTATTTAAGTAAAAATAGAACAGTTTTCGGAAGAATCGGCAAGACAGGGATTTAGACAATATTTACACTAAGTTTAATTCGAAATTAATCATAGTCATGCAAATAATTTATTTGGTTTTAGCCATAGTCGGTTTTGTTGTGCCTTATTCACAATTAATCCCCTTTGTTGTGGATCATGGCTTAAATTTATCGTTGTTTTGGTCACAATCATTTGCCAATCAAGCCTCTAGCGCTTTCTCTTTAGATTTATTTACTTCTTCCCTCGTGTTTTGGATTTTTGTGTTGAAAGAAGGTACAAAACTGCAGATGAAATTTCTCTGGGTTTATATTGTGGTGAATTTAATCATCGGTTTGTCTTGTGCTTTACCTTTATTTTTGGGAATGCGATTAACTAAGCTAAAAACACAATTATTAAGTGAAGCCACATGAACATACTATTGCCGATTCAGAAATGGCAGATTGTTCAATACTCAACCCTAATTATTGTTACAGTATTTGCTTTAATTTTGTTAGCTAAGGGCATGAGTGAGGACAGTTTTCGGCTCTTAATTAGATTTACGGCTCGCTCTTCCTGTATTTTATTTTTATTGGCTTTTATTGCCTCAGCGTGGCAAAAACTCAAGCCAAGTCAAGTTTCCACCTGGTTACTACAGAATAGGCGCTATTTCGGGCTATCCATGGCAATATCTCACGGATTTCATGCCCTAGCGATCGCGGAAGTGGCAGTTTTAACCTCAGAAAATATGGTACGGGACAATTTTGGCGCTAATTTAGGCTACGTATTTATTCTGTTAATGACCATTACTTCTTTCAAACGCCCTGCTGCTATTTTAGGCAGACGTAACTGGAAAATTTTGCATAAGTTAGGAATATACTATCTTTGGCTATCTTTTACCGTTGCTTTTGCTAAGAGATTAGGCGAATCTTGGCTGTTTTATACACCGTGGGTAGCTATGTTGATCTTTGCCTTAATTCTACGGCTAATCCTGTTGATGAAAAGGGCAGAAAAACCCATAGTCACTTAATACTATGATTCCCAAATAAAGAAGAGCGATCGCCAGATCAACTAAGTAAAGCCTTTAATTCAAATTAATTGAGATCATCTCTACTGCGATCGCTTTTTAATTATTATTGCTTTTTTTGATTTTGTATCTAAATTTTATAAACCACCAAATCTAAGATTTTTGCAGAAGATATTTTATCCTGATATTCTTTGATAATCTTACCTTCAAGGGATTCGGGAATTTTCCGACTGGCAATATTTCTGCGATCTACTGGATAGATAAAATAATCGAGGTTTATATGCTTGTTTGACCAATTGACCAACGTAGTCACAGCTTCTAAACCATAACCTTGACCGTAAGCATCTTTTTTGAGCCAAATACCGATTTCTGGAGTTTTAGCTTTATTGTTGTTGCCATGAAGACCACAATTGCCTAAAAACTCTTGATTTATTTTAGATACCACTACGAACTGTAAATTGTAGCCACTTTCAATACCATGTTTACTCGCAGCTATGAAATCTCGAGTTTCCTGGATATTTTTGGTAGGAGAAGGAATCATGTATGTTGTGATCTCTTCAGTAAATTCTCGAAAAATATCTTGTTCAAACTTATTATCAATAACTGATAGTTTTAGGCGATCGCCTTCAATGACAAGAGATAATAAATCTGATTGAGGAGTGCGAAAATCGAATTTTTCCATAGGTATTGATTTTAGATATCACTATCACTGTTTTGGTTGTGTCAGCGATCGCTTTTATCTTTCTGAATGGACATAATCCACAAAGTAGAATTTAGGCATCAGCCAAAACCTCAAGACAGCAGCAATTCCTAATCCTAAAAGGGCAAAGATTAACAAATATAAACCCCAACTGACTCTCAGACTATCTGGCAATACTGCCACAGTGGAAACAACTACCACAAAATAAGCTAGCAATAGCCATTGCATAAGCTGGATTGTTTTTAAGGTTTTTCGGCAGCTGCTACAGTGTTGTGTATGTTGATGATAGCGATCTAGTAAAACTTCACGAGACGTTTCTGTTGTAGAAGCAGAATTAACGCTCTTTTCATTCCAGGGTAATGTGCTATCACAATAGCGATCAAACCAATTGCGAAATTCAATTACCAAGCGATCAGCACTGGTAGGCATTTTATAAGCAGTTTTCCAATTGTTATTCTGCAAGAAGTTTTCCTGTTGATGTAGCAAAACCATGTCACCATCTAAAACTGCATTACGATTTTGGATGTGATCCCACCAGCGAGGGATTAAAGAATGAAGCTTTTGAGCAAAATTACGGGGAAATTGCGCCACAATTCGAGACTTTCCAGGTGCAACAGGCAGACAATAAGTTACCAAGCCTATTTGTTTATCACCCCCAGGTAAAACAATGTCATATTCCAAATGACAAGGAGGTTCAAAAGTAATTTTGGTTTGAAAAGGCTTATCAACTTCTGCTTCGATCATATCCATTGTTGATCGCACAATATTTAAAGGAATTGCCATAGCGCGATCGCGATTTCCTTGGATGCCATGATGAGCAAAAGGAACATGACTAGGATCGGCGACGTTTTCTACTAATGTTTGCCAGTCATACTCTAGATCCCGCACCATAGAAGACCAAACATAACCTTTGCTAGCATCAATTTTAGGAGATAGAGGAAGATCGGTTTTAGCAGCAATTTCTGGTGTATCTGCATCCATCCACACCCACAGCAAATCATTTTCTTGGCGTGAAGGAAAAACGGTAGCACAAAAGTTCTGACTCTGTTTAGCAATCAGATCGGGATTATCTGCTTGAGGAATGCGGGTACAATCTCCCTTGATGTTAAACTGCCAACCATGATAACTACACATTAAATTACCAGACTCATCAATTCTGCCTTCGCTCAAGGGTGCAAGTCGATGGGGACAAAGATCTAAAAATACTTGATAGGTTGATGATGAGCTTGGTTTCCAAATTACTAGAGAAGTTCCTAGTAAAGTTGCAGTAGTTAGTTTTTGTGGATCGATATCTTCAACAGGTAATAGAGGGTACCAATGCTGAAAAAAATTAAACGACGACATATTTTTGCCAGAATACTACTCTAATTAAGTATAGATTGAATAAGGCGATCGCTTTTTTTAATGACAATAATCTCGATTTTAGCGAAATAAAACTTCGCCATGAGTAATACTAGATTCTGTCCTGACGAGTTATCCATCGATTAACTACAGAGGAAATTATCGTGACTGCTTTTTTTACACCGTCTTCCGAACGAATTTGGTTTCCTACTCGTTGAGCAGAAGTTTGCATTTGTCCGTCTTGAATAGCTTGATTAATTGCTGCTGTTAATTTATTTACAGTGAGTTGCGATCGCAAAATTGGTTCTGTACCCACACCTAAATCAAATATTCGATAACCCCAAAAGGGTTGGTCAGAAAAAAATGGCACAATAATTGAAGGTACGCCAGCCTTCATACCAGCAGCCGTAGTCCCTGCGCCTCCGTGATGCACTACCGCTGCACATTGTGGAAATAGCCAATCATGAGGAATGGAATCGATCTTAAATACACTACTAGGTAAGTTCAAATCATCAATCCCGCCCCAACCAGTTGCGATGATTCCTCTTTGGTTTGTTTTTGCTAAAGCAGCTAAGACAATTTCCATTGTGGCTAGAGGATCTCTGTCGCTCATACTACCAAAACCAACATAAACTGGGGGTGAACCATTATTCAAAAAGTCGATTAAATCTTGCGGTATTGTCCAATCTTGTTTAGATTCCAAAAACCAGTAACCAGTAATATAAATGTTATCAGACCAATTTTTACCTCTTGGTAAAACTGAAGAACTATAAGCATAAAGTATAGAGCTATTCTGTTTGATCTCAATTAAAGGCGATCGCCAGATCGAACGAGGAGATAAACCTAGATTGGTTTTCAAGTATTGGTTGACTGGGTTTCTAAATATTTGCCACAGAACAAAGGAAGCTACAGGGTAACTTAGATAATTAAACAGACTGCCTAGAGATTTATTAGCTAAGGCTACAGGATAGTCAAAAGTAGCCGTCAGAGGGGTAAAAGAAGCTAAACAATAAGGAATATCCAGCTTTTTTGCCAGATCGTATGTCCAAAATAGAATGCTGTGGGCAATAATGATATCTGTTGACTGACAGACTCGCCAAATATCTGTCATTAGACTATCCACAAAGGGACTAATGGATTCGGCAAACAAACGGACAAACTCTAAAGGGTTCTTACCAGATTCTAATATCTTTTTCCCCTCTTCTGAGGCAATAAATTCTTGGGGATCGCCTTCAATGACTGCAAAATTAAAACCATAACTTCTAATCCAAGATTCAAATATGGCATGGGTGACTATCTCTACTTGATATCCTGTTTCTTGCAACCCTAAACCCAAGGCGATAAAAGGTTGAACATCGCCACGAGTACCTATGGTCAATAAACTAATTTTCATGGTAATTGCTGGGACAAAATATAGTTAAACTAAGCTCAGTGCGATCGCTCGTTTAATGACAGTAGTATCGATTTTAGCGAAATAAAACATTGCCACAAATAATACTAGATTTTGTTCTGACGAATTATTTGTCTATGCTTAATAATGAAATACGATCGCTCACTACGAAAAGCGATCACTATCTTAAAGAGTAATGAGCGCTTTTTTTTCGGCAAAATTATTTGATCTCGAAAATGACGTACGTTAAACTACAATTATTTTTGATTATGTAACTGTCTTTTTTTCAA
This sequence comes from Pleurocapsa sp. CCALA 161, assembly GCF_003003995.1. GTDB lineage: Bacteria > Cyanobacteriota > Cyanobacteriia > Cyanobacteriales > Xenococcaceae > Waterburya. Next base: position 18,576 of record NZ_PVWF01000064.1, on the reverse strand, counting down.
CAGGCTGGCGTTTCCTAGCACTGCTTACAGCCATAAACTGTTCACTCATGATTACAATATTACCTATGAATCCTGCTCCTAAACCCATGGAAAATGCTTCATCCTCATCACTAGCACCAAGAGAAATAACAATAACCAAAGCAAAGGTATAGCCAGCAATCTTTAATGAATTGGCAGCTCTATTCAAATAGATTGCAGATATAATAGGCGAGATTAAAATACCTAAAAGTCCTACAGCGACTTGGCTCTTTTTTCCTAAAGTCTCACTTCTATCGATATCTCTTTTCGTTGGTTCAAAGGGATTCCAGGGATTACGCTCATTAAACTGTAAGTTAGCCATATAATTTATTTTGAGTACTTATTTTTAACTTCTTGCACCCATAATAGAAATAACAATAAGTGTTTTAGGTGACTCAGGTTTAGTTTCAAAGTGATCTCCAAAAACCAAGCTGTAATCCTCAAGCGATCACTTGAGGATTACAGGTCATAATAGTTGATGGCGAATTTTTAAACGTTACCTGATAAAAATCACCATATCTTTATTGCGATCGCTTTTTAATTATTTTCTATAACATCCTAATCTCAAACAAGTTTTTATCTTCAGGCTGAATCAACTATTTTGATGTTGAGATATTTTTGATGAGTAAAGCATCATCATACTTGGGGGGAAACCAAGCCAAAAACCAGATATGGGTATTAAAAATACCCCGATTGACATGGTAATTAGTAAAATTATGCCGACAGAACTGGGCAAAGTTAATTTTTGGCGGTATGCCCAAAGACATAATTCTCCCACAAGATAAATAAAAGGCGAAAGTAAGATAAACCAAAAGGCAGTCTCACGAGAAAATATTGGTGTAAATGGATCTGGTGCTACGACATTGAACCATCCTGCCTGCGCTATTTCTTGCCATTGAGGATAATATAAAATTATTCCTCCCAAAGCATGAAGCGCACTTACTCCAATCCACCACCAACCAGCTAAACGAAGCATAATAAACTCCTGATTTTTCTGTTTAAGCCAAAAGTTAGTATTCTGCAAACTACGCCACCCCTAACTGCTGCATCAGTTCTAGTAAATTGGTTTCATACCACATTTCTTCAACCTGGCTATGAGCAATACGTAGCATCGTAAAACCAGTAGTTTTTGCCCATTTACCTGTAGGGGGAATATCCATAAAAGTGCCAGAGTGCATTCCTTTTAATGAATGAAAATAAACCACTTTATCGGCTTCGGCTACAATAGCTGTAATCGTTTGTTTAATCTCAGGAAATCCCTCGAACAAGCTAGCTTCAAACTTTTTGTTGGCTTCTAAACCCACGATTGGCTGGTTGGTGCTACAAAAGTGTCTAACTACTTCTTCTGCTACCAATTCATCCCAGATTTTTGACCAACCTGAAACTGTTCCCCAGCCATCGGTAGCTAGTTTCATTGCGATCGCTTTATTTTGTTCAGTTGACATGATTTGCATCTCCTGTTGATTTGATTTGTTTACAGGTTAGGAGATGATGTGTAGATAAATATTGTAGATTTTGCTGTTTTTAGCAGATTCTGCTTTAAAGTTGTCGAAAAGCTTTCGGGGTTACACCAACATGACGCTTGAAGTGATGAGTTAGATGACTTTGATCGGCAAAACCCACTTGAGTCGCAATATCAGCAATAGTTAATTGTTTGTGTTTCAATAATTGTTTTGCTCTAGCGATGCGACATTGAATAACGTACTGATATAGAGAAATTCCTTGACTTTGCTTAAATAGTTTGGTCAGGTGAGAAGTACTTAAACTAGTTACTTGAGCCATATCTGACAGGGTAATGTTCTGTGATAAATTTGCCTGAATATATTCATCTAACCGTCGCTGAAGATAAGGTGGTAAAGGATCATCTATGTAACTAGTATCTGCTTGGGATATAGTGTAGTGTCTGAGTAAATGCAAACAGAGGGTATGATGCAGTGATTCGGTATACAAACTGTTGTTTAAGCCAGATTGCAATTCCCCCAGCAAAGTAAAAAGCAACTGTTGAACTAAAGTATCCCTGATGCCATACTGGGGAATGAGTTCAAGCTTGTGCGATCGCGATGCATCTTGACAGGCTTGAGTTAGCAATGCTGGATTGATGTCTAACTGAATAATTTCTGCGTTTTTATTCCAGCTGAGTTTTTGAGTCAAACCAGCAGGATAAATTACTATATCGCCGTAAATACAATTGAGCGATCGCAACTTACCGTTGATAACCTGTTCGTAAATTAAAGGTTGACCAACATAAAAACAAATGTGATGCTCTGTCAGAGTATGTTCTGGAGTTTCGTAAGCTGGATATAGATAATGCTCTAAAGATACTCCCTGCCAATTTGCTCGATTGCTAGAAGTCAACAAAGATGGAGTTGAGATTTTAGTTGACATCAATTAATTACCCGATTTAATTCTTGTCATTCAAAAGCAATATCCTATTATATTCAACGGCAATTACAGCAGTTTTCAATTGAATAGACTACGCTGTTGATTAACTAGCTTTTAGCTTTTAGCTTTGACCGAAGGGAATCCTTTAGGATAGCTTTTAGCTCTTTAAATTCAACTCATGTATTCTACTCAACTGAAAAGCTCAGTAAGTCCAAAATCTAAAGTTTTTTAAGCTGGATCGGATTGTTTTGAATTCCAAGTTGCTCTATCTAGTTGATACTTAACCAATTGACGATCTAATAAATTTTGAACCAAAGAATTTTCCAATAAGCTTTGCGGTAGCATATCCGCAGTGACAAAATATGCTTGCTGCAATTTTAAGCCTACCTTTTGCATTACTCTTGTAGATGCCTTGTTTTCAGTTAAAGCCCAGGCAACTATTTTATTTATTTTCGATTCAGTAAAGCTTTTGCTGATTAATGCTTGAGCAACTTCTGTCGTGTAGCCTTGGTTCCAACTTTGTTGACGAAGACGATAGCCCAATTCCACTGCATCTGGTTCAGCAAGATTTAGCTGTTGCAACAATTTAAAATCCACTTCAGGACGTAAAAATATCCAACCAATAAACTCTTGGCTTTGTTGTTCTACTATTGCCCAGAAACCCAAATTTTCAGATTTGTTGTAATAGCCTGTTGCGTAGGGTAAAAACTCATTAGCGATCGCCTGCCTTGTAGTAGCAATTCCACCATTGATAAACCGCATTACTTCAGGATCGCTATCCAGCATGACTAAATTATCCACATCATCTTGAGTCAAGTTGCGTAGAATTAAGCGGTTAGTTTTTAAGAAAATATTCATGTATAGTGACAAAAACAAAAATCAATCAAAGCGATCGCCAGATAACTAGATAAACTAAGTCAAGCCTTAAATTCAAATTAGTTGAGATCATCTTAGTTTATTGTAAATTGTTATGATGTTTGGCGCGCTATTTACTACTTATATAAAGCATAATTACCCTTGCATTATCCATACTTTAATCAAATCTGTTTTGTTCACTTAGTATTTATTATCAACGTCATCCTCGCTTGATAATTCATAGATTTAATTGTCAATATGAATGTTAATTAAATTTAATTATCTTAGTTTAACAATGTGGCAAATGACGGTCTGTCATACTACGATATATATTTAATATTTAATAACAATATTATTATTTAGCCCGTTAAAAAGATTCAGTTATATTGTAGTTATAAGTAAATCATTTTAGTAAATTTGTACGATGGCAAACTCAGAACATTTGGCATTAATTAAGCAAGGAGTTGAGACATGGAATAGCTGGTATAGCAAGCACAAACAAATAACACCAGATCTGGCTCAAGCTAATCTAATTAACCTTAATCTCAGGGGAATTAACCTAAAAGGGGCTATTCTTCAACAAGCTAATTTTAGTCAGGCGGATTTAAGTAATTCTCAGTTAGCCAATGCTAATTTAGAGCAGGCAAACCTGTTAGGTACAAATCTTTTTGATGCTAATTTTAAAGGAGCAAACTTAGATTATGTAATTTTTGCTCAGGCTACTATTAATACTAAAACAATCATGGCAATTAAATATCGCAAGGTATATGAAATTGTCAATCATCAAGCTGTAAATAAAAATTTTTCAGGCATCGATCTCAGCAATTCTAATTTATTTCGTGCTGATTTAAGTAATGCTGATTTGAGTAATGCTAAATTGCTAAACGTTAATTTTAATAGCGCTAATTTAAGTAGTGCCTATTTTTATAAAGCAGATTTGACTGGGGCTAATTTGCAAAATGCGGACTTGAGAAATGCTTATTTTAGTTATGCAAATCTTACGGCGGTTAATTTCTCTGGTGCATTATGTTGTGGCACATATTTCAAAGATGCGGAGCTAAAATTTGCCAATTTTAAAACAGCTAAATTTAGCCAAAAGACTATGATCGATCCTAAATGGTATTCTGTCTGGGAAATTGTTAATTATGGTGCGGCGAGAAAGAATCTGAGTGGTGCAGATCTCAGTAATGCTAATCTTCAAGGAGTAGACTTTGAGTCGGCGAATCTAACTAACGCCAAACTAAGCCACACTATTTTACGTCGCAGTAATTTAACTAATGCCAACTTGACTAATAGTGATTTAGCTGGGGCAAATGTTTGTGGAGTGGATCTAGATCGGGCTAATCTTAAAGGTGCTAGACTTAAATCCATAATTAGCGATCGCCACACTAAATTATCGACTCTCAACAGTCATAAAAATAATTTTAAACCCGATTTAACGGTCAAAGAAAAATCTATTGATTTAAAAACTAGCGCTTTATCTTCTTCCCCCACAAAGATACAGCATAATCAAAATCAACTAGTTCAATCAACTACAGTCAAGAAAAAGTCAGGGGGAAATCGACTAGGCATTTTACTGATAGCTATTGTAGCTACTGCTGGATATATCTTTTGGACTCAAAATCCAGAATATCCATGGTCGCTCAAGCTGAAAATTTGGCGCACCCAGCTAGAACAGTTGATGCCTTAGATAAAGGCTAAAAGATATTAATCGTTTTCCCAGTCGTCGTAGGAAACTAAATCACCAATTGGATCTCTGAGCAAATAGTCAGCTCTTTCTAACTGACATTCAATTGTCACCCACTCACGGACAGGGATATATTTGCAGAGGGTATAGATCGATTGTTGAGGGCTAATAACGCCTGTTTCGATGAGCTGGCGAGCTTCATCTTTGAGAGTATCAAGAGAATAGCTAATAGGAAGGTATGATTGTGCAGTAGCAGTCATGTTTTATTACCGTATAAATAAATAACTTTAAAATTAATCTTGCTTTCTTTAAATATAAACTATTAAACAAGCTCTTTCTAGCAACAATATAAATAATTGCTGTATCTAAAATTACAAAAGCTTATTAATATCAAGAAAATCAACCGTAAATTAAGATTTGATTAAGCACTTTGTCAGGATTTACTGTTATTTGTTACTTCAGTTGATTTCACTAAAAGCCAAAATCATGGGATTGGAATTCTAGAGTGTGAGCTTTGTCAGCGAATAAAGCCTGAAGTGCGATCGCTTGAGCTTGTGGCATTTGTCCATAAGTAAACACCCAGGGTAAATCTAAGTAGATCATGCTTTGAAACCATTCCAGGACATAAGGACTGCCGTAAATTGCAACACCCAGTAACTGCTGACTTGCCAATAGTTTTTGATATATTGCTTTAGTTTGATCGGTTAAACCTGCATTACCGCGAAAAGGATTACCTCGAATAAATATCTGTAGTAGAGTTGGACGAGAATCTAATAAAATACAGTCCAAAGTATTACTGTCTACAAGTTGCCTTTGATAATTATATTTCTGGGGGATAGTAATCGCTGGAGAATTAAGATCTAGGTAATTTGCATTTAATACATCATCTACGACGATTAAATTACGCCCTAGTGAATGAGGATCAGTAATTACTGATGTCTTACTTTGTTGTAGAGAATTTTGGAGGATTGAATTGACGGTAGATTTAGCGCGATCGCTCGACAATTTTTTGGTTACATCTACAGATCCAATCAAATTAGTAAAAACTTGCTGTTTAGCCTGCCAAATGCGTTCTAGGGACTTGTGAATTCTTGATTCCTTAATCTGTCCCGTTTGCACCGCATCATAAATTGAGGCGATCGCCACTTCTGGATTATCAGGCATCAATAAGATGTCAGTACCTGCTTCAATTGCCATCACTGCAACTGTTTCAAGAGGTGCATACTTAGTGATTCCGCCCATAATGAGGGCATCTGTGACGACTAAACCAGAAAAACCTAAACGATTTCTGAGTATTTCGGTCACAATTTTCTTCGAGACAGTGGCGGGTAACTCACTATCCCAAGCAGAAATTAATAAATGAGCCGTCATCACACTATCTACTCCAGCAGCGATCGCCTGTTCAAAAGGAGGTAGTTCAATTGTGGCTAATCGAGACTCAGAATGATTCAAAGCAGGCAAATCCAAATGAGAATCAGTAGAAGTATCTCCATGTCCAGGAAAATGCTTGGCGGTGGTTAAAATAGCCGTAGATTTAGCACCTTGAATAAATGCGGTAGTTAGATCGGCAACTACTTCAGGGCGATCGCCAAACGCGCGAATATTAATCGCGGGATTATCGGGATTATTATTAACATCCACCACAGGAGCTAGTAACCAGTTAACCCCTACAGCCAGGGCTTCCTGTGCCGTCACTTCTCCCATTTGATAGGCATATTGGCGGGCTAAGTTGGAATTCTGCTGATAAATCTTACCCAGCGCCATAGGCGGGGGAAACCAAGTCCCTCCAGGAAAACGCTGTCCAATACCTTCTTCAATATCCGCAGCAATAAACAAGGGAATCTTTGCCCAACTCTGTAACTGTTGCGATCGCGCCTGCAATTCAACACTACTTCCTCCCAGTAGAATCACACCACCGAGATTAAAATCTTCTACCCAGGCTTTTAATTGTTGATTATTAGCTTCCCAAGCAGGATATCGGATTTGGTGATCGAACAAATGACCTGAAGCACGAACCACAATCATTTGAGCAATCTGCTCTTTAAGTGATAAACTTCGCCAATCTTTCATCAATCGCCGATCATCTGAATATTTATTACCAACTTAATCTACTACTTCTGATTTGTCTTGTCGCTCTTGACTAATTTTATTGAGTAGATTTAACATATTGTCCCCTCGTTCTAGAGGATTTTCCAAAAACTGAACCGTAGGAGTGCGCCTTAACTTCATCCGACTACCCAATTCCTTGCGAATATAGTGAGAAGAAGAATCTAAGCCAGCCATGGTTTCTTCTCTGGCTTCATCTGTCCCATAAATACTGACAAAAATTTTAGCGTGTTGCAGATCTCCCGAAACGTCTACGTCGGTAATACTTACCATCCCCGCCCCAACGCGATCGTCTTTAATTTCACTAAACAACATTTGGCTCACTTCTCGCTTAATCAAAGCAGCTACACGAGCGACGCGACGACTATTAGCCATAATTTTCACCTGATCAAAACAGTATTAAATTTATTAAACTTGCCTCACCTACTTTTAACATAAGCTGTACTCACAGAATTTAGTATAACTAGTGGCGATGTCATAAAGTGCCATATTTCATCTTGGCTTGGATTGCTATAACTCAAGCAAAAGTGCAACCTTGGCAGAGCAAAACCCTGTTATTTTATTATCAATGAGCGCGCGATTATTTAACCAGGAGAGATCATTATTGATTGTTCATGATTAAATTATTTTATCTAGCTAAAATACTTGACTTGGGAAAAGACATCTTGGGACTTTCTTCTAATAAATAATCAAGAAAGGTTTCCGCAATGACCGAGAGCTTTTTGCCAGCTAAATAGACAACAAACCAACGGCGCTTAAGAGGAAAGTGTTTAAAGTTGAGGATAGTTAATTCTCCTGTCATACCCTCAGAAAATAGACAGTGTTCTGACAAAATAGAAATGCCTAATCCTCCATAAATAGCCTGTTTAATTGCTTCGTTACTGCCTAACTCCAACTTAACCTTGACTGAAAGATTATTTTCCGCCAACAGTTTCATAATCGATTCTCTTGTACCCGAACCTTGCTCTCTCATAATGAAAGGCTGATCGTTTAACTCTTTTAGATCGATATTTTTTTTGTTTGCTAAAGGATGATCCTTTCTCGCCACTACCACCAAAGGGTTATTAAGAAATGGCTTAGTAGTCAAATCAATATCGTTAGAGGGATTACTAACTACGTATAGATCATCTTTATTCGCTAACATACGCTGTTGAATTTCGTGATGATTAGTCACCTGAAGCGCAACATCAATACCAGGATAGTTTTGACAAAAAGAACCAAGTAATCTAGGTACAAAATATTTAGCAGTAGTAATCACAGCTAAATTTAGCTGCCCCTGTTTCGTTCCTTTGAGATCTGCTATTTTGATTTCAAAGTTGTTTAGCTTTTCAAAAATGTCTTGACAGGTAAGCAGTAACTCTTGACCTGCATCAGTAAGATATAGTCTTTTACCAATTTGCTCAAATAAAGGTAGTCCTACTGAACTAGTAAGCTGCTTGACTTGACTCGAAACGGTTGGTTGGGTAATTAAAAGTTCTTCTGCCGCACGGGTAAAGCTACCGTTACGGGCAACTGTTTCAAACACCTTTAATTGATGCAGAGTGGCTGGAATCAAGAGACTTTGCTCCTTAATATGCAATGATTACTTATTTTATCATATACAAAAAGCAATGCATTAACCAAAAATCATAATCTAAAAATTATGATAAAATTTATTCTCATTCATGATTATTTGTCCTAGGTAGTTAATTATGGCTTTGCTGTAGCCAATGAATTACCCAAATAGCGATCCCGAAGGGTACGCGGAGCGTAATCGCCAAAATTTTGCAAGTTTTTAGTAGGTATAAGTAAAAAAGTGCTAGAACTTAGAATGAAATATCCCTTTTTTTGCTTGCCTTGCTTAAAACTCAAAACCCTGGCAATTATCTTGAATTAATGAGGGATAGAATGTTTGATAAAAGCCTGTAACTCGACAATAACTTTTGTTAAATAACTGACAAATAACTGACATAGGTTGTCATTTTGAGGGCGAACATCTAAAATTAGTATTGTAATATTCTTGGTAAAATTGTGGACTTTTTTATAAAAAGCCAATGCCAATTATTTTCGACCCTAATGCACCACTATATTAATAGTGGGCGAGTTGTGGTTTGGTTAAACTGCTTAAAAAGTTTGGCTTGGAAATATAGTCAAACCCCCAGAATTCCTGGTCAATGTCCACCTTAAAATTTAGCTTGTAATTTCCTCGACTCAGTCTCTGCAATTACTTGAGTCTGTTTAGGTTGAGCTTGTATCTTGAATATTTATTGTTGACAAAATCATCTCGTTTTGTTCATATTGCTCCTGTAGCAATATAGCTTAATATAACCATTTTTTTTAGAAGATTTAGCTCACTTAAACTCATTAATAACTTTTGTCACTACTACAACAGAAAAGTTATTTAATTTTCTTTTAATACTAAATAGGTATGTCTAAACCCCTCTACGGTTAGTAGCTAATTTTTAACCATAATAACTATTTAAAATAATCTCTCAAGCTCTCCTGTATTTGCATTTTCTCTATATGCAGAAACGAGAATATTTCAGATTAATTTTGTTGACAATTGAAAATTTTACATTTATCCCCAAAAAGACGATGAGTTCTGAACAATATTACGATAATTTAATCGTTCAAAAAATTTATGCAGGACGGCAGCATTACCAAGTAAATGGGCTGGATTATAGTCCAGAAGGATATATCCTTGAAGAATCACCTCAAGAGTCAAAATGCTGGCTACTAGATACAAAGAAAGTTTATTCTCATACCGCTCTGAGAGAATGCTTGATAGCAGGAATTCTGTGTAACGATTCTCACTTGCAGGAAAATAAAGCAGGGCAGTGGATTGTGAATGGGAATTCGGTTGAGGGAGCTTTAATCGCTGCTGCCAGCAAAGCGAAACTAAATCAATCTAGTTTGCAGCAATTGATGCCTAAATTGGCTACTATTGTGTTGGCATCTAGATGTCGATCTATGGCAACTTTGCATCCAAATGTGGATGGAAAAATTATTTACATAAAAGGCGCTCCAGAAATAATCTTACCTCGCGCGCAGCACATGGTAGATGATAGCGGTAAATTAGTTGAGCTAGATTCAGAAAGAGTTGTAATCGAAGCAGAGTTAATGATTAAAGAGGGTTTGCAAGTTCTTGCTTTTGCCAAAAAGCAAGTTCCGACAGAAAAAACTTCCCTTAACCAGGCAGATCTTGAAAGCAGGTTAGTTTTTTTAGGACTACAAGGCATAACTTAACCTTAGATAGGTTGTACAGCGAGAATCAACAGCTTTTTTCTGCTGTTAGACAAATATGTCGTCAGAGTGAGATAATTCCTAGCAGACTGTTTATTAAGAAAGTCTGAAGACAAAAAAGGATTTTCTAATATCAGCAATATTGAGCGTTAGAAAAACACATTTTTATCAATGACGAAAACAGCATGGGTTTTCCCAGGACAAGGTTCTCAATTAATCGGCATGGGAGTGGATCTACAGGATATTCCTGTTGCCAAGGCAAAATTTGAACTGGCAGAAAAAATCTTAGGTTGGTCTGTTTTAGATATTTGTCAAGGAGACGAGACAACTCTAGCTTGCACTCTTTATACTCAGCCTTGTTTATATGTTGTTGAATCTATTTTGAGCGATCTTCTCAAAGGAAAAGTTGATTTACCTCAGTTAGTTGCAGGTCATAGCTTAGGTGAATACGTAGCTTTATATGCAGCAGAAGTCTTTGATTTTGAATCAGGATTAAGACTAGTTAAGAAAAGAGCCGAATTAATGCATAGTGCCGATGGCGGTAAAATGGCAGCATTAATGAAATTTGATCGCGATCAACTAACTACAGTTTTAAATAATACTCCTGACGTAGTTTTAGCTAATGATAACAGCGAAGCTCAAGTAGTTATCTCTGGTACTCCTGAGGGGGTAGAAAATGTATTGAGTCAGGTTAAAGCTAAAAAAGCGATCGCCCTAAACGTATCGGGTGCTTTTCATTCTCCTTTGATGCAGGGTGCAGCCAAAGAATTTTTGACGGTATTAGAATCAGTGGAATTTAAAGAAGCAAAAATTCCCGTACTTTCTAATGTCGACCCTCGGCCGACAACTGATAGCCAAGTATTAAAAAGCAAATTAACCCAACAAATGACTAATTCTGTGCGTTGGCGTGAAACTATGCTCCAATTAGCTCAAGCAGGAGTAACTGAAATCATCGAAATAGGGCCAGGAAAAGTCTTGTGTGGTTTAATCAAAAGAACCTGTAAAGACATCGCCTTAGAAGCGATCGGCACGGTAGAACAGCTAGATGGCAAAGCACCTGCTTTAGTTTCCTAGACTAGTTAAAATTAAATAGAGTATAAGTGTTTTTAGAGCCGAAAAACATCAACGAATATTTGTTTCTCTTGTCTCAATCTTTGTTGGTCTGGAGAGTCGTAAAAAACCATCAAACTATCGTCTGCTTCCAGATATGAATATAATGCTAATCCCTCGGCATGATCCGAACCAATTGTAAAAGGTAGATCGAACAAAGAAACCAAATCGCCATTATCTTGAGAGTGAACTAGATCATCTAAATTTTTCAAAGCCTTTTGCCAACAGAAGACCTGCATTTCTCCTTCTAAATCCATAGTCGGTCCCGCAAGAATGATCATATCTTCGCCTCGAATACACAACTCTCTTATGCCTAAGCCGTTGAGGTCGAAAAAATGCTTTTTGTATTTGGCTTCCTCAGTAAGATGTTTTAAAGTAAGTATTCCTGGTTGGATTGATTCTATTTGTAATTCTAGAATAATCGCCCAACCTCGCAGTACAGGACCTCGTAAACCTAAAAATAGCTTGTTGCCAACTACTGCTAAACCTTCAATATCCAAGCCATTATCTTTGGCAGGAATACCTGCACTGATAAATGGTTGAAGATGGCGATCTGCTTTTAAAATCTCAAATAGTATGTTGCGTTTTTCAGTAGTTTCCAAACAGGCTGCGGTTAATTTTTCTCCTTCAACTGGAGAATAAGACTTGACCAACTCTCCCTCAATTACAGGAATCCTCGCCAAGATAAATCGATTGAGATCGGTAGTAATTGTAGCTAGCCTGTCCAAGTCTTCGGCGTCTTGTTTGCCTTTTACTTTTTTACGCTTGTTACTGTGCGAACCTGTTAGCCATAGGTAGCCTTCTGAATAATCCATTCCTTCAATATCAATTTCATCATCGATATTAAATAGCTCAATATAATCTTGAATTAAAAAGCGTTGATGATGACCATAACTGTTGCTTCCAATAGGTGACAAGCATTCTACAGCGACCATTTCATCAGATCCAAGCCACAAATTACCATCAGGAGAAAATGCACCAGCAGAAAGATCTTTGATCACATCATCCCCTCTAGCCTCAAAATTGAGTAATATTCGACTGAGTAAAAAATAAGAAGTTCTAGACATTGGAATTTATTTAGAAGGATCGGTTTTAAACTTAATTAGAAAATCAGCAAAAAAAATCTATCTAAAAATATATTTTGCTGTTCATACTATTTTTCAAAAGTCATTGGAGACTTGATAGGTTGGGTTACAATACTTCTCGTTTAACGAGTGCTAATTAATTTATCAGGTTAGGTTAAAGGGCAAGGGGAAATGGGCATTGGTGACAAGTTAAGAGACTACGCTGTTTGTCAAATGGTTATTAGCTCTAAGCTCTAAGCTTTAAGCTTTTAAACTATTTCTAAAGAACAAACTTAGAAACAAGGCGATCGCGCTTTAGGTTAAGTTTATCTCTATATTTAGTGCTAAATAATAGATTAAGACACTACATATAGCGCTTGACTTTTTGCTCTTTTGCTTAACTTGTTACCAATGGGAAATGGGCAAAGGAACAAGCGCGCAACTTGCGTATAAATACTTAATTTATTGTAAAGGCTTACGCTCGATCGCGTCTGCTACGCGACAGACATCATGCATCTGTTTTAGATCATGAACGCGTAAAACATCCGCACCTCTAGCGATCGCACCATAACAAGCAGCAGCAGTCCCCCAGATTCTAGCTTTCGGGTCATCTTGGTGCAGAATCGGACGCATAAAACTTTTACGTGATACCCCGACCAAAACAGGTAAAGGCAAAGCTGTTAATTCGTTTAATCGTTGGAGCAATTCTAGACTTTGTTCGGCTTTCTTAGCAAAGCCAATCCCAGGATCGATCATAATTTTAGATTGATCGATACCCAGGGCGATCGCGCGATCTACTTGTGCGGTCAAAAATTCAACTACTTCTGATACCACATCTTGATAGTCAGTCAAAGACTGCATCGTTTGGGGATTACCCCGCATATGCATCAAAATAATGGGAACATCTAGTTGCCCTACGATAGTTAACATCTGCTGGTCAAAAGTCCCGCCAGAAATATCGTTAACAATATCTGCTCCTGCGGCGATCGCTTGCTGTGCCACAACAGCTTTGGTGGTATCGATCGAGATGGGAATGTTACTTTCTTGGCGGAGCTGCTTAATTACGGGAATAACCCGCTGTAACTCTTGTTCTACGGACACTGGTTCGGCATCAGGACGAGTTGATTCTCCCCCCAGATCGACAATATCTGCACCATGGGCAATCATTGCTCTGGCTTGAATTAGGGCTGTTTCAACGCTGTTAAATTCACCACCATCGCTAAAGCTGTCGGGGGTGACGTTTAAAATACCCATCAAATAAGTTCTTTCTCCCCAGTTAAAAGTGCGATCGCGAATTTTCCAAGTCATAGTTAATCTAGTTTCCTAGTCCCCAATTTATGACTATTTGTAGCAAACATTTAAATAATTCTCTAACCTGTATGAAACGGATTGAAGATCACAACTTCGTTCAAGACTATCAAGATTAAACCCCGCTACCCAAGACAAACAGACTAATTAGAGTACCACTGTTCCAAAGACAATGGAGCAACATGGGAGCAAGAAGATTGCGCGATCGCGTATAGACAAAACCCAAAACCATACCCAAAGTCGCCAGGGGTAACACCTCGGATAAACTTAGGTGAGCTATGGCAAAGATGAAACCGCTAATAACAATTGCCCCAGTGAGGGAAGTATATCTGGTTAAAGACGGGAGCAAAAAACCCCTAAACATAATTTCTTCAAAAACAGGTGCCGCGATCGAAGCCGTACTAAAAAAGATTACCAACGCTACTTGATCCTGAGCCTGTAAAGCCAGAAACAGTAGAGGATTACTGCCTCCTTGCCCATGCCACAACTGCTGATTAATCGCCGACACTAATAAGACTAGAGGTATGGCTACCAAATAACCACCAAATCCCCAGATAAACCAGTTGGTATTGAATTTAAATCTAAACCAATCTTCGGGCAGAGGAAAGTATGATTTGATCGATAAATATAAAACCGAAATTCCCCCTACAGACATCAAAATGTAAGTTCCCAAAACATATAAAGCCTTGATTCTCAAAGACGAGTTGCTAGGATTAATACCAGCAAGGCTAATCAAAATCGGCAACACAAATTGACCAACAAAGAAAAAGCCGACAATCAAAACTTGCCAGGTAATTTCCCAATTCCAAGGAGTTTTCCAGTCAATTTGACTGTTAGTTGCCATAATTGCCTGTTCGGGCTTAACAAAACGCTGAATAATCAAAGAAACTAGTAAAATTACGCCAGCAATCCCACCAAGCACTGGAATACCACTAATTAGGGCAAGTTTAAAGATCGAGTTAGTAGCAACCTTTGACTGTTGTTCCTGTAGCAAGGCTAAATCTGCTTTGAGGTGATTAACTTCGTTGTATTTAGCCAAAGCCTGATAGCGAAACCAACCGTCTAGATTGCGGTTAATTATGGCTACTGCACCTACATCTACTTGAGCTTGATTCTGCCACAGCTGTTTGAGTACTGATGCCGTTTGAGCATAAGGACTTTTAGCATCGAGACGATCAATTACCTGTGACCAAAGAGCGATCGCCTCTGCTGATTTATGCTGCACCCCTAACAAAATTCCCTGCTTTAAATCTAGTTCATTCAGAAATTGATTTAATTCGACGATTTCTTGTTGTAGCTGCGTTTTGAGCAGGGAATTCTTAGCTGGAGCATTAGTTACTTCGATCCCCCCTGATTCAGCTTGACTAAGCTGCTGTAGCTGAGATTGAAAATTATCACGATTACTAAGAGATTCTTGACGGATTTGCTGGTACTTGCTGCTGGCTGCGGTATAGGGATCTTGCCCCACTAAAGAGCTAACCGCACTATTAAGCTCAAAATCATCTGTCGGGCTTGATTTAAACTCAGCCACTTGGAGGACTAAATTAGTTTGATATAGCTCTAAACGACTTTGAATTTGGGGTTGAGAAAAACTATTTTTTAAAGAAGATCCAATTTGAACGATCGCCAAGATAGTTAGTAAAGCTAAAATTGCTCGTTTAATCGTCATTTATTTTCCTAGACAAGTCTATATTTAAAAATACGTCGTTTCTTTTAAGATGACATAAATTCTAATTATCGAACTGCATTAGAATCATATTGCTTTTTACGTTTACTCTTCAGATTTGAACAGGTAGCTATGAACTTAAAGCCTTTAAATTTTTCTGTTCATCTGCCGTTAAATCCGTAGGCTGCCCCAAGATTTCTTTATACATTTCGATGTATTCTAAAGCTGATTTGACCCAGCTAAAGTCTTGCAACATGGCTCTTTGCTGGAGTTCTTGCCATTTATCTTTATAGCTAAAACCTTCTGAGGCACGTACCATACAGGTGAATAAATCTAACGGTTCATAGCGATCAAAACAGTAGCCAGTACCTTTTTTATTCATCGGTTCGTGGTGGCTGACTGTATCAACTAAACCTCCAGTACGCCGAACTATAGGAATACAGCCATAGCGCATTGCTAACATTTGACTAATACCACAGGGTTCAAACTTAGAGGGCATCAAAAAGACATCACAACCGCTATAGATTCTCCGGGCTAGATTATCGCTATAGAGTAGCTGTACCGACATTCTACCAGGGAAACGGGCTGCCAACTGCCAAAGCTGAGTTTCTAATTCGCGATCGCCTGTACCCAAAACCACTAGTTGAGAATTACTATAGGCCATAAAGCGATCGATGATCTGCAACAGTAAGCCAATCCCCTTTTGATCTACTAATCGTGAGACAACGCTCATCAAGAAGACATCTGGATCTGGATTTAAACCTAATTCTTTTTGTAATGCAGCTTTATTTACTGCTCTTTTAGCGAGAGAATCATGGGTAAAATTTTCGGTTAAAGCTTTGTCAGTGGCAGGATTATAACTATCAACATCAATGCCATTGAGAATTCCCTTGATTTTACCGCTAATAAAAGATAATAAACCTTCTAGCTTTTCACCATATTCTACAGTTTTAATCTGTTCGGCGTAGGTTGGAGATACGGTAGTTACCCGATTGGCAAACTGTACCGCAGCAGCCATCACATTATGTCCCTGCATATACCAAGGACACCAGGTAATTTGCTCTAAATACCAGCGCCAAGGGCCTTGATAAGCCAAATTATGAATGGTATAGACAGTAGCAATATCAGGTGCTTGATTCATCCACACTGGTAGCATTCCCGTATGCCAATCATGACAGTGAACTATTTCTGGTTTCCAATAGTTCCAGCAAAACTCAGCAGCACCATTACTAAAAAATGTAAACCGCCACGGTTCATCTTCCCCACCGTAAATGCGATCGGGATCAAAAGCAGGATGACCAAATAAATATAACGGAACATCACTTTCTGGCAGCACGCTTTCATATACTGCGAAGGGATTAAACATCGCAGAACCCCACCAGATCGGCTCAGAGGAAATATCAAGCTTCTTTGATAAACCACCGTAGTAAGGCATAAAAATACGGACATCATGACCTAGCTTTCTCAAAATTTTGGGGAATGCACCGACGACATCCCCTAATCCGCCTACTTTGGCGATTGGCGCTACTTCTGCTGATACAAATAAAATCCGCATTGATTACTTATGGGTGCTTATCTTGCCTATGGCTTCCTGTGTGATTATATAGGTCAGAGGGGACAGCAAAAGCGAGGATTAGATAAAAGATGTTGAATCGCAACAATCTTTAGTATTGATGTGATGTTTTATTCAACTATTTATCCCTTGTTAATCCATACCAATAATTTCATCTTTAGCATTGACATGATCTTGTTATTTGGCTTGGCAATGGTAATTACAACGGGGATTAATGCACGCGATCGCAACTCCTTTTTTTCGGTCTGACTTAAAGTTTTTCTTTTTGTTATGCCGATTCTAATTTGGCTACTCTATGAATCTTGAATTGTTCAAAGACAGTTGTAAAACCTTTTCCCTCTGGTGAAGCACACATAATTCCTACATCCACCGTTGCAGCTAAA
This sequence comes from Pleurocapsa sp. CCALA 161, assembly GCF_003003995.1. Taxonomy (GTDB): domain Bacteria; phylum Cyanobacteriota; class Cyanobacteriia; order Cyanobacteriales; family Xenococcaceae; genus Waterburya. The sequence goes on along the minus strand of NZ_PVWF01000064.1, from coordinate 1,202 downwards.
GTCAAGTAAGCCATTCTCAGCATTGTGTATTGCTGAGCGTCTAGAGAGTAATGTATTTCTATGGCTGAATCTCGACGAGTTACTCTAAGCCAAATTGAAGCAGGATTATGTGGCATTGGGACAATCGACCAATCAGAATAGTCACGGGTTACTACTGCACTGATCTGCTGTACTCCCTCAACTAATTCAATTCCGCATTTGAGCCAGTTATTTTCGTCCAGACGTACCATTAATCCTGCTTGATCGTAGAGATCTTGATACTTACCACTAACTTTTACTTCTGCGATAAAATTTCCTGTGAGCTGTTGATAATAAAAATGTCCAGTATCTCTAATAAATCCATAGTGAGTCTTACGCCAAAAATCTGTGTTTTGAGTTGAAGTGACTTCAATTATTGTGTCTTTAATGTTCCAGTTAGAGGGTTCGTTGAGCCATTGCATAATTTATATTGGTGCTAAAGAGCTTTACGCATAACTATGCCAGAGAAAACTGAAAGAGAGAAAATGCTAAGTAATGAGTTGTATTTAGCAACGGATGAAGAACTAACTCGGATGCAGTTTACAGCAAGTCAATTACTTCATCGCTTTAACTTTTCTCCTGCCGATCCCATACAACACCAGCAAATAATTTCTCAGCTATTTGGCAAAATCGGGACTAACTTGGCGATTAGACCGCCATTTTACTGTGATTATGGTTGCCATATTTTTGCTGGGGATAACTTATTAATTAATTTTGACTGTACGATTCTTGATTGCAACGAAGTGTATTTGGGCAATAACGTTTTACTTGCACCTAAAGTGCAAATCTACACTGCCTATCACCCTACCGATCCTAATTTAAGACTATCTGGTAGAGAGCTAGCAGCGCCAGTTACTATTGGTGATAATGTTTGGCTTGGTGGTGGGGTAATTGTCTGTCCTGGGGTTTCGATTGGCTCAAATACTACTATTGGCGCTGGTAGCGTCGTTACAAAAAATATACCCAGCAATGTCGTTGCAGTTGGCAATCCTTGTCGAGTTATTAAGAGTGTTTAGTTTAAGAGTAGTGATCGTGATGCGCTAGTGCAAAGTGAGTTCGATGAAATTAATAAAGTGCAGATGGTAAAGCATGCAAAGCTTGCCGAGTAACGTGAGTTCGACAAAGTTAGAAAGTAGCAGAAGGTAGTGCCAATAATTCTTTCGGCTCTAGATCGAGAGAAGGTT
>NZ_PVWF01000217.1 GCF_003003995.1 Pleurocapsa sp. CCALA 161 | reverse complement strand
TATCGCCTAAAAGCTTGTGGAATAAGACTTTATGTCTATAAATATCAATTTCTACCTCTTATTAGGACACTAATCGGATGTAGAACAACATTACACATAATTTGCTATTTATAGACATACAACTCACACATAAACTAGAATTGAGGTATGAAATTGGGGAAATAAAGGTGATGAAAAACACGATCGTTCAAAAAATAGAGATACCCAAGTCGAAGGAGGAGGCAGCGACAGTAATACTCAAACAACTAGAAAACTTGTTTGAGGTTGCCGAACCAGAAGACTTGATACGCATCCAACAATCCCTTTTACCGAAAGTGGTTTCTCCCGAAGAGAGAGAACTAGCCAAAAAAATTGCTGGGAAGGACTATGTCGAACCCAGTTCCAGTAGATTATTAGAACTACAGCTTGGCAACTTAGAGCGTTACTACCAGCGTCGTCGAGAACTTTTAGTGGGTAGTATAACTTCTTCCAAAGTAGCAGAGCTATTAGGATGTGAGAATAGATCGACGGTTCGCGATCGCAGGTTGGCTAAAAGAATATTGGGAATCAAGGACAAAGGGGTTTATAAGTATCCGCTTTGGCAATTCGATCCTGAAGGAGATGATGGCGTAATTGATGGTTTGACCGAAGTCTTAGCAGCATTAGATGTTTCTGACTTTACTAAGCTCAATTGGCTTTTGAAGCCTCATTTAGCTATGAACGGTAGGACTCCAGTTGAAATGCTAAAACAGGGAGAAATAGAGGCAGTAGTAGTAGAAGCAAGAGCAGTAGGTGTAGGCTGGTAATGGTTGTCCTAAAGGATACCGCTTCGCATATGGTTCTTATGCCTCCACCTATAGGCGGGATTAGTCCGACTCACGTAACTTTAAAAAGTAGAGAGGGACTAATTAGGATATTCGATCCGACACAATATGGTTCTACTGCTACTAGTTTTAGAAGCTATGGACCAATTAGTAGATTCGACCATCATCGAAAATACTCTAACAAGATCGATCCAGATAGAAGTGTTATTTATGCTGGACTGACTTTATCTTGTTGTCTGGTAGAGGTATTCGGCGATTGTGGGGTAATCGCGCTCGAGCAACGGCAGGTAGCATTTTTAACTCTGACAAACGACATAAAACTTCTGGATATAAGAGGTTCGGGATCGATGGGAGCGGGTACTGTAGCTGCTATTTCAGGCGTTACTCAAAGAGATATTTCCCAAGCATGGGGAAAATATTTTTATGAACATCCCGAACTATATGATGAAATTGAAGGATTGATATTTTCAGCAAGGAAGCGCGTCGAGGTTTCCTCGACAAGCGCAAGTCTTGCTTCAGGAGCGCACAACGGGGAGGACGCTATAGTCCTCTACGAACGAGCAAAACCTAAAATCGAATCGGCTAGGGTTGGAGTATTGAACTTAAATCATCCAGATTTAGTAGCTCCAATCCTAGAAATTGCTGAAGTTCATGGATTATTCGTTAAATGAAAATTGAAATTGTTCCTGTAGTAGTAGAAGACAAAACAACAAATGCAGTAAAAACAGAAGTTGAATCGCTAAAACCAGCGATAGTCGTCCCCGAAACGACAACTACGGTCTTAGAAGATATTTTTGCTCGATTTCTTCAAATGGAAGTAGGCAATGGTGCGGCTTCAGCTGATACGATTCGCAACTACCTATCCCAAACCAAGCAGTATTTAAACTGGTGCAGAGATAATTTACTCTCACCCACCGAGGCAGAGCCAGAAGACATCAAGCTGTACCGACAACATTTAGTTAACTCTGGATACGCTAACTCTACGATCGCGACCAAACTCAACATTATTAGAATATTCTACAAAGCAGCACAAACTCATGGGCTGATTAGCAATAACCCTGTAGCTAAAATTAAAGCTCCTTCAGACAGAAAAGACCCTGCTGCTCGGATTACCTTTATGGAGGCAGAGGAATTAAAATATCTTTTCGACTACATTCAATCTCAATTAGAGCGGGCGAGGACGAATAAAGACAGACTGAGCTTGTTGCGCGATCGCCTTTTGATTGGCATCATGAGCTTAGAAGGTTGCAGAACGGTAGAAATGCACCAACTCAAAGTAGCAGATATTGTCAGACAGGGCATTAAAACTGGACTACAGGTATCGGCAAAACGAGCTAGCAGGATCGTTCCTCTGACTGAAAATTTGACAGTCCAGCTAGAGGATTACCTTCAGTTAAGGCGCAAAGTTCTCAGAAGAAAAATCAAGCCTACAGATTATGTTTTTGTCTCCTTAAGTAACAACAATAAAGGTGGTCAATTATCCCGACGCAGTATTAGAGAGATCTGCGATCGCGCTTTGATTGAATGCAATCTCAAACATACTCCTGGTAGAACTCTTACCGCCCATAGTTTAAGACATACTGCTGGTACGCTGGCATTGCGAACGGGTTCTGACTTGAGACAAGTACAGGATTTACTAGGTCACGCCGATCCCAGGACTACTTCGATTTATGCCCATGTCGGCGATCGCTGGGAACACAACCCAGGAGCTAGTATTGAAGAAAAGCTTGATTTATCGTCATAACTAACTTTTTCGTTTAACTCAGATCTTGGCGAAAATATAGGGTTCGTGTAACCAGAGGCAGCGTAGTGAAATTTTGCTCTGAATGATAAGAAATACAAATATTAACATTGCCTAGTTCGCTTCATTCTAGGCAATGTATCATGAAAGTATAAACACCAGCATGAGGACTTGACCCATGCTACAAATAACTGCCCAACTTCCCTTAAAGGCAAAGTTTTCTCCACCGCCCAAAAAACTCTCAACTAGAGAAAGAGAATATCTGCGATCGCAAGAGGTTAAAGCGATGATTCGCACAGCCAAAAAAGTAGGTCGTCATGGCATCAGGGACGGGGGAATTATTTTACTGATGTTTCGTCATGGATTGAGAACGGCTGAATTAGTAGCCCTCAAATGGACACAGATAGATTTAGCAGGTGGTTACATCGAAGTCCATCGAGTCAAGAACGGTCGCGATAGCATTCATCCTTTACGTTCTCCCGAACTCAGAGCCTTACGGCAAATTCAGAGAGATTATGCCGATACGAGCTATGTTTTTGTCTCCGAACGCAAAGCTCCTCTCTCAACTCGTTCTATCCGCCACATCATAGCTAGAGCAGGAGAATTAGCTGGTATTCCCTTACTCGTTCATCCCCATCAACTGCGCCATGCTTGCGGTTACTATTTAGCGGCTCAGGGGCATGATACCAGAGCGATTCAGGATTATTTAGGTCATAAAAACATCCATCACACGGTTCGCTATACTCAGATGTCACCCCACAGGTTTGAAAACTTTTGGATGGACTAAATTAGAGAAGTTTCAAGTATTAGATTGATCGAACAATTATGAACAAAGAAGAATTGCTCAGAAGATATGCTGCTGGCGAGAGAGATTTTACTGGAGTTGATCTGTCCGAGGTCAAATTGATTGATGCCGATCTTAGCTTCACCATTATGGATAGAGCTTATCTTATGTTTGCCGATCTTAGTGGGGCTAATATGGAAGGGGTACGTCTTGAAGAGGCTGTTTTGCGAGAGGCTAACTTGACTGGTGCTATCTTGATTGATGCTATTTTCTTTCAGACCTATTTTGGAAATGCCAACCTCAGCTATGTCGATTTGACTGGTGCTGATCTGTCTGAATCTTCCTTCGATAATGCCAACCTCAGCCACGCCGACTTGACTGCTGTTAGCGAATTCTATGTCGAAAGTTTTGAAGGTGCTATCTTCGATGAAACTGTTATGCCTGATGGTAGCATTCGCACCGATGACCCTAGTAGCTAACAACTTATATCAATCTCTAAGCTACCAATGGTTGCGATAATCTTGAAATCCTCTCCTTCATATCCAACTTAAACAACCCATAAGGATTTACATGACTGAAAATTAAAGGAGTAATCGCTTGTAAATCCCTCGCCGTTAATCTATTCTGCCAATGCTCCTGCGCCAGCACACTCTGAATCATTAACGTATTTACATACACCAAACAAATCTGTAACAGATGCAAAGACAACACCGATAATTCCTGACTTTCGAGACGATTGGAAGCAAATTCACCACCTTTGCCGTAGAAGATAAAGTTATTAACTCCATTCCATCTCTCTACCACGTTCAAACCCTCATTAATCTCCCTGCGTATAGCTTCCGAGTCGAGATATTGACAGAGGAAAATAGTTTTGATAACTCTACCCAATTCCATCAAAGCCAAATAGGTAGGATGTTTAAAAGGATTCTTACTAAACCGTTTGAGTATAGCTTCAGTTTCGGCAGTACCCAGCCTCAATGCTGTAGCGTACTTAACCATTTGGTTGTACTGCTGCCGAATTAAGTCCCAGTTAATCGGACGAGTCATTACAGGTTCTAGATTGGGATAAGCATCAGCTTGTCCAGCATGAGGGCGATAGAGCTTCTGTACCTTAATCCTTTTGAGCCTGGGCATTAACTGAAAACC
>NZ_PVWF01000216.1 GCF_003003995.1 Pleurocapsa sp. CCALA 161 | reverse complement strand
GGCAGGAGTCATCACAGGAGCAGCCTTGTCTGCTATCAATCAGGGCGATTTAACCAGGGGAGCAGGACTGGGTTTTGGCATCTCCAGCATCAACTTTGGCGTATCTCTAGTACTACGGTCAAAGTAAACTAAAAGCCTCTTTAAAACTGCATTGTATAATAGACAGTATAGTAAAACTAGATCGTCAAAAACCAAGTTATTTCATCTGTGAATACTTACAATCAAAGCCAGCAAAAAACCCGTCAAATCGAAAATTTTCTCGATGCCCTAGAGCAAGAAGAATCTGCCGATGATGTACCCGTATCAGAATTAGAAGCAGGAGAAGCTGCCTATCAAGAATATCTTGCAGGACGCGACTCTGGTAAGTCTTTAGAGGAATTAAAGGCAAAATTAGGTTAGCTTACGGAACAAAATATAACAATGCCCTGTTTTTACGCCCAAAGTTTTTTATAGTTAATCCTGTAAATAATTTTGAGTATTACTAATTTGAACGACTGGCAGTACCTAATTTTAAAACCAGCAGAGCGTTACCTCAGACGTATCCAACCAAAAAGCCGTCAGCGCATCTTTGACGAACTAGATAAACTAATCATTGACCCCACTCAAGTAAACTTCAAAAAACTCAAAGGTCGTGATGGCTATCGCCTCAGAGTCGGAGACTATCGGGTACTCATCCAAGTCCAGCGCGAGGAACGCCTATTTATCGTCACTAATATTGGTTCTCGCGGAGATGTCTATAAATAATTTGCATGGATGCAATAATTCAACGCCAAATTTGTAACTAATCTTGAGGCAGAAAAGAAATATGGAGACGAGTGTTAGTAGCTTGGGCAATACGATTCAAGGTTTTAATAGTAGTATTTTGTTCACCAGCTTCGAGTCGAGCAATTAAAGATTGTTTAGTGGACATAAGTTCGGCTAGCTCTTTTTGGGTCAAATTAGCAGAAGAGCGAGCAGCAATAATAGCCGAAGCAATCTCAAATTCAGGGCGTTGAGCTTCATAAGCAGCCTGATATTCAGGATCGTTTAACCATTGTTGATGAAGGTCAGAAATAAGCGTCATGATTGAATCTCCTTAGCTCTAGATAGAGCGAGTTTAATTTCCTTACGGGGAGTTTTTTGTGTCTTCTTGATAAAAACTCGGACAACAACAACACGCTTGGGTTTAGCGGTGACGTATAAGGCACGAGAGATACCATCTCTACCTTTAAGTCTAATTTCCCATAAACCTTGCTCAAGGTATTTGACATAAGGTTTGCCAACTTTTTCTAAGCCATGTTCGGCGATTAAGTTACTAATCCAAACGAACTTAGCTTTCATATCATTGGGTAAAGCTGAAAGTTCAGCGTCAACAGTGTCGTTGAGAGTTTCAACAGTCCAGGTCATAATCACAATATAACATATAAGTTATAGTTTAAAACTTAAAGCGATCGCTGATAACTGATGACTGTTTAATCAGTAAGTCCAGATAACATTTCCGACAATTCCACTTGATCCTTAGCTCGATTGTCATCATAAATCATCAAAGTATCTATCTGACGATGGCGGGATAACTTCTGCACCTTCCGCACGTTACCATCAGTAGCATCTAAAGCAGCCGTAATCGAACTATGTCTGACCCGATGGGGACTCATCCGCTTGGTTATCCCCGCCTGTTTACAGTAGCGACGTACCATTTTATAAATCCCATCTCCAGTTATCCGATGTCCCTTATGCTGAAAATCTAGAGCGACAAACAACGGTGCTTTCTGCTTCTTGTGCTTGTAAGCCTCAATCCAGTCCAACAGAGCGTTAGTAGTAGAGGTACTTAAACCGATAATCTCCGTCTGCGTTCCCTTCCCCTTACCTAGTATGGTTAATTCTTTCGCCCTTGGTTCAAAATCCCCATAGTTCAATAAACTCACCTCATTGCGTCTCAGGGCATTGTCCCATAGCAGTTTTAATAGGGCATAATCCCTAATCCCATAGATTAAGGAGCGATCGCAAATATCTAGAACTTTACGATATTCCTCTGGACTGATCCCGCTCGTATCTCTATATTGCTGTACTCTTTCCCCCTTCACATCCTCCAGGGTAAATCCACATATTCCCAACTTACGTCCCATACTACAGAGAGTTTTAATCGAAGCCAAACGACGATTAACGGTAGATTCTGCTAATCCCTTCTCAAATAGCTTGGCTTTATAATTCAGTACCACCCCCACCGCAGCCGAACGTTCCAGGTGTAAAAACTCCAGCACCGTATCAGATGTAGCAACATGACCCGTAGTGGCGCGAAAAAAGTCATTGAGGTCTTTTTCGTAAGCTTTTCTCGTACCAGGGTTGCGTTTATCAAGGAGAAATTGAGCTAGCACGTCAGGTTCGGTATGAGTAAAATGTCTCTCAATTTTGGCATTGAAAGAGTTTTCTAAGTGTGATGGAGTTTTGGGATTAACTCGTTCCATTATAGTCGATATCGAAAACACTTATTTCCGATATCACGATCGGTAATATCCTCACTCTACCTTAATTTGAGGCAAAGAATTAAAATGAGCTACTTATTCCTGCATTTCCTCATAAAGCAATCAAACAAAGCGATCGCCTTTCGGACTATTGTTAAGTTCGTGGCTCAGTATCAATTAGTCTTAAAAATGTATTTTTGAAATGCCTACTGGGTAAAGGTTTTAGGCTGTATTGCCCCTGGTGACAGCTTCGCTGTTTTACCCCAAATTAAACTGAGCCTGTTTGAGGGTGACTAGTTCGGTTTGAAATGAGGGTGATGGTACTGGTTTTAGTGCGTTGAGGGGTAATCTGGCTTTGGCGAGGGAGTCGGCTAATTTCTGTCTTTTTGCCTGTAGCTTGGTTTTTTCGGTAGTGCGATCGCTGATGATATCTCCGACATTAATTCTAGTTCCTTCTTCTACTTTCAAGTCTGAGAGTTGGTTTAATTCGAGAGTGATGGTGTGACGATTTGGGGTAGCAGGGGTTTGTTCTTCCTTGTAGTTAGACTGAAACGAGTCGCACGTAGCCCAATAGATTATAAGTTCTTTTCATCACAGTGACCAAGATTGGTGTTCTGTTTCTGTCTTAGTCTATTGGGTTGGGTTTTGGGTGTAATTTGGGTTCGGGATTTGGCGATCGCAATTAATAATAAGAGTCTTTTTGGGAATTATAAATGTAAACCTACTCTATTTTTATAGATCCTGTCGCAAGTAACTATATAAACGAGTGTACATGAAATAAAGTTTTTGCTTTCATTTTATGTGTTTACTGAGTAGACCTTTCGTATAAAGCAGCAATTTTTTCAAGTTCTTTAATTGATACATCAATTTCTGATTCAATATTGTTTAAATCTCTATCTATATCCTCTTTCTGAGAACGAGCAGATAGCTCTTGTGCGCCAATGAAAAGCGTTTCTAGCAATAATGGTAATCCAATTTTCTTTTTGGAAGCAGATTCAACTATACCGCCTACTACACTTCCCCAATCTAATAATCCAGGTCTAGAAATATTAGCTAAATCTGTATTCAACTGAGATCTGATAATTGCAGCCTTGATTAAGTTTTTTCTATATACATCTAGCAAAGGATGATCCTCTGTATAGTTTAGCAAAGCGATCGCTTGTGCATCTGCTTTCACAGAACTTTCAGTTCCTCTGTCATAAGTATTAAAAACTATTGCTTGCTTTAAGGCTTCGATTTTTGTTTTAATTTCAGATACTCTATCAAAAGAAATATTTTCTCTTAATAGAATGAATTGGTTGTTAGTACCTTGAGAACCATAACCACCAGCGAGAACAATTCCATCGTACTTTTCTCTAGCATAGATATCTACATTGTTGTTATAAACAACGCTTGAATCTTTTATTGCTTGTTCGTTAAAACGTATTTGTCGTAATTCATTTATATAAGGGAATAAAAAAATGTCATCAAAGTTAGAGGCAAGAAAATCAGTAATGTTTTCTTGAAGAGGGATACGAACAGACATTATCTGTGATCCACTCGTTTCCGCTTCAACCTTAAAATTATCATCCCAAGCATTAACATACAATGTTGAAATGTTGGGAGTTGAAACAACAGCTTCATTATTATTAATAAAGGTCAGACCAACCAAATAACTTTCTCTATATGATTCGTCTATACGATAAGTTTTAATCGTGCAGATATATTTGTTTTTTTCTGCGAGAGAATCAGTACTACTGCAAGAAGCATGAGGTTTGTTTTGCGGGAGATAATTCCTTCTACTTTCGTTATTTTTTCTCGCAGCTTCGCGATCAAAATCAAGATCTATTCCTAAAGCTTCTTCCCAAGCTTTTTCTGCTGATATACTCTCTTCTTCATCTCCATCAAACTGAAACTCCTCGAATGGTTCATTCAATCTATCAATGTGTTTCATGATAATTGAGCTGTTATTTAAACTATAGTCAAAATTAATTGTTGGATCTCTTTCAAATAATCTCGTACCATCATATCCGTGGGAAGTATCGTATGAAATGCG
>NZ_PVWF01000215.1 GCF_003003995.1 Pleurocapsa sp. CCALA 161 | reverse complement strand
TACTCAACATATTCGCGCCTCTCTCAAAACAGGGGATATCCTCAACACTAGCGTCAAAGAAGTACGTAGAATATTAGAATGCGATCGCGTCGTGGTCTACAGCATGAACTCAGATAATCATGGCATGATTGTCGCCGAGTCTGTAGCTCCTGGCTGGACAAGAGCAAAGGGTAAAGTAATTAACGATCCATGTTTTGAAAGTAGATATCTCGACAAGTATCGCAACGGTAGGGTTAGAGCTTGGGGTAATATCTATGAAGCAGGAATGACCAAATGCTACATTGAACAGCTAGAACAGCTAGAGGTTAAAGCCAACCTAGTTACGCCTATTATTAATGAAGGAAAACTATTTGGTTTATTAGTGGCACACCAATGTTCTGACTTCCGCCAATGGCAACATCCTGAGATTCGCTGGGTAACACAGATTGCTACTCAGGTTGGTTTTGCCCTCGATAACGCCAAACTCCTCGAACAGCTTCAAGAAGCTAATCAAAAAAGCGATCGGGTATCCGATCAGCAACATGAGCAAACAGAAGCTCTCAAGCATCAAGTAGTTGAAATACTCTCTGATAAGGTCGACGCTTATCAAACTCTGTCTCAAGAAGCTATGCGTCAATCTGAGACTACGATTAATGTTTTACATCAAATTCAAAAGGTTGCAGATTCATTTAGTGGTATAGCCTTAAATGTTCAACAGGTCAAATTCCAAGAGCAGCAAAATGACCTAGCAGTACAAGGTACTCAAGAAAGTTTAGATCGTGCTGTCAATAGCATTTCCAATATTCAACACACAGTTCAAAATGTGGCGGTTGGCTTTGATAAGATTAGCCATTCTTCCCAAAAGCTGGCTGAGGCAGTCAATACGATCAAGGATTTGAGTAAGCAGTTGGTTCAACAGTCTATGAGCATAACTAGATCTATAAATCGTAGTCAGATTGAAGAAAGTAGTCAAAACTCGATTATCGATTTATCTGATACTCTTTTCTCTTTGATGCAGCAGTTATTTGAAGCTACAGCCAAAGTTGAACCCTTGTTTGCCAATATTAAAGCCGAAGTAAGGGAAAAAACAATTGCTCTTGATTCAGGAACACAGCAGTTAATTAGTGGAATTGGAGAATTTCAAACAGTTCGCCAAAAGCTAGAACGGGTTGTTGCTCTAAATCATAAGATGAATACTCTCATTGAAAACATTGCTAAATCGGTAGAAAATCAAACCCAAAGTTCAGCATTCGCTAAAGACTCTGTGCAGGAAGTAGCTAGTATTGCCGAGCGAATTTCAGCACAGTCTATGACCATAACTCAGTCTTTCAATCAATTAGTAGTATTAGTACAAAAACTTTAATCGAAATAATAGACATCTTGCACGAATCAGGCGATCGCTAAATCAAGCCCAGGATTATACAAACCAGCAATAATACCATTTATCAAAAGAATATTTTAACTAAGAGACTTTAATGGCATTTATTGCAGAATCCAAACCAAAAAAGCGTTGGTGAATAGAGGTATGATTTTAAAATTCAATAGCTCTGAGCTTCAGAGCCATTAGCTATTAGCTTAAGTTTATCTCGGGGTATCGTTCACTTTACAATTAGTGGGGGATTGTACCCACCACTAATTGAAGACCATCAAATCTTCGATTTGATGGGGGCCCTTTTACCCAATTAGCGTATAGCTAAAAGCTAAAAGCTTTTTTGATAATGCGATCGCTCAAGACAAACGTCTATTTGACATTTAAGACAATCGCTTTAGGGACGAACAGAAATACTTTGTACGACATAAAATCAGCAACGCCCCAAACTTGTCCTAACCAATTAACGTACTGCGATTACTATAAGGTCATCGGCGCAACAGGTTCGATATCAGGATTAGTACCGCCTACCTGATTGGTTCGCAGCATCCATGCTTGACCACCCTGCTTGAGAAATATTTCTACTACCTCATCACTAGTTAAACGAGGTAAAAGAGTACGCCAAGTAATTAAACCACGGATTAGGTTCTGCACGGGGTTATCTTCTAAAGTACTGCCTAATACTTCAGCATGGTTTTTCCAGTCGGCGCGTGCCGTTCCCCAGGGTAATAGTAGATGTTTGAAGTCTTCGGTTAACTGTTCTAACTGTTCCAATCGGTACAACTGTTCGGGATGTTCTTGTTTCCACTCCTCGACATTGGGATTAGAACGAATCGATCGCGATATTTGTCTCAACGCAGCATATAAGGCTTGATTGGCATCCTGGACACAGTTGTATGCAGGTCCGACAAAAGTACCTCCTGTCCCGTCGCCAATACGATAACGAGCAGCCATAACTTCTAGCTGGTGAACCACTCGATTTAAAGGAGAGTGCGATCCTCTATTTGTTTCATAATCACCCGTAAATTCGTCTAATTCAATTATGATGTCGCATACAGGACGTAATCCCAACCAGCCCAACTGGCGATCGCCCAGGTAACGCGACCAGTGTAGGCTACCTGCAATCAGTCCTTCAGAATTTTGAGTATAGACTTGATGGTAAACAATTTCAAACCGTAGTTCGCCCGTTAGTGGTTCGCGCACTACAGTAGCAGTTCCGTAGGCGAAGTGACCGAAGTAGAGGGGAGTTTTCGCTGCGGGTTCGGTTTTATTACCACCAATTCCTCCATAGGTATGAATCAATAACGCTCGTTTACCTTCAACCCAAGAGTTTCTGGCTTGAGTTGTTCTTGGATTGAGCAAAACCGAGTTTACCTTACCTTTTTTTGCAGTTAGATTACCCCAAGCTTCTTTCTTTAAATACTTTTTAATCGGCTTGCGTCCTGTAATTATCCGCTCTGGTTCGACCTGTAATAGCTTACGGGGTGCTAAAGCCCGAACGATAAATTTTCCCGACTCATCCTGTGCGCCATAAATATACCATCCTGTCTCGTTTAGAGGAGATTGTTCGATGTTTTTTGTCGTAGACGGACAGGTATTATTGCGATTAGGGACTACATTCGGCATTCTGACAGTTTCTTCTATCCCATCAAATCGTCCTGAAGCCAGATTGTAGTGAACCACCCTAAACAGATCGCTTTTGGGGATTGGTTCTAAGAATCTTACTAAAGCATAGTATCGTCCCGTAATTTGTACTGGCTCATGAGAGATATATATGATGTATTGGGCAATTTCATCTTCTTCTGTCTGCGCGATCGCTGGTTCGGATAACATTACCATTAAATCGTCTACGGGATGCGAACCTGCCAAAGACTCTAGGGGATTAACTAGTTGCCAGTGATTGAGCCGAGTTGGATGAACGTTACCCTGTCTGACACTATACTCGGCTTGGGGACTAAAATGAACATCTTTAGTTACGGCTTGAACGTAGGCGCGGGTTTCTGGTTCGTCATTAAGACGCAGCATTACCACTTGTCCGACTAGATGTTTATATTCTTCAGGAGCATGATGAACTTCAAACAACAGTCCCTTAACTGCTATGCGCCGATCTTTTGCAGGTAGAATTAACCGACCCATCCAAGGCGCGATCGCCCTATAATATTCTGGAGACAGAGATTGATGAATCGGGTAAGCTTCTGGGCAATTGAAGTTTGAAGAGCGAAACCGTTCGTAATCGCTGAGTTTTTTTCGAGTTGTGCTATCTTCTTGTTTGGCAGTACCCTGTATAATCCCCACGATCCAATCGATAGTTTGCTGTAGGTGGGTACGTCCGTTAGGTAAACGCTGTTCGGGGTCCATGATTCCCCCTGGAACTTGATGACCAACCGGTCCTAAAGAAATTAAACTTACTTTCCCCATGCGCTTGGCACGATTCCAGTAAGATAGGAAAAACACAGCCCAGCGTCTGGGAAACATTACTGGACCAATACGCTCGACTACATCTTTCTCACCAGATAAATGATAGAGATGCTCTAGTCTTAAAAGATTTACGTTACCACTGATAACCCCACCCAAGGAAATTACATCAATGGGTGCATTTAATGCACTTCGTAGATATGGGGCTGCTGCTACTGCCATTTGTCCGCCACCACTAAAACCAATTAGGGTAATTGGTGTTCTACGTTCTGGCTGATAACCTCGTTGCATCAGGGCTTGATACATCAGTCGCGCAATTCCAAAGTTGTAAATAGGACCGTAGCGTCTATCGGCAGAAACCGCCACGATTAGAGCGTTGCGAACGTTGACAATTAAACCGAACAAGCTAGCTGGATTTTTGAACCTAAATGAATCAGCTATACGCCAAAGGAAGGATAGGGGACGATTGGCTGTTAGTGGTTTATCGCGAACTGAATAAACCATAATTTCTTTAATCAACTCAACATCTTCTGGTAGGGCGGGTTCTAAAGCGTCAAAAAAATCTTGAATATCTGGCGTATGTACGAACTTAGACTGGCTGATGCCATCGAGATAAATTACATAACGACTAGTTTTTAACTGTGCTGTCGGCTGTATTTCTTCTGAAGAGCTACTTGGAGAGAGATCCTCATACCAACCAGCCCACCAGCTTAAAGTTTCTAAAGG
>NZ_PVWF01000063.1 GCF_003003995.1 Pleurocapsa sp. CCALA 161 | reverse complement strand
TTACTGCAAAAAGTAAGAGAATTGTCTCATTTACCAAGACGTGAAACCGCTAAAAAATGTGGATATTATACAATCACTAAAGATAATCAAACGAGGGTAAACCTAACTGATTTTTACGATGCAGTACTTGCAGCCAAGGGAGTTCCTCTAGATCCAGAAGGAGCAAAAGATGGTCGTGGACGTGAACCTACTTATCGAGTCAGCGTTCATAAAAATGGTCAAATTGTAATTGGATCTACCTATACTCAAGCAATGGGTCTAAAGGAAGGTGACAAATTTGAAATTAAGCTGGGATACAAGCATATTCACCTGAAACAAATTGATGGTGAAGACAATGGTGCAGCTGACAATAATTAAATAACTAGTTGTCGGGTAGAGCGTTTGCTCGATCGCCCTTGCCTCTTCAAATCATCGTGATGTACTATCATTCAATTCAATTAAGCTGATGAGTCCATCATGGTTTAAGGTTCTTGGCTTGCTGGGAGTATGGACTATCATCTGGTTGCCCATTGCCCTAGTGCTATCTAGACTAATTGACTGGCAGCCAAAAGAGTCCCTAACACCAAAGCAAAAGTTAATTCTCTTAGCTTCTCTTTATCTTCTTGTCCCAGGAATAATTATCTGGAAGGTTAAAACAGAATTTTTAACCTTTGCAGATCTTGGTTTAAGCCTTACCTCTAGCAACCTATGGTATGTATTATTGGGATTAGGTGCTAGTTTAGTCAGTTTAATACTGGTTTTTACCCTAGAATCTCTGGGTAATTTAGTTACTTGGCGTTGGCAGAATTTGAGGCAAATACCCAGCTTATTGTTACCAGTCTTGAGCTTGAGTTTACTAATCAGTTTGGTAGAAGAACTAATATTTCGTGGGTATATATTTATTACTCTACTAACAGATAATTCATTTTGGCTAGCAGCGATCGCCTCTAGCGTAATTTTTGCTGGTTTGCATTTAGTTTGGGAAAGAAAACAAACCTTGCCACAGCTTCCAGGTTTATGGCTGATGGGGATGGTGTTAGTAGCAGCCAGATCGATCAACGACACCATTTACTTACCCATAGGACTTCACGCGGGTTGGATTTGGGGCTTAACCTGTCTCGATTCAGCAGATTTATTAATCTATCAACATCAAGATCACTGGTTTACAGGCATAAAGCAACAGCCTTTAGCAGGGATGGCTGGAATACTGTGTTTAGGGGTTACGGGATTAGGAATATGGACTTTGGGTTATTAGCTACTTGTTAGTAGTCAACTGGGGTAGAACAATTTCGCAAGGGCGATTGACTCCCTGAGCTACTTTTCCTGTAGTTATTCGGTTGACATCACCATGGGTAATTAAATTTCCCTGATTGAGCAGGCCATAATAAATAAAGTAAAAACCCATTTTCTTAGTCTCACCAATGACTTGTTCGCGGGAAGATTGATGTTTCCACCAGTGAAGATCGGCAATTTCTGGTGAGCTTGGAGTTGAATAAGCTGTAACCTCTATTTCATCTCCCAACACTTTGTTAAAGCTCCATATACCCCGACGCAGGTGATAGCGATCCGATACTAAGATAATCTTGTTAACAGGATTTTTGATTTCTGCTAGCTTGCGTTTAAATGCCTGTGCCTCATTAAACGTACTTTCAACCAACTCACCACAGTATAAGTCTTGAGTTGGAAGCTTATATTTTGCAAAGATATTACGATATTCGGTCAAATCTTCGACAGTTTCATCAATTCCTGCTGCATAATAAATTCCCTGAACTTTTCCTTCCTCATATAGCTCAATCAAAGTTTTCAAGCGAGCATTGCTACCTGAAAGTAGAACAGACATGTCTCCTGTAGGATCGCTTTCCCCCGCAGCTAACCACTTGCCATAATTAATCCCAATCGGTTTCCAGGTAATACCAGCAACAGATAATAAGCCTAAAACAAAAATCAAGGAGATCTTATATTTTTTCGGCATTTGAGCAAAGAGCTTTTTCATGGCTTGACATCGACCACAACTATAATAAAACTTCTGCTAGGCTTTGAGACAGATTAAAAATGCGACCGCAACTTTCAGCATGCCAAACTCTTAGCTTATCATTAATGTTTCCTGCAACCAACGGTCCCATAAGATAAAAATTTGGCTGTGTCTCAAAATTTTCATTCATCTCAAAGCCACCACGAGAATCATTAGGAGTACAAATTCCTTGTTGAATCAAATTATTAATTAAAGGGGAAGATGATTGAGTTAGATCTTGAAATCCAGCGCAGTTAATTATTACTTGAACAGGAGTGGTAAATGTTTCTGGCTGGCTGCTGTTGAGGGGAATATATTCAAAACCAAACTGATTTTTTGTTAGAGATATGATGCTGATAAATTTGCCTTTGACAAATTCTAGTCGACCTTCAAGCACAAGTTTGCCTACAACATTGAGGTAATCTAACCCTGCGCGTCTTTGAAACTTACCAATTTTTACACCATATTCAATCACAAATTGTTTTTGTTCTAGATAACTAAGCTGATCAAGAGCCTGAATTACCTTTTGGGAAATGAGCCTATAAGTGCCATCTACAGTTTCATTGTTTGCTAAGGCTGCTGCAACATCTTGTTGGACTGCTTCATAAATTTGTTTGGCGGTGAAATTGTCCTGCTGTAGAAGTAAATCAAGGTTTTGGGCAATATAAGTCGTAGATACAGGAGTATCTTTAATAGGATGGGGAAATGTACCGCTGGGCGAGACAACCACAAACTTATCGATTAATTGTGCCACTTCTAACAGATTATTGAGGCTGTAGATAGTTTCCAACGCACTGGCATTTGAACCAATAATCAGAACTTGTTTGGCTCGTCTAGAATTAGCTTGTAAATGCTGAAGAATACGTTCAATGTTACTATTTTGCGAAGGTTCATATACATCAGCGATACAGCAAACTTCGTTTTTAGCTTCAGCAGGCGATCGCTCAAAAAACTTTAATTGGCTTAAAAAAGCTGTTTTGTTAGGTGGACTGCCAATCGCCAAAACTACTTTTGTAGCATAAAGGGGATTATGCTCTGTGGTATCGATTTGGTAAACTTCTGACTGCTTTTGAATATTACAAACATTTGCCTTAATTAGCTCGTACTGCAAATAATTTTGCGCTGCTGCTTTCTTTAATAGATTTACTGTGCGCTCTTTGAGATACCAGCCAAATAAATATCGCGGTATAAAAAGATCATTCCAATGATTTTGCTCAATTGCTGCTTGATAAGACTTTAGCCATTGGCTGCTAAAAATACCTGGTCTTTTTTGAAGACTGGAGATGACGCTATTGTAATTGGCTTTTAACCAATCAGTAAAGCGATCGCGCTCTGGCTGAGGTAGAAATTCCCGGAGAGAAGTAATGATTAGAGATTGTTGACCCGATCTACTACCGTAGGGAATACCTTTCCAAAACTCTCCAGACTTGTCTAGCACTGCAACTTTAATGGTTTTTTGTTCCTCTATTTCTCTTGTAGCTAGTTTTTTTGCTAGTAAATCCAGATAATGAATCAAAGTATATGCACAAGATATGCCCGATCCCACAATTGCCAAATCGTAAGTGCTGCTTGTAGATGGAAATGGTCGCTCAGATTGGACAATTTGATTGACAACTACACTTTCGTTCTGTAATCCTTGCATTTGAGTATTGCTAAAATTAATCTTAAATTGGCGATGGGAATTGATGAGAATTCGTTAGTTAAGCAAGATGAGGGAAATTTAGATGTCATGTTTTCCGCCATCATAAATCTATTGTCTATTAAATAAAACAGTTAATTCAAATATCAAATCAAAACATCTTTTAAATTAATCCAATACACCTACATATGTATATGTAATTAAATCACATAAATTATCAAAATTTAATAATTTAGAATCACTATCCTAAAATACTTATTTTTTGATAATTACTAAAACCCCGTAAAATCTTATTTTTTAAACAATATATTGATATTGTCAAATTATTAAAATTATTATTTTATTAGCTTGATTAGCAATATGTATCTATACGGAGCAGGTGGTCATTCTAAGGTTATTACCGATATTCTCAACAGCCTTGGAGTCGAGGTGCTAGGGGTATTTGATGATCAACCTCTTGGTGCAAAATTGACCACTATGGCGATCGATTCGGGGATCAGAGTTCAGGGAGAGACGTTTCCAAAATTAGATGCACCTTTAATTATTAGTGTAGGGGATAACCAAAGGAGAGCTGAATTAGATCTGATGTTGCGGACTAATGCTGATTATGGTCAAGCAATTCACGGTACGGCGATTATCTCGGCTAAGTCAACTATTGGTGAGGGAACAGTAATTTTACAAGGTGCGATTGTTCAATCCGCAGCAAAGGTAGGTAGACACGTATTGATTAACACGGCAGCTAGTATCGATCATGATAATGAGATTGGCGACTATGCTCATATTTCTCCCCATGCAACTTTATGTGGTCATGTCAAGGTAGGAGAAGGAACGCATATAGGCGCTGGTGCGGTAGTAATTCCCTCGATCCGAATTGGAAAGTGGTGTACTGTCGGCGCAGGAACAGTGGTAATTAGGGATATTCCCGATTATGCGACGGCAGTGGGTAATCCAGCTAGGATGATTAAGATGAGAAAGCCACCTGTGTTCAATTAGCAATGAGCAAATACTGAGAACTTATGTTGCAACTAAAGCTGGAGAGAGAAGTGGTGACTGGAGATGTTCATTTTGTGTCGGAGATAGAACCGGTGAGCAGCAAACCTTTGAACTCCTGAATCGAGATGAAACTGCTGACAGTTGTGATCTTGAGCATATTCGATTAGCCAGGTAAATAATGCTTGACCGTAACCTTGCGATCGCGAACCCTCATTCACTATTAAATCTGCTAGATAAAGATATTTTCCCCAAGCTAAATTAGTAGCAAGGTTAAACCCTGCTACTCCTGCTACTTGATTATCATAGATATAAGCCAGTTGATAACCAGTCGACCTTTGAGCTTGCACTTGCTGGGCAAAATTATCTGCTTGCAGATGCGATCGCAGTTGCGACATTACAGGAAAACATTGTTGGATTTGGGCGATAGAAGTTGCTAATTGAATTGAGGCAGAAGGTTGAGGATTCATTCTCATTAAAGTAACTGTATAAATAGAAAAACAGGCAAATTTGCGGACAATTAACGAAAAGTTTGCCTGTTATTTTAAAATCTTTTTAACTACTGTGCAACATAACCACCGTCTACGATCAAAGTTTCGCCCGTTACAAACGAGGCATGATCTGAGGATAACCACAGCACTGCATTAGCCACCTCAGATGGTTTTCCCACTCGACCCATGGGATGAAGTCCTGCCATGTAAGCTTTTGCTTCATCTTGTCCATCCGTTGCTTTCTCAAACATTGCTGTTTCAATTGCACCAGGTCCAACGGTGTTGATGCGGATACCCGATTGTGCATATTGGATAGCAGCCGCTTTGGTCAGGCCTTCCACCGCATATTTACTCGCAGTGTAGAGTGGAACACTAGGCATTGCAACCACACCTAAAATAGATGATGTATTGACGATCGCACCACTTTTCTGACTCAGCATCTGGGTAATCTCATACTTCATGGATAACCAAACACCCTTCACATTAACGTCCATAATACGCTCGTATTCAGAATCTAGTTGCTCGCTTAGGGAAGGATTTTCACCATAAGATCCTGCGTTGTTGAAAGCAATATCTAAATGACCAAATACTTCAACCGTTTTGTCAACCATTGCTTTGACATCTGACTCTTGAACGATATCTGTTGGAATAAAAAATGCTTTTCCACCAGCATCCTCGATCTTCTTAACTGTCTCTTCCCCTTCTATGACTCGACGACCTGCTATTACCACTTTAGCGCCTTGATGGGCGTAAGCGATCGCAGTAGCTCGACCAATGCCAGAAGTTCCACCCGTAACAATTGCAACTTTACCTGAAAAATTCATCATCATAAAATCCTTAATGGTTGATTGCTTTAAGCAATTCCATTATTAACGGGGTACAATCTAGAAAACAAGTACATACTTAAAAGTGTTATACATACCCAAAAGTGCGTAATATGACAGAATCACCATCCCAACCTTGTGTCTTAGATCAAACTTCTGATGTTCGTCAGGTTCTCAATTTGATTGCAGATAAATGGACAGCATTAGTTATTTTGTCGTTATCGAGAAAGACAAAAAGATATGGCGCACTACACCGTGAAATTGGTGGAGTGTCGCAAAAAATGTTGACTCAAACCTTACGTAATCTGGAAAAAAGTGGACTGATTCATCGCCAGGTTTATCCAGTTGTACCGCCAATGGTTGAATATTCCTTGACTCCTTTAGGAAAAACGCTGGTAGAACCTCTTAAAACCCTCTGCAATTGGGCTTCAGAGCATTTTCACGAAGTAGAATTTGCCCAAGCAGGTGCAGCGGATAGCAAGACACTTGATCGGGTTATTACTTGAGCGAAAATATACAAAATATTTCAACGATGCTCAAAAATATTCTGATATTGCAGGATATCTAAAGCGACCAATACAGGTATTACCTGAAAACACTGCTGTGCTAATTGTTCTCTACCTTCTCTTTTCAACATTTGCGTAAGCTTATCTTTCGCATCTAGCAAATATCGCACATCGTTGGCTGCATAATCGTATTGCTCATAGGAAAGATTTTGCGTATCTCCCCAATCAGAACTGGTAGCGCTTTTATCTAAATCTACTCCAGTTAGTTCGGCAATTAAATTTTTTAATCCATGACTAGAAGTGTAAGTCCGAGCTAGTTTACTAGCAATCTTGGTACAAAAAATTGGTGCAGTTTCAATACCAAAGGTCACGTTAAACTGTGCCACATCAAAACGAGCATAATGAAAGACTTTGATAACATCCCAAGAAGTGAGTAACTTCTGTAGATTAGGCGCTGCTGTTTGCTCCTTGGCAATTCGTATTGCACTGACAAACCCCTGATCATCGCAGATTTGCACTAAACATAAGCGATCGCGTCCTAAAACTAACCCCATGGTTTCGGTATCAACTGCTACTGCTTCTGCTGCCAAATAGCGAGCTAAACTGGCACTATCTAAGTCCTCATCAAAAACTTGAACGTTCTCTAAAACCATATTGTCAATTTACTTTTCCTTAATCAATACCTGAGTGAAATAATATTCTTCTTGTCTACTTTAATCTGCGTCAGCCCAAGATTAATAATTGTAATTTTTATAACGTTACATTAATCTTAAAACTTTGTTACATTATTAAAGCAATTGTAATAAATTTTTCACTGACAACCACCAGCAAATCTCACCTCATTTATAAGTGGGATGAGCTTAATTGATAATTGCTGACTTCAGCATAATTTTGCGCCAATACACTTTTAGAGGATAGACAATGTTAAAACGATTTATGCTACCAATTATCTTGCTTGCGGTCATCGCTGTACAAGCAACCTTGATGAACTTAAAACCAGATTTTTTTCTAGGTAATAGCGAGGCAGACCAAGATTATTTCTTGAAATTAATTCCAACCGCAAATATTGCTGTGATTGAACCAAATTATAAGCACTTTTTTGACCCTAATAGTAAAGTCAAAGGCGATGTATCTGGTGAAAACTTGTACGAGGCGCTTAATGAATTGAATGACAACTATGGTGTCAAAAACGTAAAAATGGTTAGTTTTGAACGTAAAGGATTCATGATTCCCAATCTTTATGTTTATCTTGACAGCGCAGTAGAATCTTTATCTGTATTATCACCACAGTAATTATCCATTGGTGACAAGTTAAGGTTGTGTGTGGTTTCTCAACTAGTTTTTAGCTTTTAGCCTTTCAAGATTTTGCAGTAGCTTTGTTGAAAAAGCCTGGGAGCTATATATAACCTTAAGTAATAAACTAAGCACTATGTCTAGTCGTTGACTATTTCAATTTTTTCTTAACTTGTCATAGTTGACTCAAGGTTGTAGACGTTGCTGAGTCCATATTCCCGATTTTATGACTAATTCTGCCAGATTTGATGCTTGTGCAAAGTCGATATTGGGTATTTGTAAACTATAGCGAAGTCTCTTATGTAGTCTACTCGCATCTCCTTGCCAAAATTCATATTCAATTGGCGTAATTTGATAGGCATTCCAGCTTAAGGGACGTGATAATATTTGCTCCGAACTTTCCCAAGCTGCCACCTTGGTCTTAAAATCTAACTCTGAGATTAAAGGCTGACTTTGCTGTGAACAGACTGCTATTGCTTGAGCGCTGCGAGATCGCGTTTGCCACAACAGATCGGACTTGAACGGAGGCGCAATAGTAGCATAACCACGAAAATGTATTTGCTGCACGCTTTCACGCCACCATAAATTTCCTGCTACTTTTGCGTTATGCTCAATGTCTTGTCCTTTATCACTGCTAGAACTAGAGCCAAAAATAATCGAGGCTTGATTCAATTCTTTAACTAAAACAACCCTACTCCATGCCCAACCTGCTGGGTTAACCGTAGTCAAAGTCATCCCTAATGGCTCAGTAATCTTAGCTGAGTGAGCTTGTTTGACCCAATCCTGCATCAACACCATAGGATCGGCAGGAGGTGATTTCCAGTTAGTTTTAATTAGATTGCTATTTCCTGCTAAACTCATAGGCTTAATTGTCCTGTTTAGATTGTACAGATGCGATCGCCTAAACAGAAAGCAATTAAACTATTATTTAGTATTTAGAGATTTAACCAGATCTGCTATGTTTTCCACAATTAAGCTAGTACAACCTGAGTTCGGGTTAAGCAGATTAATTGGTGGAGATAGCTGTAAGCTGTAAGCTCTAAGCTAATAGCTTTTGAGATAGTTTGGATGCAACTCTACTATGAAAGAAGAACGGAAAATAGTATTTTTTCAATACCTTCAAAATAAGGATTTGAGCTAATCCCGAACTCAGGTTAGTACAGAAAGGCAGAAATAGTCCGCATATAAAATACAGACAATTTCTTACTCACAATTGAGCGATCGCCATCTGCCCAAACAAACTTCTAATGCAATCGCTATGCTTGATGATCTGTCTTTTATTTAAACTAAACCGATTAGTTTGACAAGCTCAAATCAGCCTAAAATAAAAAGGAACAGTCAAACATGCAAATGAGCAAAACCAAGCAAAATTTAGAACGTTCTAAATCAGTAGAGAAGAGTGCAGCTATTTTAAAAGGTGCAATGCAAGAATTTCTTAAACATGGCTATGCAGGTACTAGCATGGATCAAATAGCCAAAGTTGCAGGGGTTTCCAAAGCGACGGTCTATAGCCATTTTGGCGATAAAGAAAGCCTGTTTAATGCCCTGATGCAAGATTTAGTCAAAGATAAATTTCAGACAGTATTGAGTTTAGATCGACCTCAATCCTTGGAACAAGAACCTCAAAAAGTCTTATCAGCGATGGCGACTAAAATGATTGAGACTGCCCAAAATGATCGCGCGTTCTGTGATTTTATGCGGATTGTGATCGGCGAATCGGGTCGTTTTCCTGAGTTAGCTAAGGCTTATGTCAATAATATGGCTAAACCAGCAATCGAAGTTTTGACTCACTATTTTCAATCTCACCCGCAACTTAAGTTAGCAGATCCAGAAGCCACAGTGAGAGTGATGATGGGATCGTTGATTTACTTCATCATCTTGCAAGAGATGATGCACGCCAAAGATATTCTTCCTTTAGAAAGCGATCGCCTGATTAAGACTTTGATTGATTTAATTACCAAACCTTAACAGAGATGGACTTTCACAAGTCAAAAGTGTAAACACATTAAACTATTGAGTCAAGACGTTTTTAATGGCTTGTCCAGATTCAAGATGACTAACCTCTTCTTCCAGGCGATCGCAACAATAACGAACCAAAGCTAAACCGTCTGCTTGTGATATTGTACCTGTGGTGGTGGGAAATTTCGCTAATAATTGAGCCTCGGTAGTAGTATATTCTCCCAGGGTGGTTTTAAATTGAGCTAAATAGTGACCAACTTCGCTGTCATCTTGGCAGCTAAATTCTAAAATTGAATCAAGATAGTCTCTAATTGCAGTGTTTTGGATTCCTTCGGTACTACCGCGATAGTGAATTGTGCGCATTGCCTTACCTGCCACTCTGCCCTCATAAAAAGGACAGGCACGAGATAAAGTGATGATAGCAGCATCAAAGGCGATCGCCAGATTATAAATGTTCAACACCCTTTCTCTAGCTTCAGGCGCAGAATTATAAGTAAGACCGATAAAAATATGTCACAGCTTTGGATATCAACCGAGGGACACCAACCAATTATGGCGGTAGCTCTGCACGATGGTCATGATGTACGCTCAGAAATAGAGCAATTGCTAGCTATTAGCCCAGACGATCGTCAGCGGGAAGAAGACCCTTTTACGGCTATCTGGACAGACATTGCCGAATCACGACTGGTAGTTTTGCGATCGCGATTTGAAATCGATCTCAATCGCCCTCGCCATCAGGCTGTTTACCTTCAGCCCGAAGATTCTTGGGGATTAAAGGTTTGGCAAGAACCACTGCCCCAGCATATGATTGAACGATCTTTGACGGAGTACGATGCTTTTTATACTCAAGTTGGTAAAATTTGTCGAGGATTGGAACAACGCTATGGACGCTTTGTGATTTACGATCTGCATACCTACAATCACTACCGTCAAGGAATGCACTCTTCCCCCGATCTGGAGATCTACAATCCAGAAATTAATCTAGGTACGGGAACTCTCAACCGAGAATATTGGCAACCTGTGGTGGAGCGATTTATTCACGACATGAGACAGTTTGATTTTCTGGGTAGGCAGTTAGATATTCGAGAAAACGTTAAGTTTCAAGGAGGATATTTTGCCCAGTGGATTCACCAGCATTTTCCTAATTCTGCCTGCGTATTAGCGATTGAAGTCAAAAAGTTTTTCATGAACGAATGGACTCACCAGCTAGACTTAGCCAAGTTGTCAGCCGTACACCAGGCTTTGAGAATGTCTGTTGCGGGAGTTCTTGAAGAATTACACTACTTAGCTAAAATATCGGTTTAAAATAGCGATCGCACTTTAGATATTGAGATATCGATTAGCAAAATTGAGTTTAAAACCCCGTCCTTAATCAATTATCATTAAACAAGTATTAACTTGCTGTTGCAGCAAACTAATCGCTTCATTTTGAATCAAATTTACAGGCGTAATGTGTAGCGTCTTAACAGAAATATGAAATTACCTATTGTAGCTGTTATTGGTAGACCCAATGTGGGGAAATCTACCTTTGTCAATCGTTTGGCTGGAGATCAGCAGGCGATCGTCCATGATGAACCAGGTATTACTCGGGATCGCACTTACCGCCCCTCGTTTTGGCGGGATCGTGATTTTCAAATAGTCGATACGGGAGGACTCGTCTTTGATGATGATACTGAGTTTCTGCCCATGATTCGTCAGCAAGCGATGGCTGCACTAGTAGAGGCTTGCGCTGCGATTTTTGTGGTGGATGGTCAATTTGGCTTAATGGATGGCGATCGCGAAATTGCCGAATGGTTACGTCGTCAATCTGTCCCCGTGTTACTAGCTGTCAATAAGTGCGAGTCTGTTGAACAGGGTTTAGCCCAAGCTGCGGAATTTTGGGAGTTGGGACTAGGAGAACCTTATCCCATCTCTGCCATTCACGGTAGCGGTACTGGGGAACTGTTAGATGAACTAGTGACTTATTTGCCCCCTGGGGATCAGTTAGTGGAAGACAATGAAATCAAGGTAGCAATCATTGGTCGTCCTAACGTCGGTAAATCTAGCTTACTCAATGCGTTGACAGGGGAAGAACGCTCGATCGTCAGTCCTGTTTCGGGTACTACTCGTGATGCGATCGATATGATCGTCCAGCGCGGAGAACAAACTTATCGTCTTATTGACACCGCAGGTATTCGGCGGAAGAAAAACGTTGACTATGGTGCCGAATTTTTTAGTATCAACCGTGCTTTTAAAGCAATTCGCCGTTCAGATGTGGTGCTATTTGTAATTGATGTCCTCGATGGTGTTACGGAACAGGATCTAAAACTGGCAGGACGTATTATTGATGAGGGTCGAGCAGTTATTCTGATCATTAATAAATGGGATGCGGTAGAGAAAGAAACTGGCACGATCAATAAATATAAAAAGGAAATTCTGTCTCGCCTGTATTTTATGGAATGGGCGGAGATGATTTTTGTCAGCGCCATGACAGGACAACGAGTAAATAAAATTCTCGATCTGGTGGATGTGGCTGCTGAATCCCATCGTCGTCGAGTTAGTACTTCCGTAATCAACGAAGTTTTAGAAGAAGCCGTAGGTTGGCACTCTCCCCCCACTAACCGCCAAGGAAAGCAGGGCAGAATTTACTATGGTACTCAGGTAAGCGCTCAACCACCGACCATTGCTTTATTTGTCAACGAACCTAAACGCTTTAATGATAACTATCGCCGTTATATAGATCGGCAGTTTCGCGATCAGCTAGGGTTTACAGGCACTCCTGTTAAATTAATTTGGCGGGGTAAAAAGATGCGGGAATTGGAAAGAGGCGCAAACAAAGCGACTAAGGTTAAATAGAATAAAGCTGTAAGCTCTAAGTTTTTATCTTCAACAGGTTGCTAAGTGGCTGTAATCTAAATTCATTTTAGAAGAGTATAGAGTAACTCCTTCCTTTTCCTTTTAAGGTCACTTATTAATCCCAACTGAAGATATTTAAAAGATTCCTAGGCTTTTTTTCTTGGTGCGAGATCTGAGTCTAGAGTAAATTTTTCGTTGACTCAGTAGGCAATAATCGTTTGGATTAATTATTTTCCAGAAGATAAAATATAGCTTTTAATTGATCACTCTGAATGTTAAATTAACTCTTTCACTTAATATTTTAGAAGTTTTTGGTACTTGATGTTTCCAAAAGTGTTGAGTCGATCCTTTCATGATCAGCAGACTGCCATGAGTCAAAGAAACTTCAACCGTACCTAAATCTTTATTTGATTTATGTCTTAATTGAAAACGTCTTGTTGCGCCGAAACTTACTGAAACTATCGTTGGATTATTGCCCAATTCTGGTTCATCATCACTATGCCATGAAACATAGTCTTTTCCATGCCGATACAAATTTAATAAGACACTATTAAAATTTAGCTTTAGCATTTGTTCAATTCTATCTTTGATTGACAATAATATTGGTGTCCAAGCATCAGGATGCATAGTAATACTTGAGTACTTATAGGATTTACCTTCATCGGCATACCAAGCCGTTAATCTGGGTTGATCGACTTCTCTGCCAAAAATTTTTATTTGATCTTGTCGCCAATTTATACTACTCTTTAACTCTTTGAAAAATTGATCGCTTTCTAACTTAGCAAAAAAGTTTCGATAGATAATTACTTCTCCATCCACCATAGGTTTGCCTGATGGCAAAGTTAAAATTTCAGGATATTTTTGATTTTCAATTTGCATTGTCTCGAACAGATTAAGACCAAACTGTTTTTTCAGATCATTATTTCGCATTATTTTATTAGTATAGTAATAAACTTTAAATCTTATTTAATTTATTTGCGCTGTAAAAATTTTATGATATCTATCTATACTATAATCATCGACATAACGATTATTTTTCATCGACCAAACTCTTTGCTTAAAATTAAAATTATTTGTTGATATAGTTGACAGGTTAAATGCGCTTGACATGTTTTGATAAAAAGTATCAATTCTTTGATTACCATTATAGTTTTTAGGACTAATACAAATAAAATAATTGGTTTCCACTTGAGTATTTTTAAGCAACGATACTAACTTCTGTAAGTTGATTTCTTGTAAATCAAGAATATTGGAAAATACATGCAGTTTTGTAATTTTAGAATTGGAAAAAATATCATTCTCTTCCAAGCTTTCAAGAGACTTATTAACTTTATTAATTTTGATCTTCTTTGATTCTTCAAGATACAAAGCTTGATTAATATATTGAATACCTCTTTCAAGTGCGATTTGAGAAGGTTCAATTAATATTAGAGCGTTAAACGGCAAATTTATTTGTTTTGATCGACAGTAACTAATTAAAGAACAAGCATCAGTTGCAGCACCACATCCATAACTAATAATTTCAAGCTTTTGATCGCGAAATATTGACATATCTAAGGCATTAAATGCCTCTATTAACTTATAGTAATGTTGTGCGCCATAAAAAGCGATATAAGTATCCACTTCTTCATTATATTGGAGAATTTTTCTGCCATGATCAATTAATCTTAAAGCGCTACTTACTGTTTTAGGATTTGCAAGATATTTTTCTAAACAAACTTCATATACATCTTTAATATAATTAAAATCAGGCTTAACTGGATTAACTGGACTTATTTTTTTAAGCTGACTTACCATGTTTATTGCTCCTAAAACATATTGATTGATCCCAATATGTCCTAGAACAAATCAAGTAATTGTGATCTCGTTACTATTAGCTTGAATTTAAAGAGCAATTAATTTAGATTGCAAATTAGATTAAATGTGCGATCGCGGAAGGATTTACATCAGAGTATCATTAACAAAATGAACATGAAAATTAAAGCACTCAAGATTTACTGATTGCTATTCTCTCATGTCTTTTAATGAAAATACGTTGATGTTACAAAAGAGAAAATTGCTTTATTTAATAGATGTAACAAACATCAAATAATTTTACTTCAGTACTTAATAATAATAATATGCAATTGTGTGTATCTAAAATTAGTTACTTAGAGCTTTTATTTTAAATGTCAGATTCATCGTCTTCGGAGCGCAAGCTCAAGAATCGCCGTCAATTTCTTCAATGGACTCTATGGACGGGGGTGATGGCTGCTGCTGCGCTAAAATTTAATGCAGGCAAAGCTCAAGCTACTGATCAAGTTAAAATACCTCCTATACCAAAGTTAGATACTGGTTTAGGTGCAACTTTCGATCCGATGATGGTTTTACGAGATTTCGATTATGGCGCAGTCAAAGAAGAAAATGGTCGTACCGTCAGGGAATTTCAACTTTATGCTCACAGTACTCCTATCGAGTTAAATAGCGCCATTACCTTTATTAGCTGGAATCTAAATGATCGCGTTCCTGCACCAACCTTAAGAGCAACCGAAGGCGATCGCGTACGGGTTATTTTCCACAATGAAGATGGACATTCCCATAGCCTACATTTTCATGGAATTCATCCCGCATCAATGGATGGTATAGAGCCAATCCGCCGAGGTAAAACCAATATTTACGAGTTTGATGCTGAACCCTATGGTGTTCATCCTTATCATTGTCATGTAGCGCCGATCAGCCGTCACGTCGGGAAGGGATTGTATGGCTTATTTATCATCGATCCCCCAGAAGGTCGACCTCCTGCCGATGAAATGGTCATGGTCATGGGAGCATATGATTTAGAGACTGATGGTGAGAATGAACTATACGCTTTTAATGGGATTCCCAACTATTATCGTGACTATCCAATTCCCATCTATCAAAATCAATTAATTCGCCTATATGTGCTGAATATGATTGAGTATGATCCTGCCGTAACATTTCATATTCACGCTAATCTATTTGCGATCTATCGTACTGGTCACGGTCTAGAATCTAACGAAGAAAGCGATGTAATTACCATGGGTACTGCCGAACGAAATATCCTCGAGTTTGCCTACAAGTATCCTGGCAAATATATGTTCCATCCCCATCAAGACTATATTGCCGAACATGGCTGCATGGGGTTTTTTGATGTAATTGCTGAAGATGCATAATACGGCTCTACTAACGATAGAAATTACTGATAATTCAAGCTATTGACTTAAATTATCGATACTAGTAAAGTACTAGATCAAGATAATTAAGAATAAATATCAATAATTTTGCTATGTCTACTCGTATTAAAACTATAGAATTATTTCTAGCTTTGGGTTTCGCCACTGCTATTGGTACACAAGTCTTACCTACCAATGCCCATGAATCAGATGAAATGATTGAATCTCAAGCTACTACAAATTATTCGCTGATGGCGCAAGGTGGTGAAGGCGGCGAAGGTGGCGAAGGCGGTGAAGGCGGTGAAGGTGGTGAAGGCGGTGAAGGCGGTGAAGGTGCGAGTGGTACTGGAAATCCTGATGTAGACTATATGACAGTTCTGGGTTTAATGAAAGGTCATTTAAATGCTGCTCAAGAACTCATGGCTACTAAAAATTATGTAGAAGCGGAACCCCATATTGGACACCCAGTTGAGGAATTATATGGCAGCATAGCCACTGTTCTGCCGCAAAAAGGAGTAAAGGATTTTAAACCCACCTTAAATCAACTCCACGATTTGATTCAATCTGCCCCAGATTCTCCAGAAGTACAGACTTTATTCGATGAGTCTTTAGCTTCAATTGATGGTGCGATCGCAGCGATTCCCCAAGAACAAAGAAACTCACCTGAATTTGTGATTAGTGTCATGGTGGAGATGCTCAAAACTGCTGCTGCCGAATATAAAGCGGCGATCGCTAATAATCAATTTGTAGAAGTAGTTGAATATCAAGATTCTAAGGGATTTGTCGACTATGCCGATCAGCTATATCAAACTGTAGCAGAGCAAAAAAGTCAAACAGATCCAGAAGGACATAAAATCATTACCGATAGCTTGGCTGAATTAAAAACAGCTTGGCCATCTATTGAACCACCTCAAGCACCGATTAAAGATCCTGGTGAAATTCAGGGCTTAGTTTCCCAAATTGAATTTAGTAAGTAGCTCAGGTCAATTCAGTAATATTAGCTTAGAGCTTATAGCCTATGCTCCTTTACTTATTACCCATTGGTGACAAGTTAAGAGACTACGCTGTTTGTCAAATGGTT
This sequence comes from Pleurocapsa sp. CCALA 161, assembly GCF_003003995.1. Classification (GTDB taxonomy): domain Bacteria; phylum Cyanobacteriota; class Cyanobacteriia; order Cyanobacteriales; family Xenococcaceae; genus Waterburya. The sequence continues at coordinate 13,369 of NZ_PVWF01000063.1, read as the reverse complement.
AAAAGCTCTAAGCTTTAAGCTTTAAGCTTTTAAACTATTTCTAAAGAACAAACTTAGAAACAAGGCGATCGCGCTTTAGGTTAAGTTTATCTCTATATTTAGTGCTAAATAATAGATTAAGACACTACATATAGCGCTTGACTTTTTGCTCTTTTGCTTAACTTGTTACCAATGCTTATTACCTAATAACATGAAACACTTTGGTATCCTTTGTCCTCCAGGTACGGGACACTTAAATCCGATGAGCGCGTTGGGTTTTGAACTGCAACAGCGAGGACATGAGGACATCAAGTTACCATGTTTGGCTTACCTGATGTTGAGTCTTATGCTGTTGCCGCTCAGATAGATTTTTATGCTATTAATGTGGCTAAATATCCTTTAGGTAGTGTAAAGCGATCGCAAGAACGTTTAGGTAAATTAGACGGTATTCCTGCATTACTTTACACTATCGATTTATTTCGTCAGGGAACCGAAGCGGTTTTAGGTGATCTCCCCGCAGCCTGTCAGGAAGTAGGCGTAGAAGCTTTACTAATCGATCAGGTGTTGTTTGTTGTTGTTAGAAGGTTCAACCATTGCCGAATATCTCAACTTGCCGTTTATAATCATTTGCAATGCTTTATTACTCAACTCAGAACCCACGGTTTCACCGACACTACTAGGTTGGAATTACGATCCCTCATGGTTAAGACAGTTGCGTAATCAAATCGGCACTAATTTATTACAACTTGCTGGTATTCCAGTTCAGTTAACAGTTAACCAGTATCGAGAAAAATGGGGCTTATTACCTCTGTCTAGCAAGCAACCGCTAAAAATGACGATTTAGCAACCATTCAAAGTTTGAAACAAAAGTTTGAAGAAGTATAAGGAACATTCACAGGCATGGTGATCGACTAATCGCCTACAACACATCATGATTTTCTCAATTAATCAATTACTATCCCCTGATGAGTTAACAGAGATTAAGCAAGTCTTAGCACAAGCCGAATTTGTCGATGGAAAACTGACAGCAGGATGGCACGCTAAATTAGTTAAGAATAATCAGCAGTTAAAAGTAGGAATATCCGAAAAGGAGCTAAAAACCAAAATTAGTGCTGCTTTAGACCAAAATGCTTTGTTTCAGTTAGCAATTCGCCCCAAGTCGATCCATTCATTGCTATTTAGTCGCTATAGCGAGGGGATGTCTTATGATACCCATGTTGATAATGCTCTAATGAGTAGCAATGGCTTATGTCGCTCTGATGTTTCTTTTACCCTGTTTCTTAATTCGCCTCAAGAATATACAGGAGGAGAATTAACTATTGAAGGAGTTCAAGAAGAACAAAGCTACAAATTAGATGCAGGTTCGGTAATTCTTTATCCTTCTACCACTTTGCATCGGGTAAACCCTGTCACTCAGGGAACAAGATTAGTTGTAGTAGGATGGGTGCAAAGCGTAATTCGAGATGGAGGCGATCGCGAACTTCTCTTCGATCTAGAAACGGCACGTCGAGCGATCTTTGCTAAGTCTGGTAAAACTCCAGAATTCGATTTGATCTCTAAGAGTATTGCTAATTTGCTACGTAAGTGGGCGGAAGTGTAGATCCATCAAGTTATGGGTAAGGCAATGCCTTGCCTTACTCTGACAAGAGTCACAAGCTTAAGTTAATTTGCACAGGCTGCACAACCTTCACTGCTATTTTCTTTAAAGTCATCTTTCTGCACAGTACGGACATAGTATACGGCTTTACAGCCTTCTTTCCATGCCATAATGAGGGTTTCAAAGATATCTTTGGCTTTAACTGCTCTTTCAGGCTGATTAGGGAAGTACACACCTTGATTGAGGTTGAACAGTAATTCCATAGAAATACCTGTATCAATCCACTGCTGCATTACCGCCACGGCTTTAACGACAATTTTTTGGTCGAGGCTCTTATTTTCACGGTAAAACCAAAAACAGTCTTCAATAAAAGGTGGGGCGATGGGTACAGTACCTTTTGCCCACTTGTCATAGAAAAACTTGCTGTAGGCGGGGAGAATACTAGCAGTACATCCCTGTACTAAAGATGAAGAAGTATTGGGTGCGATCGCCGTAATATGAGAGTTACGAACACCGTAGGTTTGAACATCTTGAGATAACTGTTGCCAGCGTTCTGGCTCGTTGGTTAAGGGTAAGATCTCTGCTAAAGATTTAGAACCAAGCAATTTCCCTTTACTCCACTCACTACCAGGGAAAGCAGCATAAGCACCACGCTCTTTGGCTAATTCCATGGAAGCAAAAGTACACCAATATGCTACTTCTTCAAACAAATAACTAATTTCTGTCAGACTTTGATAGTTCAAATGTCGTTTTGCTAACCAGTCGGCTAATCCCATGCAGCCCACCCCAATGGTACGATACCTATCGTTATGGGTTTTACTATCTTCAAAGGGAGGTTGAGTAATATCAATCGTATTATCCAGAATACGGACGGCTAACTTAGCTACATCGGCTATTTCTGATTGATCGACATTAGCTAAATTGAGAGATACCAAATTACAGCAGTGTGCCTCTAATCCTGGCTTGACATTACTAAAACTCTCACAACAAAGATTCACCCCAGGAATGTATCCTACGTGTTTATTCGGGTTTGCCCGATTGATGGTGTCTTTAAATGCCAAATAGGGCATACCTGTCTCTACCTGACTCCGCATGATGTGTTTAAACAACTCACGGGCATCTACCTGCTTATAGAGCTTAATTTTCTTGCCTAACTCTGCTTCAATGGTTTTATAGGCTGCTGCAAAACTATCCCCCCACTGCTCTGCTAGTTCAATCCCCAGCTGTTCTTTCACTTCATAAGGATCTACTAGTGTCCATTGTGCTTTGGCTTCCACTCGACGCATAAATTCATCGACAATGACCAGTTGAGGAAAAACATCGTAGGCTTTACGACGGCGATCGCCATTTTCCGCCTGCATCTCCAAAAACTCAGGGACATCTAAATGCCAGATATCTAAACCAACGGTAACTGCACCAGCTCTACGCCCGCCCTGATTAACAGCGATCGCTGTATCGTTAAGTAGCTTAATCCAAGGAATCACTCCCCCCGAAGCATTATCCTTACCCATTACCCAGCTACCAGTAGCACGGATACGACTGACATTTACACCCACACCACCACCGTTTTTTGAAATTCTGGCGGCATTGGTAATCTCGGCAAAAATACTTTCTAAGTTATCATCCATGCCGATAATAAAGCAGCTACTCAAAGAACCGTTAGGAATTCTCAAATTAGCTAAAATAGGTGTTGCCAAGGATATTTTACGTTGGGCGATCGCTTCATAAAATGCTCTGGCTACAGTCAATCTAACTTCTGGTTGTTCATTAACAGCCAACAGCAAAGCACAGGTAAGATAAGCTTCTTGTGGCAGTTCATCCCGCAACAAATATCGTTTGGTTAGCAATACTGCCCCAGCATAATCATAGTCTCGATCCCAATCAGGATTAATCCAAGTTCCCGCCTCGGTTAAATCTTCGGTTGAATATTGCAGAATTTGGCGATCGTAACGTTTGGCAGCTAATTGAAACTTTACTGCTGCGACATAATTTCCATAGCCAAATCCTCGACTTACCTGCGTGTCTTTCCATAAATTCCAAATATGCAGTCTTCCTGCCACATAACGCCAGGCTGGTTCATCAGGACTGCACATCCCCAAGGCACAGTCAATTAGATTATCTTGAATATCTCTAGTAGTAACACCATTACGCAATCGAGTAGTTAAACCTGCTTCTAAAGTAATGGAGTTCACGTTTTGCCCTGCACAAGCCCATTCAACTACGGCCCGAATTTTAGTTATATCCAGAACAGTAGGTGAACCATCTCGTCTTACTACTAAAATAGGTGTAGAAGTATTGTCCAATGTCTTGTCAAGTATCTGAGGTGATGTTTGTGTGGCGACTTGACTAGAAGAGAAAGGTTTGCTTTCATCTACTTCTACTTCTAAATTAGCGATTGAAGTTGAGTTGCTGGTTAACGGCGAGGTAGGCTGCATATACTCTGAAGCTAAATTTTAAACTATATCTACAAACACTGCTCGATCTGAATTTCATGTCTGTACAGGGAATTTCTGAGTACAGAAGGCTGATGAAATAACTAGATTCGTGTTTGCTTCGTTTACTATAGCTCAACTTTTGCTACATATAGCGTTTTTTTTTTACTTTTAGCTTAAATTACCCTATATGTAGGTGGAATTTATTAGGCAACAACAGTATTTCTTGATTATAGTTGAAAGTTATATTTTAATTCTTCACAAGAGTTCTCAATAGGAAAATTAACTTTCTCAGTTAAGATCAACTAAAAATAGATGTATACTTATATCTTCCTATTTGTAGGTAAATACAATACATTTTATGCATTTCCTCTGGTGAAGAGCGGATAGTATAATCTTTAGAATGTTCTTGAGCCTAGAGCAAAAATTACCAAAATTAATTGAGTTACAGAGTGAATAATCAACCTCATGAAGTTTATTTAAATCATCCTACGTTTGGACTCCTCTACAGAATTTGCCTGTTAAAAGACAATCAAGAATTATTTACTACTTTATATGCTCAACGCTTATTTTTTATTGTCAGCGTTAGTAGTGATGCTTTCTCTTTTGACCCGATTAGCCGAACAGAGGCGCGGATGCTGGTGGAAAGCATGTTGCGAAGATTATTGTTAGACCGAGAAGCAGAAAAACATCAGCAACTACAAGTGATTTATCAGCGTACTTTCCTGTAGTCCTGTAGTTTTTGGATTCAAATTGAAGATTAACCCCATGACAGGTCATATTTCGCGAAAAATTGCTTTAATTAAGCAGCAAATACCCGATAATGTCGAGCTGATTGCCATTACTAAGCAAGTTAGTATTGAAGCGATGCGGGAGGCTTATGCAGCAGGCATTAGCAATTTTGGCGAAAATCGTCTGCAAGAAGCTTTGTCAAAACAAGAACAGCTCAAGGATTTAACTAATGTCGATTGGCATTTTATCGGTCATATCCAGAAAAATAAAGTGAAGAAAATTATTGAAAACTTCACTTGGATTCATTCAGTAGATAGCTTGTCTTTAGCAGAGAAAATAAACAGCTTGGCAGCCAAACTCGATCTGATGCCCAAAGTTTTTCTCCAGGTAAAAGTTATGCCAGATCCCAATAAATACGGTTGGGAAGTGAGTAATTTATTACAGGATCTAGAACAACTTAATCAATTTGAACAGCTAAAAGTTCAGGGTTTGATGACAATCTTACCCTGGGGTTTATCTGAGGTAGAAATGCTCAAGGCATTTGCAACAGTGGCAAAATTATCAACTGCAATAAGACAAAAGAACTATGCTCACCTGCCTATGACAGAGTTATCGATGGGCATGTCTGGAGATTATAAATTAGCGATCCAGGCAGGAGCTACTAAAATTCGTTTAGGTAGAATAATTTTTGGCGATGGTCAATTTGACTAAGGTTATACCCGTAGACGTGCTGTTTCGTTCAGCAAAACTTCTGCGGCCTCCAGTAATTCTTGGTGAATATCTTTTAAATCTTCTCGGTTATTAAGATAAGTAGTCAATGCTTCGAGGGGATTTAAGGTATTACCGACTCCCAACTCTGGTAAACGAGGGCGAGCCAACTGACTGATTAATTCGGGACGGATACTGTGGCTGTGAGCCGTTTGTAAGACGCGATCTAGGGCGGAGATATTGATCGAATCTAACTGTTGCGATCGCAATTTATAAATTAAGCGAACCACTTTATCGGTAATATCTTGTTTGGCGATCTCCTCTAGCAACGCCTCTAAAGGATCTTCTGCTTGAGATACGTCAATTTCAATCGTTATAAAAGGGCGAGCAGGCAAAGTACAAAATTCCCAGTCAACTCTACCAGATTCAATTTCTAGGAAGATATAGCCTTTATCTTCTTTTTCCTCACCAAAGTCTACCCTTTCAATGCTTCCTGGATAAATGACAGGAGGATCGTTACTAGGGTTGAGGTTTTGATGCTTATGAACATGACCTAAAGCTACATAGTCGAACTCTTCACGAATTAGCATCGACATGGGAATCGTAAAGCCTTTGCCGACGGCGAGAAACTTTTCTGCACCCAAAGTAGCGCGATCTGCCATTAAATGAGCTAGTAAAATTGTAGGCAACTGAGGATCGAGACGACGTATTTCTGCTTCTAACACAGGCTGCAATTTCTGAATCAGCATCTCGTTGACTTGAGCTTGAGCTAATCCTTCGGTTTCGGGACGAGTTAGGAGAGTGGAACGATTTAACCAGGGTAGGGTAATTACTTGTACAGCACCATTTTGAGTATCTAGACGGTGAGTAGCGATCGTATCCCCAACAATAAATCCAGGCACTACTAAAGTACGGTAAATTGAGAGACTAGCCCCACCATTTCCTTGAGAATGCTGATCGTGATTACCTACCAACAGAATTGCAGGTATGTTTGCATCTGCCAAACGACGAAACTGGCTGGCAAAAGCCTCATGAACATAGGGTGCGGGAGTAGCATCGGGAAAGGCATCTCCACCAAACAAGACCAAATCTACAGGTTCAGCGATCGCTCGATCGATACAAATCTTCAGGCTATTAACAAAGTCTTCTAGTCTAGTATTAACGCCCGTTTGAGGATTGATTTTACCGTGAGAAAATCCACTTCCCAAATGAATATCCGATAGGTGAAGAATTTTAATCATAAGACTAAAGTTTGGTTGTTACTGAAATAATTATGGATCTATTTTGGGAATGATAAATATAAGGCTGATTTAATAAACCAATAATTCAGCTTACTTTAGTTCTAATTTGGATTCAAGCAAATGGATTTTATTTATACTTTGCTATCGGTAACGATGGTTATTTTATTGTTAATCTGTATTATTTTTATGGTTGGTGTGAGAATTTATAATAGCTTGATTGCTCAAAAAAATCAGGTTAGCAAGTCTTTTTCAACTGTTGATGTTTTACTCAAAAAAAGGTGGGACTTGATTCCCAATTTAGTGGCAGTAGTTAAAAATCATATGCAGTTTGAGCAGCAAACTTTGGCTGAAATCACTAGATTGCGATCGCAAGTTATGTCTGGTGAAATTAGTAATGATCAAAGACTTACTCTCGAAAATCAAATCTCTCGCACCATGGGTAATATTGTGGTGCAAATTGAAAACTATCCTGAGCTTAAATCAGATCGGCACGTCACTCAATTACTCGAATCTCTCAATGAAACCGAAGAACAAATTTCCGCAGCAAGACGTTTTTATAATACTGCGGTGACGGAATATAACAATGCTCTGGAAATGTTTCCGAGTAATTTAGTGGCTAATTATCTACGCTATCAAGCAAAAGAATTATTTGTCACTCCTGCGGAGGAAAGAAATAACGTTAATGTCGGCGAGTTACTAATGTAGTTTTTCCTTTCTCCCTTTTTCCCTATTCCCCTTTTCTTTTTTCCCTGTGGATAAACCCCTATCACTCTTAGAAATAGATCGACTGTATCTTCAAGGCGATCGCAATTTACAGCAGCAAAAATTTCCCGCAGCGATCGCAATTTTTGAGCAACTGTTAGAGATAGTAGATCCTCGTAGTCGGTTATATTTTGATGTTCAACGAAGTTTAATCAAAGCCTATCAGCAGAATCAAGAGTTGGATAAAGCGATCGCTCTTTGTCAATCAGTAGCAAAGAGTGACATTGCCAGTACTGCACTATGGGGACAACATTTTTTAGCCGTCTTATCTACCGATTTTTTAATACCGATTGATAATCAGCAGGAATTTGCAGACGAAGTTGTTCCCACACCAGCAATTAAGCCTAAAACCCTATCTGAATTTAAACAGTACTGTAAGGCTCATTTATTAGAAGAACTTCAGGCTTTAGAACACAAAAGAAAATATACCCTCAAAACTATTTTTGCGTCAGGTATTTTTTGCCTAATCATTACTTGGTGTTTTTGTTGGGCATTATCTATGTGCTTGAGCGGCAATATTTCTGTTTTTTTCTATCTGCTTTGCCTCTTGTTTACTCTTCCCGTCTGGATCATTTTTTGCCGTGGCTGTATTTACAACTATAAAATTGGTTTCAAAGGGAACATTATTGAGAAGATTGTCGATTTTATTGGCGATCAAACCCATTCGAGTACGATGCACAGCGAGTCCTTTAGGGCAACTCCTGCGGATACATTTCGCGATCGCCATTCCCTAAATTATGCTGCTCATCTATTTTTGGAAAATAAACGTCAAACCATACTTGCCCTAACTCGTAGCCAAATCCTCAACGATGAACTACAAGAACCCGATTATTTAGAACAGGAAGATTGTGTTTACGGCACAATTGGCAATACTAGTATTTTCTTTGCCGAGATTCTGGCGGAAAAAAGAACAGGAGGATATTTGGATGAGTTTGCCAGAGAGACATATAGTAGTAAATCTGTTTTATTTCAGGGTTTATTTTTTGAAGCCAAGTTTGCCAAAAATTTTGTCAGTCGTACTTTTGTGATGCCCAATGATCTCAAAGGAAAAATGGCACCATTGCATAGTTGGCGAGGAGAACCGATTAAGCTGGAAGACCCTGAATTTGAGCGTTTGTTTCGAGTTTACGGAGATAGTCAACTTGAATCTCGCTATATTCTCTCGACTAACTTGATGGCTCGTTTGGTAGAGTTTAACCAAAAAGCTAGACGCAAAGTATATCTTTCTTTTGTGGACGGGTTTTTATACATTGCCATTCCCTACCGTCACAATCTCTTTGAGCCTAGACTGTTTAAAAGCATGATGTCTTTTACTCCTTTAAAAGAGTATTTTCAAGACTTTCAGTTAATGATCGGCATTGTCGAAGATTTGAATCTAAATCGTCGTATTTGGGGACAATAAGCAGTGGGCAGCAATTAGTTCAGATGTCTCTTGTGAGGATTAAAATGACCTGTAAGTTAAAAACCACTAAAATGCTTAAAGATGAATTTTTTAACATGAGAACATGAATCCCGATCAAGTAAACTGCGCAGTAGATTGCGCTCAGGGCTGTGTTTTAGGCGATCGCTGTCCCCATAAAGAGTATCAAAACAAGGCTGCTAATTTTATTAAAGATACTTCGTTAGACAAGATGCTAGAAATAGCGGAAATAGCCAAAATGAAAAAAATGTCTGAACCGCCAAAGTGGGTGATTCCCGACGAGATTTAATTGGTGGGGGCAAATCGCAATGGACGCGATATGTCTAATGTGAATTAGCTTCGTTCATTTGCGTAGCTTAAGCTTATCTTTTAGGAAATGAACTAATGAACTAGTTCGTAGCCGTAAGCTAGAAGCCATTGGTGACAAGTTAAGGAACTATGCTGTTTATCAATTGGTTTTTAGCTTAGAGCTTAGATCTTAAAGCTTTTAAGATCTTGCTAATAAATTTTCTTTTACTTAAAGCGATCGCCTCTTGGCTAAGTAAAAATACTAGAGTCTATAATTTTACGGTTTTGTTTTCAAAAGATTTTTATCTCGAAGTAGAATCCAAACTCACGCTAGATCTGCTGAAAAAATTCTCTGCTGTCTCTATACTTTCACTGATTACAGAGATCTAAAGATTTAAGTATATTTGCGATTAGACTAATTAACATATAGGGAGTAGATTAGATTCGACTTAGACAATGCTTTACTAGTTTCTTCGGAGCGAAATATTACAGTGGGTTTTTTTAATCGTTTTAAACTTTCGCGGGATATGGGTATCGACCTTGGTACTGCGAATACTTTGGTCTATGTATCTAGCAAAGGCATTGTTTTGGAAGAACCTTCTGTAGTCGCGATCGAACGCAAAACAGAATACCCCAGAGCATTCGGGAAAGAAGCAAAATTACTGCTGGGACGTTCCCCAGAAAATATTGAAGCCTTGCGTCCTCTCAAAGATGGGGTAATTGCAGACTTTGACGCTACAGAAGCGATGATCCACGAATTTATTAAACGGGCTTTTGAAGGTAATCCTTTGGTACATCCACGGATGGTCATTGGCATTCCTAGTGGCGTAACTAAACTAGAACGTCGCGCAGTGATTGAAGCTGCCACTAACGCAGGAGCAAGGGAAGTAAACTTGATTGAAGAACCGATTGCCGCAGCAATTGGTGCGGGTTTACCCGTTACAGAAGCGACAGGCAATATGATTATCGATATTGGTGGTGGAACTACTGAAGTAGCTGTAATCAGCTCTCAGGGGAAAGTAATTAGTGAATCGATTCGCATTGCAGGAGATGAATTGACAGAAGCGATCGCCAATCAAATTAAGCGAGAGCATAAATTAGCGATCGGCGAAAATACAGCGGAGATGATTAAGTTCAAAATCGGTTCGGCTTATCCTATCGATGAAAGCGATCGCACAATGGAAGTACGAGGTTTACACCTAATTTCCGGACTACCTAGTACGGTGGAAGTGAGCGAATCAGAAATTAGGGAATGTCTCAAAGACTCGGTAAGAAGTATCATTGAAGCAGTTAAGCGTACTTTGGAGCAAACTCCTCCCGATTTGGCTGCCGATATCATCGATCGCGGCATCATGTTGGCAGGAGGAGGTGCTTTGCTTAGAGGAATCGATATTTTAATTAGTCATGAAACAGGGATTGTGACTCATATTGCAGCCGATCCTTTGAAATGTGTGGTGTTAGGTACAGGTAAAGTTTTGGAAGACAAAACTTTTGATCGCGTCTTTAGCGATACTTCTGTACTGAGATAATCAGACGAGCTTTTTTTTACAATCTCTAATACTGTTAGAAAATTAATTGGGATAACTATCGTATGAGTCGCTGGTGGGACAGATATGGGTTTCGCACAATCATAATTATCGTTGCTCTAATTATTGCTCTATGGATCAAGCAAACTCAGGCTGCATTTCTCTCCGAAGCTTATTACTTTGTAGTTAAACCATTTCAATCCCAAACACAATTTACGGTAGAAGATCGGCTAACTAATGCCAGAATTTTAGAGCTAGAGCAAAGCGTGGCGGAGTTAGAGCAGCAAAATCGGCAGTTAAAGCAATCGTTAGATTATGCTGAAACTCAACCAGTTCAAACTATTGCTGCACCTGTAATCGCTCGTAGTCGCGATCGCTGGTGGGATCGAGTTACTTTGGGTAAAGGGAGCGAAGATGGGGTTAAACCTAGCGATATTGTTACGGGGATCGGTGGCTTGGTGGGGCGAGTTACTCACGTTACTCCCCATACTAGCAAGGTACTGTTAATCAGTGATAGTACCAGTCGAGTGGGGGCAATTCTCAGTCGCAATCGCCAGTTTGGCTATATTAGAGGGAAAAGTTCATCTACAGTTGTGATGCAGTTTTTTCATCAGGTGGCAGGTATCAAGCCTGGGGATGAGATTGCAACTTCTTCGTTGAGTAAACTTTATCCTCCTGGTTTAGCGATTGGCAAGGTTAAATCTGTGAATAAAAACCAAGGTGCTATCGTTGAAGTGGAATTGAGCGCGCCGATTGATGTTTTAGAATGGGTGGTGATTCAGCCGTTTGAATCCCAACTGGGTAAAGAATAAAGAGGAAGCAATTGTTAGTAATGCAGCGTCAAAAACAGAGATCATTTGATATTTTAAAGGTAATTAATTTACTGTTTATTACTGCTTCGATCGCTGTCTGCATTATTTTAATGCTGGTGGATCTTCCAGGGATGGAATTGTTAGAAGTAAATCCAAACTGGTTATTAATTTGGGTTGTTGCCTGGAGTTTTAACAAAACGACTTGGCAAGGAGCGATCGCTGGTTTGATTATCGGCTGTATTTATGATGGTATAGTTATTAGCACTCCCTCGCATATTCTTAGTTTTGTAGTGGTAGGGGTTTTCACCTCAAGCCTCAAGACGCAGAAGTATTTAGGGGAAGATTTTATTTCTGTAGCTTTTGTGGTGTTTTTTATGACATTTTTATCAGAAGCTATTTTTGCTTTGCAGTACGCTGGAGAATACTCAATTGGCATAATTAATTTGCTGCAAAAATATCAACAGGTAGTGATTATTTCGGCAATCATTACTAGTCTTTGGAGTCCTGCTTTTTATTATCCTGTTAATCTTTGGGAGAAAAGAATGGGAATATGGAGAAGAAAATTAAGCTAAAGTAGCTTGTGGACATAGAACCCATTTGGGATCTATAAAACTGGCTTTCTTTCTCCTTGTTCTAAATCCTGTTCATCTGGTAGAGGAATAAATTCGTTTTCTTCGCACAGATAAAGACTCTAATCCAAGTAACAAAGGCAGTTTTATATTTAGGCGGTGAATCAGAACCATAACGATCTATATAAGTAGCTAGGCATAATTAATTTAAAGACTTATGTGAGGTAGTGCAGTAGTGGAGATAGGGGAGAAAAATAAGAATCCGTTATTTTATATTTAATTTCACCCAGCTACTTAGTATTCCCCTTGATAAGCTAAATGAAATTTAAATGCATGACAATTATCTATTTTAAACTAGCTAGAATTGCATCTTCGTCTTGATAATCCAACAACTTAGCCTGACCTATTTCTGCAACCACTTCGGGTGGATATTCTCTTTCCCAAGCAATAGTTCTTTTTAAGGCTTGGTGGCGAGCAACAATTTCTGTATAGCTTAATTCAGTGCGAATGCGAGTTGAATCACTAACCAAATGCTGATCGAGATTTGCTTCAAATTTATATATATCTGGCATCTGGCTTTTGGGAAGAATTACTATTTCGCCCTGCCAACCAATAATAGAAGCGATCGCTCTAACTAAATCTGCTACCGTAATTATTGACTCTGAAACATTGTAAATGCGTCCTTGTGCTTTTTCATCATTGATAGCTAAAGCGATCGCTCTTGCCACATTTTCCACATAACCATAACAACCTTGCCAACGAGCTAGTTTTTCTTCTAAGACAATAGCAGGACGCTTATCATCCATACGTTTGATATAGGGATACAGGCGATGCCAATTGTCTCCAGCACCATAAACCATAGGTAGCCTAATAATTGTCGCTGATATATTACTGGCACTCATGTAAACTTGCTCGACAGGAATTTTGTCATAATCGTGAGCAAAAGGATCGTCAGATAAACCACGATAGGGATAAAGCTGTGAGCGTAAAGGAGAATCTTCGGTTAAAGGTATTGGATCGATAATCCCTGTCTCTCTCTGCCAAATAATATCACGGGCGCGATAGACATCTTGACTGCTAATGGCTACCACTCGTTGAGCAATATCTTGAAAAGTATCTACTACACCTTGAGCATCTTTAGCGGTGTAAGGAATCATATCCAACACTACCTGGGGTGCAAGCTTTTGAAACTCTTGTTTGTATTGTAATAGATTATGGCGATCGCCTTTTATAAATTAATGTCGGGCTGAAAACTCATGCGTCTTGTACCTTGAGATGAAAGCCCGACCAGGAAACAAACATC
>NZ_PVWF01000214.1 GCF_003003995.1 Pleurocapsa sp. CCALA 161 | reverse complement strand
GCATATAGATGCTATCGATGTCTGGTCTTTCTTCGCGGTCTACTTTAATCGGCAGAAAGTTATTATTGAGATAATCGGCGATCGCCTGGTTAGAAAATGCTTCTCCTTCCATGACCGTACACCAGTGACAGCTAGAGTAACCAATTGAGAGAAAAATAGGCTTATTGTCCCGTTTTGCCTCCTCCAAGGCTGATTCACACCAATACCACCAGTTAATTGGATTATCAACGTGCTTTTGGAGATAAAGACTTTGGGTTGATTGCAGATGATTAGGCATATTGTGTTTAAGCTGAATTGGCTTACTGATTTCATTGTGTCGTGAAAGTCAGGAAATAGAAATTGCTTTAAACTACATATGGCTAAAAGCTAAAAACCAATGAATTGAAACAAAGCTAATTTACCCCAGACGTTTTAATAATAGGCAATAATTTGCAAGATAAGAATCAGTCAGTTAATTTTAGCTATACCGAGTCACTTTAATGATTAGTTACCTCAAGGGTACGAAAGTAGAAATTACTAAAACAACTCAAAATCGCCTGTTTTTGATTTTGGATGTGAACAATATTGGTTATGAGATGCAGATCTCGACGCGCTTTGCCCAGAAACTAGATGGGTCAGCAGATGAGCCAATTCAAGTATTTACCCATCTCCAAATTCAGGAAGATAAACACATCCTTTATGGTTTTCCTACCGCAGCGGAAAGGGATTTATTCCGCCAGTTGACCGCCGTGAGCGGTATTGGTATGCAGTTAGGAATTGCTCTGATTGATACTTTGGGCATTTCAGACTTAGTTGGGGCAATTGTTACTAGTAATATACCTGCTTTAACCAAAACCCCTGGTGTCGGCAAGAAAACCGCCGAAAGAATTGCCTTAGAATTAAAAACCAAACTAGCCCAATGGCGGAAAATATCGGGCATGGAAATTGCACAACCTGAAGCAGTCTTTTCTCCCCAGCCTGAAATCAAAGAAGATTTGGAAATGACCTTGTTAGCTTTGGGCTACACCAACGAGGAAATAGAACAGGTTATCGCTGCCTTAAGTCAAGATAATTTACTACTTAAAAACCCTAATGTAGAAGAATGGATTAGAAGTGCGATCGCCTGGTTGAGTGGAGAATAAATAAATGAACAAAATGCTTTTTAAAGCAACAAGTGTAATGCTCGCCGAACATATGTTGTCCAAGATTCGGTTTCAGGCGGAAAAATCAGGGCATAAAGCATAATTCCACTCATAGAGTCAAATATCAGACCAGAATCAACATCAGCCTGGATTTCATTTCTCATTTTTGCTCGTTCAATCACACTAGCAAATGCTTCTCGTCGCGGTTGTAGATATTTTGTCCAATAAATTTGAGCGAATTGATAATTACTAGCAGCACTACTGATAATCATGGCTACTGTTTGTTTGCCTAAAGGACTAAGAGTGATTTGTGCGGCATTTTCAATCAACTCATCAAGGTCATTATCAAGATTTCCCGTATCGGGAATTACGACATCTTGTCTAATGCTTTCAATTGCGTCAGCTACTAATTCCTCTTTACTTTTATAACGCCGATAAATAGTAGTTTTGCCGACTCCTGCACGAATTGAAATTGCCTCAATACTCATGTTTTCAAAACCCACTTCCCCTAGTAATTCTAAGGCAGCCTTTAAGATAGCTTGATGAGACTTGGCACTACGAGGTCTGCCTGACATTTTCTGATTAGTTTTACTCATAGATGTTATTATAAAGTTACGAAACAGCATCGTATCGTAATAATCAAATGATGATTAAACGTTCCCGTCCTAAGTATCTTAATAAACATAGCATCCAGACTCTTCAGCAAGGATTAGAAGAGTATTACGAGATAAATTTTAGTATTACCGATCCTCGGGAATTGCCCCCAGAATTTGCTCAAATCTTGTTGGCACATGATGTTACTCATGTTGTTCTTGGTTGCGACACCAATATGTATGACGAAATTAAATTATTACCCTTGAGTTTTTGGACGAGCGATTTTAAATTCGGCGATTATCTAAACACTCGTAAAGACCCTAAAATAAGACCAGCAATAGACATTATGTATCATGATCTAATTAAACAGCATGGAGTATTATGGCTTTATTGCTCGATTTTATTCATATTGCCTCGATTATTACCAGAAGTAATAATTATCTGGTTCAAAACTCGTAGTACAAGAAAATATTACCCTTTTTTCGATTATGATTCTTTGCTCAAGCGTTCTCTTTTAGAAATACGTCAAGAATTTAATTTATTACCGTTAATCAAATACTCTCATTTAGACTAAAAATAATCGCTATCAAACAACTCAGCTATTAAAAATAGCTAAATTACAAAATTAAGCTCGAAAAATGTGGCTCATTATTCTATTTTTATCTGAATCTAATGCAAAAAAGCTATAAGATATCAGTGTTATTATCAATTTCCAATGGTTAAGAACCTTCTGAATCAATAAAATAATAAGTCTAGCTAATCAATGGTGTAACAAATAAATATTTTACAAAATAGTAGATTGCACGTAATTATAAAAGAAGAACCAACAAAGCAATTTGCTAACTTTATTTAATTTGTTGGTGTTGCATCTTCAAAACAAAAAACTAAGCTTTGATGTCTTGAAGATTCATTTTAACAGCGAGTTTTAGACAGCAGATTTGAACTAAAAGTTATCTGGAGAACATGCGCGCTATGAACAATATCATTAGTGATTGCATTTCTTTTTGGCTGATCTTTATATAGACAAAAAGCTATGATTAAATAAAATACATAACTTTTTGACTATGCTAGCATGACATTAATTAGAAAATACATTTAAGTAATCTAAATCAAGAGGACTATTTGACTTATGGTTGCACTCACACACAATAATCAAACAACTAAATCTAAAGCAAGATTGACTTTGCAAACTATAGAAATAGCAGCAGAAACTACGGCAATTCGATGTCTTGATTGGGATCGCGATCGCTTTGATATTGAATTTGGCTTACAAAATGGTACAACCTACAATTCTTTTATTATTCAGGGTGAAAAACTCGCTTTAGTAGATACTGCTCATGCTAAGTTTCGTCAGCTTTATCTAGAATTACTAACAGGTTTAATCGATCCAGCCCAACTTGATTATTTAATCATTAGCCATACCGAACCCGATCATAGTGGCTTAGTTAAAGATATTTTGGCATTAGCGCCTCAGGTTACGCTAGTCGGGGCAAAGGTGGCGATTAAGTTCTTAAGTGACATGGTGCATCAACCTTTTGAACATATAATCGTTAAAAATGGCGATCGCCTAGATTTAGGTAATGGGCATGAACTTGAATTTGTGTCTGCGCCTAATTTACACTGGCCTGATACGATTTTCACCTACGATCATCAAACTCAAATTCTTTATACTTGCGATGCCTTTGGGCTGCACTATTGCGATGAGCCAACTTTTGATGAGGATTTGGAATTAATTGAGGCAGACTTTGAATATTACTATGACTGTCTGATGAAACCCAATGCTCGTTCAGTTTTAGCAGCGATCAAGCGCATGGACAAACTAGCACTTAAAACGATCGCCACGGGACATGGCCCTTTGCTACAACACCATCGTGCCGAATTAGTTGATCGCTATCAACAGTGGAGTCAAGCACAAACCAAAACTGAAACTTTGGTAGCACTGTTTTACTCTGAAGACTATGGCTACAGCGAAGAATTAGCAAGAGCGATCGCTCAGGGAATTATCAAAACAGGAGTAGCCGTCGAATTAATTGACTGGAATAATACCGAACCTCAAGAAGCAAGAGAATTAGTAGCCCAAGCAGCAGGATTAGTTATAGGAATGCCACCCCAATCTGATCGAGAGGCACATGCTATTCTCAGTACGATCCTGGCAGCAGCCCACAGTAAACAATCAGTTGGCTTATTTGAAGCTGGTGGCGGAGAGGATGAACCGCTCTATCCTTTGCGGAATAAGTTACAGGAAACTGGTTTAATCGAAGCTTTTGAGCCAATTATCATTAAAAAATCTCCCGATCAAGCTACGAAACAACTTTGCGATGAAGCAGGGATAGATTTAGGGCAGTGGTTAACCCGCGATCGCACTGTCAAACAAATCAAGGCCATAGATAATAGCTTGGAAAAAGCCTTGGGCAGAATTAGCAATGGTTTATATATCATTACTGCCACCAAAGGTGAGATTAAAAGTGCCATGGTGGCATCTTGGGTAACCCAAGCTAGTTTAACACCCTTGGGAATTGCGATCGCCGTAGCCAAAGATCGCGCGATCGAGTCTTTTATGCAGATTGGCGATCGCTTTGTGTTAAATGTTTTAGCAGAGGGAAATTGCCAGGATCTCATTAGACATTTTCTCAAGCGCTTCCCTCCTGGTGCAGATAGATTTGAAGGGATCAAAACTGTACCAGCAACCAATGGTTCACCAATTCTTGCCGAATCTCTGGCTTATCTTGAATGCGAAGTTAGCAACCGCTTGGAATGTAGCGATCACTGGATTGTCTATAGTACCGTGCAAGCTGGCAGAGTAGCCAAGCTAGATGTTTTAACTGCCGTTCACCATCGCAAGGTAGGAAATC
>NZ_PVWF01000213.1 GCF_003003995.1 Pleurocapsa sp. CCALA 161 | reverse complement strand
ACCTTCTCTCGATCTAGAGCCGAAAGAATTATTGGCACTACCTTCTGCTACTTTCTAACTTTGTCGAACTCACGTTGTTTAGTTAGTCTTTTCAACATCAAATTGACAATTTTTAGGGGACGCGAAGCTATCTGCCTTAAAGGATAAACGATCGCCTTCTGGAATTATCAGACGGCACAATTATCCAGGATAGTAATCAATAATTAATTTTTTAAACTCCCCTCAAGGCGATCGACCAGATCGTCATCGGCGCTAGAACTGCGCCATAGTTGATCCAAACCGCTGGCAGGCATAGTTAAATACAAAACATCTTGGGGTTGCAGACGGGTTTCTAGCAGTTGCCAACCGTGGAGGGTGTATCTTTGTCTCTCTAGATATAAAGGCACAAAATCGCTTTTCATGGCGGCATCTTGCACCGTTTGATGAAAAAAAGGATGTTTGGGAGTAATCATTGTGCCTAAAGCTACCCACAGCAGATCTTGAGTCATGCCGTTGCCCAGAATTCTTCCCCCTAAAGCAGCCGCTGCAAAGGAATAGGTGGCTAATTCTACAGGAGACAATACATGGTCAAACTCGAATACTTCCTGCATTGATTGAGCAAACTGGGGATCTCCACTACGTACCACAGTTTTTAAATATGGCGCTAAAGCTTTAGCAGTGAGGCTAATTTCTAGATTCGCGGTGTCATGACTAGTAACGGCAATTAAACTCAAGGCTTTGGGGACGTTAACCGCTTTTAAACTAGAGGGTATACTGGCATCTTCAATAATGACAGGAATGCCTTGAGCGCGAGCAGTACGAATATAGCGGTTATTGGGATCGGATTCAATGATCACCACTTCGTGTCCTTGATCATGAAGCTGACGAGCAACTTGAATCCCCATTCCGCCTAAACCACAGACAATATGGTGATTGTGTCGGGGAATTTTGGCTGCGTCGATAGTTTGCCGAAACCGACTTCCTAAGACAAAATCATTAATTAAAGCATAACAAATACCAATTACTCCAGCTCCGACAATCATCATAATTGCCGTAAAGAACTTCAAATAATCGGCTCCATTTTCGGCGACTTCTTCTTTGCCTCCTGCACCCGTAATCATACCCACGGAAAAATAAAGAGCATCGGCAAAGGATGTATGCAGATTAACGCTGACATAGATTAAGGTGGCAGCACAAATAACTGCCAGTAATGCCAGACTAACTAAAGTTACTGGACGAGCATATTGCTGATAGCGAGGAAGATTTAAAATCGCCTTAGACAATTTCTTTTGCCAAGAGCGACGCTTAGTTAACACCTGAGGTCTTGTGCCGACGATTAAGCGATCGCCTACTGATAAAGGTTTTTCTTGACTAATCGCCGAAACTAAATCTATTTCTCCTTGGATGGGTAAATAATAGATCAACATCCGATTAGGGTCTACCCATAAATCTTCTAACTTTCTGCCTAGCCAGGGATGATCGCGGTCAATAATTTCTTCGTTGATTGGCCAGGTACGATTAAATAGCTGAAGTTGACCGATCGCTTTATTACCCAAGGCAGCAAAAGTAAACAGGGGAGAGGCTAGTGCTGCCACGCTCATGGTGAAGTGATCGGGTAAAGTCAGGTCGAGGCGATCGCCTAAAGTATGATTGAGCAAACGATTGATAATCCGAATTTGCGGATTAAGCACCCTAGCTTGAGTTAAAATTGCCAAATTTAAAGCGTCGTCGTCATGTACTAAAACTAAAGTTTTTGCCTGTCTGATGCCTGCCTTGATTAGAGTAACGTTATCTCGCGGATCGCCAACGATAATTTGCTCACTAGCAGGAGCGTTAAGGGAATTACGACTAATTGCTACTACCTCTGCTCCCTGCTGTTTTAGGAGGCTATAAATTTTAGAGCCTGTGCGTCCTAAGCCACAAATAATAATTTTAGGTTGCATAGATTCTTGAATTAGGATGCAGAGAGAAATCGATCACAATTATATTGTGTCCAATGCAGATCATATCTACTGTATAGAAATACACTGTTGAAGCTATAGAAATTATTAAGGATAGATTAAATTTAGAAGACGTTAGATGAGGCAAAAATAATCTTGATAATTTTAGTAATTATGATTCTGATGTCAATCATTGCATATCATTGAGACAAGAGCCGTTATTTAAAAGCCCACTAATCAAAGCCAACTAAAACATGTATACCGTTAGTCTTATTCGCGCCGAATCTTACGAACTGAAGGAATTGCGATCGCGCCTTGAATACTTACTAGAACCCTTGGGGGGAATGGCAGCAATCGTCAAAAGGGGCGATCGCGTCTTGCTCAAACCAAACCTACTTACTGGTAGCCGTCCTACTAAAGAATGTATTACTCGTCCTGAAATTGTTTATTGCGTTGCTCAACTGGTGCAAGCAGCAGGAGGTAAACCCTTTCTCGGAGATAGTCCTGCTTTTGGCAGTGCGAGGGGAGTTTGTAAGGCTAACGGCTATTTACCTTTATGCGCCGAATTAGACCTACCGATTGTTGAATTCAAAGGACAGCGTTACTCTACTGACAATAAAAACTTCCAGCACTTACGATTATCTAAAGAAGCTTTAGCTGCCGATGTGGTAATTAATCTGCCTAAAGTAAAATCTCATCTACAGTTAACCGTGACTATGGGGGTTAAAAATCTCTTTGGCTGTGTCCCTGGCAAAATGAAGGCTTGGTGGCATATGGAAGCGGGGAAAGATGCGGAGCGCTTTGGCGAAATGATTGTGGAAACAGCCAAGGCGATCGCTCCTAATTTAACCATTATTGACGGTATTATTGGTCATGAAGGAAACGGGCCTAGTGGGGGTGAACCCAAGCATTTAGGAGTTTTAGGTGCATCTACTGATGTATTTGCTCTAGACCGTGCCATGATTGATATTCTCAACGTTGATCCCGCTACTGTCCCAACTTTAGTTGCTCAATTCAAACAGGGACACTGTAGCGAACTAGCCGAAATTGAGTTTCCTTACTGTCAACCTGCGGATTTACAGGTATCTGATTGGAAGTTACCTGAAGCCCTGATGCCGATTGATTTTGGGCTGCCTCGCGTCTTGCGCTCAACCTTTAAGAATTTCTATATTCGTTTGATCAAAGAGCCGATGAAAACTTATGGGAAAGATTAGTGTTTCGGCGCTTGATTAGTCTTAGGGTGCTGTCACCTCTACACCCT
This sequence comes from Pleurocapsa sp. CCALA 161, assembly GCF_003003995.1. Taxonomy (GTDB): domain Bacteria; phylum Cyanobacteriota; class Cyanobacteriia; order Cyanobacteriales; family Xenococcaceae; genus Waterburya. The sequence goes on along the minus strand of NZ_PVWF01000213.1, from coordinate 1,405 downwards.
ATCAATACTAAGCTGATAAATCTACGAGAATTTGTCCATCTTCAACCTTAGTAGGAAAAACCCCCAAGGTTTTTTCTGCGGAGATTTTACCCAAAACACTGCCAACTACTGGAGGAAATGGACACCAGGTTTTTACATTACCAGAGGATAGGTCGAATTCGCTACGATGCCAAGGGCAGACGATCGCACCATCGGCAGTAACTTTTCCTTTTTTTAGAGGTAGTTTTAGATGAGGACAAATACTATCTACTGCATAAATATTTCCTCCTTCATTGAGGAGTAACAGCGATCGCTCTGATAATTTGACCACTTGTCTTGCACCTGTTGCAAGAGCATTCATTGCTAAAGCTTTTGTCCAAACCATAATCAACTTCTCCAATATTTAGTAATAGATTCACAAATTTGAATTTATTTCATTATTCAGGAGTTTGTAGATTAAATATTGTTACCTCTAACAAATTTAACGATTTTACTTACTAACTTGCCATAATGCAGTTTAAATTTCCCGCCCTTATTTATGTAACAGGAATATTTTTAGCAGGGTTCTTATTTGCCCAATACCCTCATAGTTTAATTGCCACTGCTGAACCAGTCACAGCAAATATTCCAACTATAGGTCAAATTCAACAAAATGATGTAATTTATCTAGGAGAAAATCATGATAGTCCTGCTATTCATCAGCAGCAGTTAGAAATTATTACACGACTGCAACATAATTTAGCTAATAGCGAGAAAAAAATAGCGATCGCTCTAGAAATGTTTCAGCGTCCTTTTCAACCGATCTTAGACAGCTATCTAGCAGGAACAATTACTGAAGACCAACTAAGAGAGCAAACCGAATATGACACCCGTTGGGGTTTTGACTGGGAATTTTATGCCCCCATCTTGCGTTTTGCTAAAGATCGACAAATTCCTCTAGTTGCTTTAAATACTCCTGCCGAAATTACTCAAAAAGTAGCCGTTTTAGGCATCAATAGCCTTCAAGGAAACGACTGGCGCTATATTCCTGCCTTAAAAGACATTAAGCTAGATCATACCGAATACCGCCAAAGACTAACAGAAATCTATCAACAGCACGCCAAAGAGGGACAGGGAAACAGTACGGATGCAGATAACTTTTTTGCAGCCCAAGTATTATGGGATGAAACCATGGCAGAAGCGATCGCCACCTACAATCAAAATTATCCCCATACACAAATAATTGTCCTAGTCGGCAAAGTCCACGTTATGTATGATTACGCCATTCCTGACCGAGTAGATCGACGCATCAGCAATCCCAACTTCACTCAAACTATTCTTTTATTGAGCAGTGAGCAATGAGCAGTGAGCAATGAACAATGAACAATGAACAATGAACAATGAACAATGAACAATGAACAATGAACAATGAACAATGAACAATGAA
>NZ_PVWF01000212.1 GCF_003003995.1 Pleurocapsa sp. CCALA 161 | reverse complement strand
TCTGTAAGTGAAGCTCATAACTTGGCTTGACTTGACCTGCGTTTGTTACCCAAAATCTCCCGTTTTTGAACAACGCCGCGGAAAGGTATATAACAGTAGGGACATCTCATGTTGCAATTATCTCCAAAATTGAAGATGATCCGTGAATGTGGCGCATCATACATAATCTTTTTTTCTCTGAGGTTTGATTACACAACAATAGTAAATTTTCACTTCTATCTTCATTTATTAGAAGAAGTTACTCGCATAATCCTAACTTCTACCGTCCCCACTATATACTGTTCTTTCAAAAGCGCGATCTCATCTCCCAACTTACAATAATTCAACTTCAAACTACTTTCCACAAACTCAATAGCCCAAATTTTTTTTAAAAAAGTCGGAATTATTCCACCGATACTTCCGTTAAAGTTAAGAAAAATCAAAATTGGAATAACGTTATTCTAAATACGACGTAAATTAGAATAACGTTATTCTAAATATTTTTTCTAAATGCCAAACCCTCTAGTTTTGACAAATCTTTCTAAGGCGGGAGGAGTCGGTAAAACCACAATTGCTGTCAATTTAGCTTATGAATGGAGTCTGCGCGGTTTATCTGTTGGAATAATCGATCTAGATAGTAATCACACCTTAGACGAGTTTGTAGGCATTGAGCCTGAATCTGAGCCATCAAAAACCTCAGTTGTTTTGTTTGATAAGGATTTTGGTGGTAAATACAATTTCATCAACGCCTTGGAGCGAAAAAATCTGTTTGTATTTCAGGGGCATGATTTATTAGACGATGTTAATAAGAACATAGTTTCTCGTAAAAGAAGAGAGTATATCTTAAAAAGAGTTTTAGCAAAATATCCTCCCAAGCTGGATTTGATCATCTTTGATTGTGCTGGAGGTTTCGATATATTTGCTGAGAATGCTTTGGCTGCCAGCACTAATATTTTGATTCCAGTTCATATTGGAGTTAAGGCTTTGTCTGTAGCGTCACTGATCAGCCATATTTATTCATTAATAGAAGATTTAGAGATAGAACCTAGTCCAGAAATCTTAGGCTTGATCCCAAATCACTTTAATCAAACTTCGGCTAACCACTTGGGGGTCTTGGAAGCTGTCTCGGCGGAAGCCGAAGAGTTGGAGCTGAAAGTGTACTCACCGATTAAAACTTGGCAATATCTAAATAACTCTGCATTGTATGGGAAGGCATTAAAACAGTTGCGATCTAACGATCCTATGGCTAGAATTTTCGCAGAAATAGTAGACGATTTGTTAATCAATCAATAGGTGTTAAAAATGGTTAGTCAATCAACCAAGGTCAAAGACAAATTTCGTGACAGATTTAGTACAACTAAGTCTGTTCAGCAAGAAACAACGAAAGTCAAAGAACTTAAGGAAAAAATTAAAGAACTGGAAAATTCGTCGTTAGTAGCTGAAACTTCTACAGGTAAGTTTTTGATTTCGTTAGATAGAATTGAGCCAAGTAAGCAATGTCGTCAAACTTTTACAGAAAGTGTAATCCAAAAAAGAATGCAGTCACTTTCTAGAGAAGGACAACTAGATCCTTTAGTATTGGTTCCTGTGTCTGAAACAGAAGCCTTGTCAGATAGAAAATATCAACATACGCGTGGAATAAGCTCGGGAAACCCGAGCATTTCCGCGTATCAAATAGAAGATGGAGAGGTGACTTTTCGAGCTGCTAAAAGATTGGTCGAACAGGGTGATACACAATGGGAATATTTAGAAGCTGTTTTATCTAATATTGAAGATCTAGATACTATTCACTTCCGCACTTTATTGCACCATCTCCATAGTGAAGGATTGAATCCTTTAGATAGAGCAGAATCCATTTTTGCTGAAATCAATCTTCAATTACAGATTGAAACTGAGATAGCAGTTAAATTGCTCAGAAATATTGTTTATAGATCGAGCCGAGATATCGCTCTGGCAGAGGCTATAGCTAATTATGATCTGGAAGAAAGGCATCAAGAATACTTGAGACAACAGCTAGAGACAGAGCAAATAAAATTAATAACTTTATTTAATAGACTTCAAGTTGAATTAGGGTCTTTTGTCAAAAATGACTTGGCAATGTTGGCATTGACGAAAAATTTGAAAACTGCAATTAGAAAAAGAGAATTACCATGCCATCAGGCAAAAATAATTAATACTCTTAGCTCAAAAACCCTAGCTATTAATGAAGAGGAAGCAGAACAAATTAGAAATGAAGTATTAGAGCATGTGCTTCTTAACCAGCTTAGTGTCGGTAAGACTCGTAAGTACGTAAGTGAAATAATTGAAGCAAATGGCAAAAAAAAATCTATCTCTAATAATCAAGTCAAGCAAAACTATCAGCAAATAAAGATTGGGTTGCAGAAATTACCAATACCTCAGTTAAACAAAGCTCAACTTACTGCTCTAAAATCTGTCATGCTCAAACAACTTTCGGCGATCGATCGAGAATTAATCGATGATTGAAAATTAGTGTAATTTTGTATTTTGAAATGTATTTCCTATCAAACTTATGATTAATCTCTCAGAATTATTATTGAGCGCTCTTAATTGAGCGCCAATTTTAATTTTAAAATGGTCAAATCGTGTTTAACTCGTTAGGTGAAATTTGTCGGAATAATCTAGCTGCTGATTCAACGAATAGTTCTCGCTCTAAAAGAAAGTCGAGAACGACATTAGTATCGATTAAAACTCGCATTATCGATACTTCTGGGTTAGATAATCAGTATAGTCATCTTGATCGCTAACTACAGATTCAGAAGTACTTCTAGCAATTCCGCGAAGTCGGGATAAGTTTTTTTGGGGAGAAACTAAGTTAGTAGTATTTTGTTGCAATGATAATTACATAAGTATTTCGATGTTCCTAATGTCATAATTCTATTTTATGGATTGTTAATGCTTGTGATGTCGAATCGTTGTTTTGGAGAGAATAATGGGTACTCTAGGCACGTAAAAACTTAAACTTCCACTATTGAGGAAGTCATAGGGTGCATGATCAAATCCAGCTCTTTTTCTACGGCAGTGCAGATTGCCCAGCCTTTGCCATGCGGAATCGTGACCTGTCGCGATCGCCATTGGGTAGTAGTCCCACAGGAAAACTCTCATCTGATTCAACTACGCCCGATTAACGGCAGTGAAGAGCAGATTTGTGGAATTTATCAGCCCTTGGGCTTAGAAGAAATTCAAGCGGCAGAGTTTCCTCTGCCAGACCCGGCGACGATAAGTGACCATACCTCCATTCAGCTTTTAATGGATGCAGCGCGGCTGAATTTGAGGAGTGGCGCGAGTCCGTTTCGGTGTTCTGGGAAACTGGCGGTACAGCCTCGACCTTTTCAGTTGGTGCCGCTGTTGATGGCACTAAGAATGCCCACGGTGCGGATGTTGATTGCGGATGATGTGGGAATTGGGAAGACGATCGAGGCGGGGCTAATCGCCCGTGAATTGTTGGATCGGCGAGAAATTAAGCGGATTGCCGTTCTTTGTCCACCACAGCTTTGTCAGCAGTGGCAGAAGGAGCTGAAGGATAAGTTTCAGATTGAGGCGGTGGTGGTGCGATCAAGCACCATCTCAAAATTAGACGATGCTTCTGGGGAACACAGTGTTTTTTCTTACTACCCGCACATTATTGTGAGCTTGGATTATGTGAAGTCCGATCGCAGACGAGCAGCTTTCTTGGCGCAGTGTCCAGATTTTGTGATTGTGGATGAGGCGCATACTTGTAGTAATAGTAAAAGCGATAGTAGTGCCCAGCATCAACGCTATCAGTTAATCAGAGAACTTAGCAGTCGGCCAGAACGGAATTTGGTTTTGTTGAGTGCCACGCCTCACAGTGGGATTGCCGAGGGCTTTTTGTCTTTGATTGGGTTGCTGAAGCCAGAGTTTGGTGAATTAGATTTGGATAATTTTGCGCTCAAAGACCGGGAAGAGTTGGCTAAATACTTTGTGCAGCGACGACGGGGGGATGTGAAACAGTGGCTGGGTGCGGATACGCCATTCCCGGAGCGGGAAGCGACGGAAGTTAGCTATAAGCTATCAAAGGAATATTTGGCGCTATATGAAGAGGTCTATAGCTTTGCACGGCGGTTGGTGACTACCACTGATGGTTTGAGTAAGGCACAGCAGCAGGGTAGATATTGGTCGGCTTTGGCTATTTTGCGTTGTGTGATGTCGTCACCGGCAGCAGCGATCGCCACTTTAGGTAAGCAAATTGAAAACCGGGGAGATTCTGTAGACTTGTTAGATGACGAGTTGATGAGTTCCTATATTTATGACCCCACGGAGCAAGAGCAGAGTACAGATGCTGTGCCAACGGTGGAAATTGGGAGTCAGGATAGTGATAAACGGAAGCTGGCGCAGTTTTTAAAGAACGCTAAGGCGATCGCGCCAAAACAAGATCGCAAGCTACAAGTGCTGATTGATCGAGTCAAAAATCAGTTAGCCGAAGGATTGAACCCTATTGTCTGGTGTAGGTATATTGCCACCGCTAACTATGTGGCACAGCAGCTTCAGCAGGAGCTGGAAAAGAAAAAGGGGCGTTGTTCAAAAACGGGAGATTTTGGGTAACAAACGCAGGTCAAGTCAAGCCAAGTTATGAGCTTCACTTAGAGA
>NZ_PVWF01000062.1 GCF_003003995.1 Pleurocapsa sp. CCALA 161 | reverse complement strand
AGATAAACTTAACCTAAAGCGCGATCGCCTTGTTTCTAAGTTTGTTCTTTAGAAATAGTTTAAAAGCTTAAAGCTTAAAGCTATTAGCTTAGAGCTAATAACCATTTGACAAACAGCGTAGTCTCTTAACTTGTCACCAATGGGGAATTGGTGATTAATTATCTCCCTATCTCCCTAAAGTGACAGAAGAGAGTTAATTACTAAAGCTGGTAGTTGTCAACAACGGTAATCAAACAAGCTATAGGAAACAAGAGGTATTCAGCAAAAAATAATTTCCAAATAAATTGATAAAAATCGGCGATCGCACTTTTCTGTTCTAAGTCTACATCCCGACTACGCCACCAGAGTAATCCTAATAAAATTAGATGGCTAGCGACAAAAAAGCTCACATTTAAAGCAGTTAGCCAAAATAATCCCGCTGCGATCATGCCACAATAACAAACTGTAATTACCCCACGGGAGAGATTAAATACTGCTGGTTTACCGATTACCAGGGTAAAAGTATTGATATTATATTGTTTATCTCCCTCTAAATCGGGGACATCTTTAAAAATGGCGATCGCTACGGTAAAGAGTAAGATAAATAGGGTCAAAGTCCAAACATAAGGATTTAAAACTTCTCTGCCATTAAGTTTGTCTCCATAGTGTAAAAACAAGCCAATGTTAACAATGACCCCCCGTACGGTCAAAATACAAAAAGCTGCCCAAAAGGGAAACTGCTTTAAGCGGATCGGTGGTGTTGAATAGGCTGTACCAATAACCAAACTAATAGCTACTGTTGCGAATAACCATGTCCCTGATAACGCAGCCACAATTAAGGACAGGCATCCTGTGACTCCAACAATTAGTTTGCCTTGCCCAAGGGTAAATTCTCCTGAAGCTAAGGGCAATTCTGGTTTATTAACTCGATCTATTTTAATGTCATAAAGCTGATTTAAGCCAACTATATATACATTGCCACACAGACAGGCAAACCACACAGCCATCATCTGCTTTAAATTGACAGGGTTAATCATTGTGCCTGTAGTTGCCAGGGAGATAAAATATAGCGCCAAAACGCTTAGACTCGTGCCGATAATTGTATGGGGACGAGAAAATTTCCAAAAACTTTTAACCCAATTCATATTGTTCAATTTGTTCAATCCGATATTTAGCTTGATTTAATTGATGTTTAAAAGCGATCGCCACAGATCATTGAGTGATTGCTGTGCCTTAGTGAATGGCTGTTGTCGATTCAGAAAGACACGGGCGCAGTTACGTCCTGGCATTCCTGAAATTGATCCCCCTGGATGAGTTCCTGCTCCTGTTAGATAAAGGTTTTTAATTGGCGTAGTGTAGTTGGCGATTTCTGGTAGAGGACGTAAAAAGATCATCTGATCTAGAGTCATATCCAAATGATAGTAGTTGCCTTTATAAGAACCTAGTCTTGCTCCTAACTCCGCAGGGCTTTCTACCCGACGGGCAATAATTGAGTTTTGCAGATTGGGTGCATATTCCCCTAACTTCTTCAGCACGTTATCGGCAGTTTGATTTTTTAGTTCATCTGTCCAACCAGTGCCGTCTAATCCTGTTCCTTCTTTGCCTGCGATTTGATAGGGCGCAAAAAATTCGATCCAAAGAGTATGTTTGCCTTCTGGGGCAAGGGTGGGATCGAGGACGCTGGGAATGTCCAAATACATCGAAGGGTTGGCGTCGGGAATTTGTCCCATGGTGGCTAGAGAGTGAGCCTGCTCGACATGAGCTACAGAGTCAGCAATCAATACTGTACCGATTAAATGTTCCTGAGTTTCTGTTTCTAAAGCAGTAAAGCGGGGTACTTCCGACAGGGCGCAATCGATTTTGAGAATAGTTTCGTTGTTGTTGGTAATACGGCGATCGACTTTATCTCGTAATTCAGGCTTAACTGCATCGGGAGCAATTAACTGTAAAAACAATCTCCGCACATCAATATTGGAAATTACGCCTTGATTAGCTCGATATTCTTTGCCCCCAGCAACTCTTACGCCGATCGCTCGATTATCTTCAACGATCACTTCTTGAACCATTTGCTCAGTTAAGATTTTGCCCCCTTTAGCCATGACCAACTTAACTAGGGCCTGAGTTAATGCCCCTGTCCCTCCTTTGGGTCGAGCCATCCCAGGATGGTGACGCATGGCTAGCATCATTAAACCTGCGGTAATGCCCTTTTGTGACGGTGGCGCACCAATTTCTGCTGCTAATCGTGCCAGGGGAGCTTTGACGATCTCGGTGTCAAAATACTCATTCAGCAAGTCTTCTGGAGAGGTGATCATTGTGCGGATAAAGTTTAAAGCCTTATCCTTAGAACCAGCGATCGCCAAAACATCCGCCAGATTTTTGCCTTTGTAACCTTTGGCAATGCCCAAAATAGACTGGGGTGGGGCATTAAAAAAAGGCGCGATCGCACTCATTAGTTTTGACCAGTAGCCAATAAACTCAACATATTTTTCGGCATCTCTGGCGCTATAACGAGCGATCGCTGCTTTGGTTTTGGTTAATGATTGATGTGCTAGGAAGTATTTTCCATCTGGGTGTGGACAAAAAGTATGAGGGTCACAGGTAAGGTATTTTAAGCCGTATTTATGTAGCTGCAACTCTTCGATGACTGGGGCTAAAAAAATAAACTCATGGTCAATCGCACAAAGATTAAACTTGAATCCAGGGGCTTCTTTGGGGATAGCTTCTTCGGTGGTAGCAGCCCCTCCAGGTACAGGACGCTTTTCTAACAGCAAGACACTATAGCCTGCATTTAAGAGATATGCCCCACAAACTAGTCCGTTGTGACCCGCGCCAATTATGATCGCATCATACGCTTCCATCAAATGTTTATTATTCCCCATTTGTAGACTTTAGCTGTTTATCAATTGAGAATAACAAAATAAGCTTGACTAAGGATAGTTAAAAGCCAAAGAAATTTTAAGAGTTATTAGCAATTTAATCCTACATAAGATATAAATTAACCTAAAAATTGATTTTATTATTTATGTTAATTCAGTGTAATAATGCAACTTTAGTTAGAAGCTATATCGAATAAACTTTAGATAGATTGTTATTAATCACAGATTGTAAGTAGAGCGAACTGCTTTTCTGGATTTACTTTGCTTAAATAATTAAAATTCCCTGAACACACCCTATGAATAGAATCAGCGCAGTAGCATCTTCTCTCAGAAAAATTAATTTCAAGCAAATTTTTACCTATATTGCCTTTACAGCAATATTATTTTTAGCCACCTTGTTTAATAATGACTATGCCAGCGCAGCAGCTAATCAAAGCAAGACTACATATCCGACAGACGATAACAATGTAAATGGTTTACTGTATTCAGATTCGGATCGCGTTGAATCGCTAAATAATGTCGATGATGTTGTTAGTCCCGAAGAACAAAGCCAATTGTTAGACCCTACTCAAATTCCTGCCAAAAAACAGCCAAGTATAAATCGCGCCGATCCCAATGCTAATTTATTAGAAAAAACTAAGCAGATGTTTGATGACGCTGCTAATTTCTCGGGCAACTAATATTACATTAAAAATCAAAGTTTAAGCGAATCGCCTTTTACAATTGGTCTGGAAGGCGATTTAATCGTGTTAATCATAAGTAGTAGTGCCAAAAAAAAATTCTTAGTTTAAGCTCTGCAAAGAAGAGATTATTCACTAATAAGCAATTTTTGTGATCAGAGGAAGTAAATATTTAGCTCTAAAATTATTTTGTTTAAATCTTACCTAATTTTTATCTTTCTACTAAATTCAAGCAAGCTTTCAATCTTCCAAACATGATTTTGGCAAAAGTAGCAATCTTATCTCTTTCAGCTGCGATCATTTTGCTATACTGGTTCTTATCTTTAATTTTTAATAATTACTTCATTATATGAATTCTCTTGTTCAAATAATTGAACCTGAAGGTATTTTAGATAGTACCAAAAGTGCTGAATTTCAACATCAGGTTGAGCAAAGTGTGGAAAGCGGTGTAGATACTATCCTAGTAGATTTTCGCCAAGTTACATTTATGGATAGTTCGGGGCTAGGCGCTTTAGTAAAAGCCTTGAAAACGGTTAATGCTGCTGAGGTCAAGTTTTTTTTATGCTCAGTTAATGAACAGGTTGGAATGTTATTTGAATTGACCAGCATGGACGATTATTTCACTATTTTAAGCGATCGCCAAGAGTTTACCCAGCAGTTAAATAATTCTGCATAAATCAAATAGCAAAATCACCGATGATTTTATGTTTTTTTTCAATAGAGTTACTCAAATATTTCAAACCTTGAGATACTGATGTGACTTAGTTCGATGAATTTTTAAGAGCAAAACTATTTCAAAACTCGACTGGCATTTAAAATCGCCAACAGTGCTACCCCTACATCGGCAAACACGGCTGACCAAAGAGAGGCTATGCCTATTGCTCCAAGCAAAATAAATACTGCTTTAACTGCCATTGCCAGAATAATATTCTGCCAGACAATCGAGCGAGTTTTACGAGCTATGTCTATTGCTTCTGCTACTTTTGAAGGGGCATCGTTCATCAGCACCACGTCGGCAGTTTCAATGGCTGCATCCGAACCCAAAGCACCCATTGCTATACCCACATCGGCTCTAGCAATTACAGGGGCATCATTAATTCCGTCTCCGACAAAAGCTACCTTGCTCTTTTTGCCAGATTTACGAAGATATTGCTCGATCGCCTCTACCTTATCTTCTGGTAGTAATTCGGCTTTGTAGGTATCCAAATTGAGTTCATCAGCAACATTCTTAGCTACAACTCGGTTATCTCCCGTCAGCATTACCGTTTCGGTAACTCCTACTTTTTTGAGTCTGGCGATCGCTATAGCTGCATCTTCTTTGATTCTGTCGGAGATTAAGATATAGCCAGCATATTTCTGATCTACTGCTAAATGAACCACCGTACCTTTAACATTGCAGGTATCATGTTGTATATTCTCTCTGTGCAATAGGCGATCGTTTCCTGCTAATACTGACCTTCCTTGAACTTTAGCGCGTATACCGTGTCCTGGAATTTCTTCATAGTCGGTGACATCAGCATCGGCAATTACGCCGTCGTCAGCTTCAACAATCGATCTCGCTACAGGATGATTGGATTGAGATTCGGCGATCGCAGCAAGAATAAGTATTTCTTTTTCGCTGTAGTCGTTATAAGGAGTTACTTGAGTTACTTCAAATACACCTTCGGTTAACGTTCCAGTCTTGTCAAAAATAACTGTTTTAACGTTAGTTAAAGCATCCAGAAAAGTCGCACCTTTGACTAAAATTCCTCTTTTTGCTGCACCCCCAACCCCACCGAAGTAACCCAAAGGAATACTAATAACTAATCCGCAGGGACAGGATATAACTAGCAAAACCAACGCCCGATAAACCCACAGTTCGCTAGATGCACCTGGAATAAGTAAAGGCGGTAAGATAGCAACTGCTAAAGACAAGAAAACTACTATAGGAGTATAGTAACTGGCAAAGCGAGTAATAAATTTTTCGGTTGGAGCTTTTTTACTGCTGGCATTTTCTACTAAGTCTAAAATTTTAGCGATGGAAGATTCGGCAAATAGCTTAGTAACTTGAACGGTCAATCTACCAGTTTGGTTAATCGCACCTGCTAAGATGATTTCTCCTTCTCTAACAGTTCGGGGTACTGATTCTCCTGTAAGTGCCGAGGTATCCACCTGTGAACTCCCCGATAGTATCTCTCCATCTAAAGGTACTTTCTCCCCAGGCTTAATTACGATCTCATCCCCAACTTTAACTTTTTCGGGGTTAACTTCTGTGATTGTCCCATTAATAACTAAATTTGCCTTGTCGGGACGTATTTCTAATAATGACTTAATCGAACGACGCGATCGCCCCACTGCAAAGCTCTGAAACAGTTCACCCACTTGAAAAAACAGCATTACTGCTACACCTTCGGGTATTTGATGAATGGCGATCGCCCCTATCGTAGCAATGGTCATTAAGAAGTTTTCATCAAAGATTTGACCCCGCAGAATATTGCGTCCCGCACTGGTTAAAACAGTCCAGCCACTAAGCAGATAGGCAGGAATTAAAACGGCGTATTCGGCGATCGCACCTGGAGTATTATGCAAAGGCTGGTTATAAATTAATCCAATTAGAAATAAAACTACTGCAATACTTAAAGGAACAAGCTCTCGGCGTAAATCGAACTCACCATGTTCGTGGCTGTGGTCATGACCGTGGTCTTTGTGGTTATGCCTTTCATCAGTAGAACAGCACCCAGAGGAATGTTGATTTGACATTATCGAAGCAATTTAAAAGCTTTATACTTGAATAATTGAATAGTTGTTCAAATGATATCCAAAAAAAGCTAATTTAGCGATGAACAAAAGTAAAGAATTAAACCTCGTCCAAATGTTCTGCTACTTCACGATAAAGATTGCCAATGTGCGCGTCTGCTAGACTGTAATAAACATTACGACCTTCACGGCGATGTTTAACTAAGCGAAGGTTTCGTAACAAACGTAACTGGTGGGAGACAGCGGATTCACTCATCTTTACTACCGCTGCCAAGTCGCAGACACAGAGTTCGACTTTGAAAAGTGCGGAAAGAAGCTTTAGTCGATGAGGATCTGCCATTGCCCCAAAAAACTGAGCCATCTGCTGTGCTTTCTCTGTGGTGACGATTTCAGATTGCACCTGGCGGACTTGCTCCAAATGAACTAGAGAGGAATCACAAGTCGGTGTGCCTGATTCTGAAGAGGCTTGCTTTTTTGATTTATTAACTTTACTCATTTTTATAGACTGTGATGCTCTATCAGTTTTGTCGCTGACAATACTGGGTTAATACAGTTTTAACTTTGCTTTTATGATAATGATACTCATTATAAGCCTGAATGTCTATTCAAATGAACAGATAAAATTATTGTTCTCCTCTTTATTTGTTGCAAACATTTAAATATTTCAAATAAGATTTCTATCCTCAGAGAGAAGATATCTAGTGCATTAACCTAATAAGGTGAAATGCCAGATATGATAAATTAGCTGATTCAAAATTTTGACAGTGACAGTGACAGTGACAGTGACAGTGACACCAAACTATTCCTCATCTCAACACCAATCATGATGATTCCTCCTTGGCTGGGAATTGGGCTTGTTACCTTAGCAGTTCCCTTTACCTGTAACCGCTTCATTTCCAGCAGGGATTTTCGCTGGTTTAAAAACTTGCGCCGTCCTGATTGGCTAACTTTTGAATGGGCGATTCCGATTATTTGGACGGTGGTTTTCATCTGTGGAGCATGGTCGGCATATAATGTTTGGCAAGCCGATCCTGGTAGTATTTCTACGTGGTTAATGATGGGGTTTTATCTGGTGGTGGAAATAGCGATCTCACTTTATACCGTTGTGATGTGTAAATCCCGTAGTCTTAAGATCGGCACAATTATTGGGGGAACTGGGTTTTTTCTGGGGGCAATATTGGCTGTGATGGTGCAGTCTAGATCAAATCTTGCCTTCTGGCTACTTGTTCCTTATTTGCTTTGGAGTCCTGTAGGAACGTTTGTTACCTGGCAAATGATGCAGCTAAATCCTCTAGATGTCTAAGCTTTTTTGATAGTTTAAAATAAAATAATCATTAGTAAATAATTGATTAGATGAAGTTCGTCCGTGACCCTGATATTGCGATTAAGATCGATCAAATGAAACGTCGGGTATGCTGGCAGGAAAGCTTAATCTCAGACAAGGCGATCGCTCAAACTAAATTGGTGATTGATGATGCAGACACTGATAATCCTAATTTTTCCTTTCTAGTCATTGGTGATAGTGGCTGTGGCTCTCATCTAAAATATCATCCCCAACGTCAGATAGCCGAAATGATGCTCCAGGAGGAAGCCCGCTTTGTGCTGCATATGGGGGATGTTGTTTATCATGTCGGGTCAAAAGAATACTATCAGCAAAATTTTATTGCTCCTTATCGAGAATTCTTAGTAGGAGGAGAAAAATTCAAACAGCTTGCTTATAATCGCCTAACCTTTAAAACTCCTTTTTTTCTAGTTCCAGGCAATCACGACTATTACGATTTACCTTTAATCTACGGTATTTTGGCCCAGGCTACCTGGTTACCTCGTCGTTTGTTGCGGGGAAAAATTGATTTAGATGTGGGGTGGCATGGCTCAGGACAGGGAGATGCTTATGCTCGAGCATTTCTCGATTATTTAGCTGAACTCAATTTAGGTAATCTCAATCAACACCTAGACACCCACTACACAGCACAACATACAGGCGATCGCTGTCTACGATATCAGCCAGGCAAATTTACGCGATTTCCCAATCGTTATTATACTTTTTGCTATGGTGGGATTGACTTTTTTGCTTTAGATTCCAACACTTTTAACGATCCTCTGGCTATTCCTGACACACAAGAGGGAGCAGAAAGACGAAAACAGCTTCTAGCTCGTCAGAGTCAATTTATTGAGAAAGAACAAGAGATTCAAGCTGCAATTGACCGACTAAATCCGTATGATAGTGACGATGCCGAACAGATCGATGACTATTATGCCAAACTAGAACACATTGCAGAAAGCCAAAGAGATATTGAAAAACAACTCAATCAACAGCAGCAAATGACTGATTGGGAGCAGCTTGACTGGTTTAAAACTAGTTTAGTTACATCTTGGCAAGACGAAAATATTCGGGGTAGAGTCGTCTTTTTTCATCATCCTCCCTACGTTACGGAGGCTACCAAATGGAATCAGGGACAGACTTTGGCGGTACGCGATCGCCTGCGTCAAGTATTTAACGATGCAGCAGCGGAAATAGGTGCATTGCCTGAAGGACGCTCCATCGTCGATTTAGTCTTATCGGGACATGCTCACTGTTTAGAACATCTTCAAACCAAAGATACAGGACATGCGGATGCTCATATTGACTGGATTGTCTGTGGTGGTAGTGGTCATAGCTTACGCCGTCAACGAGAAGAAGGTACGGTACTATATCAAGATGCTGATTTTAATCAACCCATTGGTCAATCCCGTTTATTCGTCGGACGAAGTGGCGATCGCCGCAATCATAAACGTCCCTATTCCTATTTACGGATTGATGTGCAGGCAGGTAAAAAACCAAAATTTACCGTCAATCCTTTAGTAGCTGAATGGAGTGAACATCAATGGCACGAATATGCGATCGACCCTTTTGTAGTTTAACCCAATTAAAGATGGCAGCAAAACTATCCAAATCTTGTTTGTAGCCAACTAAAAATTTACTCAAAATAAGGATTTGAGCTAATCCCGAACTCAGGTTAAGTATGAAGTTACAGTAGACAATATTCAGTCTCACAAATTATGAGCAGCAATCAGCATTTGAAAATAGCAATGCTAGTCTTAGTCGGGATGACTTTGGTGGCTGCACCAGTCCAAGCAGAGACAGTAGCCAATAGTGGATTTTACCCTCAAGAACTATTACGCAACGCTCTCCAGTGGGTTAATGATTTAGGTGCGATCGCGCCAATTGCCTTTATTTTAATTTATATTGTTGCTACTGTAGCCTTTCTTCCTGGTTCAGTGCTTACTTTGGGCGCAGGGGTACTATTTGGAATTGTCCCAGGTTCTCTCTATGTGTTTATGGGCGCAACTATTGGCGCAACTCTCGCCTTTCTAGTTGGTCGTTACATAGCAAGAGGTTGGATCTCCCAGAAAATTGCAGGAAATCAAAAATTTAGCGCAATCGATCGCGTTGTTGGTCAAGAAGGTTTCAAGATTGTTTTTTTGACGCGACTGTCTCCCGTATTTCCCTTTAATCTTTTAAATTATGCTTTGGGAGTTACAGGAGTAGCTTTAAAAGACTATATATTAGCTTCCGTGGGGATGATTCCAGGCACAATCATGTATGTTTACATCGGGTCTTTAGCAGGAAGTATTGCCACTATAGGTGGAGAAACAGACGCTAATCCTGTCGCCCAATGGGCAATTAGAATTATTGGCTTGATTGCGACTGTGGCAGTGACTTTTTACGTCACTAAAATTGCTCGTAAGGCATTGGCTGAATCGATTGACACAACTGATACTGCTAATGGCTAAAAACTAACAACTAACAACTAACAACTAACAACTAACAACTAATTCATCCCAATATCTTTATGAATAATCAAAATCATGCAGTAACTATTGAACCCTGGGACAAATATAACCAGGAATTACTAGCAAATGTGCATCCGACTAACTGGGAAAATCCAACTCCCGCCAAGGAGTATGATTTAGTAGTTATTGGTGCAGGGACAGCAGGACTGGTTACGGCTAAAGGTGCAGCAGGTTTGGGAATTGGGCTAAAGGTGGGGCTGATTGAAAAAAGTTTGCTGGGGGGAGATTGTTTAAATGTGGGCTGTATTCCTTCTAAATGTATAATTCGTTCTTCCCGTGTAGTAGCAGAGATGAAAGAGGCGCTACCTTACGGAATTGAACCTCCAGAACATATTGGGATCGACTTTCCTGCGGTAATGGCAAGAATGCGTCAGGTAAGAACTAAAATTAGTCCTGTAGATTCGGCAATGGCTGCGCAAAAAGCTGGAGTTGACGTGTTTTTTGGCGAGGCTAGATTTAAGAGTAAGGATACTATTACCGTTGGCGGTCAAGATCTCAAGTTTAAGAAGGCGGTTATTGCCTCTGGTGCGCGTGCTGTTAAACCGAAGATTACTGGGATCGAAGAAACTGGTTATTTGACAAATGAAAGCGTTTTCTCTTTGACCAGTTTACCCAAGAAACTAGCCGTAATTGGTGGGGGGCCGATTGGTTGCGAATTAGCCCAGGCTTTTCAGCGTTTGGGGAGCGAAGTAACTTTGTTTCACAAGGGTTTTCATGTACTAGAAAAAGAAGATGCCGAGGCAGCAGAAATAGTTCAGCAGGGGTTAATTAAAGATGGGATTCATTTGGTTTTAAACTGCCAGTTAGAAAGCGTCTCTCAAAGCCCTGAAGGCAAGGTAATTAATTTTATTAGCGATCGCGCTTCAGAATCTTCAGAATCTATTGTCGTTGAAGAGATCCTGGTGGGTGCAGGTAGACAACCCAATGTAGACCTTAATCTAGAAGCTGTCGGGGTTGAATATGATCCTCAAAAAGGGGTTAAGGTTAACGATTATCTGCAAACCACCAACTCAAAAATTTATGGTGCAGGAGATATCTGCATGAACTGGAAATTTACCCATGCAGCAGATGCAGCAGCCAGAATTGTCATTAAAAATACTTTATTTTCCCCCTTTGGGTTGGGTAGATCAAAACTTAGCGATTTAGTTATGCCTTGGGTAACATATACCGATCCTGAAATTGCCCATGTTGGCATGTATCAAGATGAAGCACAAGCAAAAGGCATCGACTGCAAGACGATTAGAATCGATTTTGCTGATGTCGATCGCGCCTTAGCAGACGGCGAGACAGGCTTACTCAAAATTCTCCACAAGCAAGGATCAGACGAAATTTTGGGGGCGACGATTGTGGCGCGCCATGCTGGCGAAATGATTAGCGAAGTCACCACGGCGATGATTGGTGGGATGGGTTTAAGTAAGCTTTCTACCGTCATTCATCCCTACCCCACTCAGGCAGCGGCTATTAAACAGGCTGCTGACGCTTATCGTCGAACTTTATTAACCGAGAAAACCAAAAAACTACTGGGCTTTTTAGCCAAATTGTCATGATTTCTACTCTTTGAGCAAATCAACTAATCAACTAAATAAACTCAATAACCATCGCTAATAGCTACGAATTGTTGAACTTTTGATAATTTAAAAGATAAAAGTATAAGATTAACTACTTACTAATTGTTGAATACAGGCTAATAGTTAGATGAGCATAAATATAGGTCGCGCCCTAAGCTCAACCGATGCGGTTGGAATTGTTTTTCAGCTTGCTGATGGAACTATTCAAAGTTGTAATACAAATGCGGAAATAATTCTGGACTGTACTGCTGAACAGTTAATTGGGGCTTCAACCTTTAATCATCCCTGGCAAACCATTCATGAAGATGGTTCTGTTTTTCCTCCAGAAGACCATCCAGCAATTGTCTCTATGAGAACGGGTCAGCCCTGTACAAATGTAGTTATGGGTTATTACCGAGCTAACGGAGAACTGGTTTGGTTATCGATTGATTCTCAGCCCCTGTTTAAAGCCAGCAATACCGAAATTTATGGAGTAGAAGTAAGCTTTAGAGACATTACCCAGCAGATACAGGTATTTACCCCTGAAGGTAACAGCTCAATTACATTACCTCAAACCATCGCTCAACAAGAACTGACAGTAATGCTGGTGGAAGATTCGCCTGAAGACCGAGAACTGTATCGGCGATATCTGCAAAGCGATCGCGATTATCAATATACGTTTGTCGAAGCAGACTTGGGAGATGAAGCTCTAGCAATATATCAACAGCATCAGCCAGATGTTGTGTTGTTAGATTATTTATTGCCCGATATGGATGGGTTAGACTGGCTAACTCAATGGCAACAGAAGACCAAAGAAGATCGCCCTCCCGTAATCATGCTGACTGGACAGGGAAATGAAACTATCGCAATTGAGTCGATTAAATTAGGGGCAACGGATTATTTAATCAAGGGGCAACTCACTCCAGAAAAGCTCAGGCTAGAAGTCAAACGGGCGATCGCCCAACATCGGCTACATTTAGAATATCAAACTGCCTTAATCGATCTTCAGCGCAACCAGCAGTTTATCCAACAGATTACCAATGCAGTCCCTGGGGTGATTTATATCTATGATGCGATCGCTGGGGAGAATATTTATACAAATTCCCAAAGTTATACTTTGCTCGGCTATACTCTACAGCAAAAAGCGGAGATAGGTAAAGACTTTGCTGCTCGGATAATGCATCCTGACGATTTAGCTCGCCTTCCCCAGCATATTGAAAGACTCAAAAGAGCCAAATGGAATGAGGTCTTTAGTTTTGAATATCGAATGCGCCATCAAAACGGTGAATGGCGTTGGTTTTATAGCCAAGATCGAGTTCACAAACGTAATCAAGATGGTTCGGTACTACAGATTTTGGGCGTTGCTCAAGATATTAGCGAACAGCAAGCTGCCCTACAAGAACGCCAGCAAATCGAGAGCGAGCTAAGTAATCAAGAAGAACGTTTGAATTTGGCTACAAATGCTGCTGGTTTGGGAATGTGGTTTTGGGACTTAACTAAGGATCATTTAGAGTGGACAGATCGGTGTAAAAGCTTATTTGGCTTGAAACCTGAGGTTGAGATGACCTATGAACTATTTCTGAATACGCTCCATCCTGATGATCGCGATCGCACCAACAAAGCAGTACAACAGGCATTAGCATCAAAAACAGAATATAACGTTAAATATCGTACCGTTTGGTCTGATGGTAGCGTTAACTGGATAGCAGCCAAAGGTCGAGGTTTTTATAACTCAGAAGGTGAACCAATTCGGATGATGGGTGTTGCTCAAGATATCAACGAACAAGAGCAAAACAAACAGGCTTTAGAAGCCAGAGAATCCCAACTCAAGCTAATTACCGAAGTAATTCCCCAACAAGTCTGGACGGCATTGCCTGGGGGTGAAATAGATTACGTTAATCAACGCTGGCAAGATTACACAGGAGCTACTTTGGAACAGGTGCAAAATCGCGGTTGGGAGACGGTGGTGCATCCTGAGGATCTTGAGCAAGTCAATCAAGCTTGGGATCAAGCTTTAGAGACAGGAAAAGATTATAACGTTAAGGCTCGTTTACGCAGGGCAAATGGCAAGTATCACTGGTTTTTAGCTAGAGCCAAGCCGTTACGCAACAAACAAGGGAAAATTATTCAGTGGTATGGTACAAATACCAATATCAGCAGAATCAAACAGTTAGAAGAAAGACTAAAGCGACAAACAGAGGATTTAACCCAAGCTAATCAACTCAAAGATGAGTTTCTGGCGATCGTCTCCCACGAACTACGTACCCCCCTCAATCCCATCTTAGGCTGGTCACAATTGCTGATGGCTGGGCGACTTAAACCAGAGAAGACGGCAGAGGGAATAGCTATCATCGAACGCAATGCCAAACTACAGGTACAACTGATTGAAGACTTGCTCGATGTGTCGAGTATTCTGCGGGGCAAACTAAACCTGAAGGCAACTCCACTCAATTTAGAATTGGTGATTAGAGCGGCATTAACAACGGTTCAATTAGCAGCAGAAGCCAAATCAATTCAAATTGAAACAAGCTTTGCACCCAATATCGGACAAGTTTCAGGGGATGCAGGACGTTTACAGCAGGTAATCTGGAATTTAGTTGCTAATGGGATTAAGTTTACCCCAGACGGCGGAAAAGTGACAGTTACCCTAGAGCGCGCTGGCAATCGAGCCTTGATTCAAGTAAAAGATACGGGTATTGGTATTGACCCTGAATTTTTACCATATGTATTCGAGCGTTTTCGCCAGGCAGAAAGCAGCAGCACTCGCAAATTTGGCGGTTTAGGTTTAGGTTTGGCAATTGTCCGCCACTTAAGTGAACTACACGGTGGAACGGTATCAGTAGTTAGCGCAGGAATAGGACAAGGTGCTACTTTTACTGTTAAATTACCCCTGGTCGATACACCAATCATAAAATCAGCAGATCTAGGCATTAATCTAAAAGAAGCAAATCCCCTCAACGGTATCCAGGTTTTAGTCGTGGACGATCAAGTAGACTCCCTCAACTTATTAGCTTTTGTTTTAGAACAAGAGGGGGCAAACGTAACAGCGGTGTCCTCTGCCGATGCAGCGATCGCATCTTTTCATCAATCAACTCCAGATCTGCTGATTAGCGATATTGGAATGCCTAATATCAATGGCTACAGCCTAATCGCCCACATCCGTGAACTGACTTCAGGAAAAGATCTCCCAGCGATCGCCTTAACCGCTTATGCCAGCGAAGGAGATCGACAGCGAGCGCTCGAATGTGGATTTACCGAACACATTGCCAAACCAATTAATATTGCTGATTTAATCACTACCATTGTGCAAATAATTTAGTTATTTGATTAAAACAGCGATCGCCTTGAGGTCTTAAACTAATTAAGCAACTGCGTCTAACTTTTGAGTAGTAGTCTGTTTAAATTCTTGTTCTAATGCTAGAAATTCTGCTAGTTGTGCTTCAATCTCATCGCGGACAATTTGACGATATTCTAAGAAGTGTTCATTGTGGGCGCACATAGTCAGATAATGTTCCCAAACACCAGGGTTGTGGCGGATAATGCTAAATAAATGATGCCAAAATTTCCAGCGAGTATCTCGTTTAAATCCTTGTCGCCAGACGACAATTGCCAAAGCTTTTAGATCTACCCAAGTGGGCATACTGGCAGGTGCTTTATGTTTAGGTGTACCTAGTTTGAGAAAGCAGCGATAGACGCGATCTAGGTATCGTTTAGGTTCATATAATGTCCAGAAAGTCTCGATGTATTCTTGGGCAATATCTTCAATAGGACGAGTCGGCACAAAATTCATCAGGGTAGTTTGATTGATGTCTTTTCTCGTGTTGTCCCGCAGGCGATTTTCTTTTTCTAACCGTTCCCAAAGAGCAGTTAAGGGTAAGGCTTGGAGCATCCCAAACATAGCGGTAGGAATTGCTGCGTCTTCGACAAAGTCAATAATTCTGTTGCCAGCACCTTTTTTCTCGTGATCAAAACCAATGATAAACCCTGCCATGGGTCGTAATCCCGCCCGAATCATTTTATCCACCGTATCGGCGAGAGAGCTACGGGTATTTTGAAACTTTTTCGTCAGCTGGAGACTAGATTCATCGGGGGTTTCAATCCCCAAAAAGACCGCATTGAAGTTACACTGCACCATCAACTCCATCAATTCTTCATCCGCAGCCAAATCAACGGAGGCTTCGGTATTAAAGTCAAAGGGATATTGATGGGTTTCTTGCCAAGTCTTCAATTCCTGGAGTAGTAGCTTAACATTACGCTTATTACCAATAAAGTTATCATCCACCATGAAGACGGAACGTCGCCAGCCTAATTCATAAAGACAATCTAATTCTTTGAGCAGCTGGGCAGGTTCTTTAGTGCGCGGTTTACGACCATATAATACGATAATGTCGCAGAATTCACACTGGAACGGGCAGCCACGAGAAAACTGCACTGACATCGAATCATAAGCATCAAGCTCTAACAGATCATAACGAGGTATGGGAGTGATGGTCACATCAGGCTTTTCCGTAGCGCGGAACGTACCGCTAGTTGCTCCATTGCTTATTGCTTCGACGAATAGAGGTAAAGTAATTTCTCCCTCATCCAGAATTAGAAAATCTGCCCCCGCAGCCTTGGGTTCATTAGGTAAGGATGTAGAATATGGGCCGCCCACGGCAACTAATTTATTGCGTCTTTTAGCTTCAGCAATTTGCTCCAACATGTCTTGCTTTTGGACGATCATGGCAGAGAAAATGACCACTTCAGCCCACTCCCATTCCCCTTCCGTCACGTCACGAATATTGCGATCGACGAGCTTAAATTGCCAATCTTGAGGCAGAATAGCAGCCACAGTAATCATTCCCAAAGGGGGTAATAATACTTTGCGATCTACTAGTTCGAGAATTTTGTCATAAGACCAAAAGGTTTGGGGAAAAACGGGATAAATTAATAAGGCACGCATCTTAAACTAATCCTCACACTTGGAATAATACATTTTGGCGACTATTGGAGACTACATTGTATCTGAAGGAAATGTAATCCGTGGTTTTTAGCTATTTATTGCGCGCTTTAGCAAGATGTCAGCGATAGGTTTAACCGCCTTAATATTAAAAACATTTTTTAAAATGCTTTTTCAGTAAGATATATCAAGTCAACAAGTGTACTTTCTCCCATTGCTGGAGTATGAACGAGCATTAATATGACCAGGGTTTAGACTCCCATCATCACGATTATGATTCCCAGCAGCATTCAGTTATTTTCTTTGTTTAGATTTTCTTGACGAATTAGCTCTAAATTAAATTCTTTTCTGGGTATTTTTGGCGATCGCCAAGCTCAAATTTACCTGCCATCACCATCAAAAGGTTTATATCCACACTTGATGATTGCGGTCAAAGCCAGAGGATTACCCTGTATTTATGCACCTTTAAAAGAAGGCGATCGCGGTTGGGGCGGTGGTTTAGGATTATCAAAAAACCTTTCGGGAATTGAACTTGATGCAGCTTATGAATATCTCAATAAGGCTCAATTAAGAAATTCTTGGTCGCGATGCCTTCGGCTAGGCGGAGCCTAATCGCTATGCAGTTAGATATCCCGACCTAAAACTGGTGAGCAGATAATTACAAGCAAGGTGACTACTGAAGTAGGAGAAGCTGCCAAGACTGAAATTAAGAGTATTAGTTTTGATGATGAAGAAGAGACCGCTCCCCTAGAAGAACTACAAAGAGCTTATCCTGGTGCAGATATTTACGTGAATGGAGAATTGGCGGTTGATTTCCCTGAAGATGTGAAGATTCCCCTCCAACCGAAGCAGATGGTAACGGCTCAGTTAGTGGGGAGTAGAGTAAAGTTTGATTATTGTAGTTTGGATGATGCGATCGCGCTAATGATCGAACAGTATGCAGTAGGGAGTGTGGAGGTTAAGATTTTGCGGTCATGAATATTCAGTCTCAAAGCATTTAAGATGGTCTATTATAAGTTTGATCGACAAGTTCGCAACACTTGCATAGCGAGAATAGGAGTTTCAAATATGGCTTTAGATCAACTCGAGGCATTTTTAAAGAAAATGCAGTCTGAACCTGCACTTAAAAATGAGGTGCTTGCTTCATCAACAGCAGATGAAGTTGCACAAATAGCACTCTTGCTTGGTTTTGAATTTTCAGGTGATGAATTATTGAGAATGTCAGGTAAGAAAGTTGGCAGGGTTACTGTTAAAAAAAAGGATCTTCCTGGAGAGTATTGGGGGAATTGAGCGATTAGGCTTCCCTAAAGGATTCCCTAAAGGGTATATCCGTAGGTGTATCCGTGATAGACACCTTCGGATAAGCTCCTTACGTCGCGTCCGTCACGCCTAGCCTTCGGATAATCGCCCTATCCGAACTCAGATCGCACCCAAAACCCACCCAATAGACTATGACAGTTAACAGAAGACCAATCTTGGTGAACTGTGATGATGAAGCGAATCAAAAACCTGTCTGTTTATACGGTCGCGTTTTGGGTAAGAATACTCTCACTCATCTGACTATCAAACAAAAAATGCAGAAGCAGCAGGAGCAAGTTAACTCACTACAAACTCAGTTAGATAAAGTTGATGAGGAACTGGAGCAATTGACTTCTGTTTATTCTCCTTATCGGGGCAAGGTTAGGCGGGTGAAGATACTGGGACAGAACGAGCGAGCGATTACTGCCGAGGTTACATTGGATATTAGAGGTGGTCAGTAAGGCGATTAGTCCGAAGGGCTACGCCGAAGCGATCGCATTTTCTCGATAAATTGTTGATGTCGAGACTTTCGCGGGATAAGTCACAAACGAGAAACATAGCAGTTGTTGATATTTGTACGCCTTTTAGCGGAGGTCAATCGTCAATAAGACTAATAAGATTGCAAATATAATAAAATCAATTTTTTCAATGTCTTTAGTAACCGAACGACAGACTAAGCGTATTTTAGTCGTAGATGACGTAGCAGATAATGTATTTTTAGCGCAGTTTATTTTAGAAACCCAAGGGTATCAAGTAAATACTGCCGAAAGTGGAGAAACTGCTTTAGCTTTGATACAAACAGAAGCAGTCAAACCAGACCTGATTATTCTGGACTTAATGATGTCTGGGATAAATGGCTATGAGGTAATCGATCGCTTGCGTAACCATCAAAATCTACCTTATATTCCTGTTCTCTTGATGACTGCTAATCAAGACGTTAGTTGCCAACAGGCTAAAGAAGCTGGTGCAGAAAGATTACTTTATAAACCTTTTGATCTAGAACAATTTTTGACCACTGTTGAGCTATTCGATATTTGATTTGAGAGAGTTCTTATTTGGCTCTAGCTAATTTGGATTTACATAGTACATAGGGTAAAGATCGTCATGAGAATGATTTTTTTGTGCTGTGTGAGTTGATAATTCAACTCGACAGCAAATTTTCTATTGGAAAAAATCTATCCTAAGAATGATAAAAGTATTGGACATAGACCGTAGGATATAATACTTAAGACATAGAAGAGTATTCATAAAAAGCCCAAAATCAATCAAATCTAACAACACTGAGGGCAACATTTAATTTCAGTATTTAATTTCAGTAAAAGTATAGCCCTTGAATGAAGCCAAATCTAAATCGCACTTTCAACTCAACAGCAGTCGGGGTGATATTTCACCTAGCCGATGGAACTATTCAAAGTTGCAACGTCGAAGTAGAAAACATTTTAGGCTATACAGCCGAGCAATTGATTGGGGCTACTTGCTTTGAACCACCCTGGCAGACGATTCATGAAGACGGCTCTTCTTTTCCTCCTGAAAATCATCCTGCGATCGCATCAATCAGAACGGGGCAACCTTGTTCTGATGTAATTATGGGGTTTTATAAGCCCAATGGAGATTTAGTTTGGTTATCAATAGATACACTGCCTCTAATTAAAGTCAACAGTAACGAGCTTTATGGAGTAGAGGTAAGTTTTGTTGATGTTACTCAAGATATCGGAGTCAAAAATACGTCTCAAACTATAGGTACAAAGCGATCGCCTCAAACTCTAACTAAAGAACAACTAGTAGACTTTATTCCAGGAATTATATATATTTATGATGCGATCGCCAACCGCAATGTTTATATTAATTCTCAGACTTACGATTCATTAGGCTATACCCCTCAAGAAATATCAGAGTTAGAGCCTAATTTTGTGACTCAGTTGATGCATTTCGATGACTTGGCTCGATTCCCCGCTCATATATCCAGACTGCACAGTTCTAAAGAAGATGAAATATGTAAGTTTGAATATAGAATGCGCCACAAAAACGGTGAATGGCGGTGGTTTTGTAGTCATGATCGAGTATACAGTCGTAACCCAGAGGGTTCGGTAGAGCAAATAGTCGGTATTGCCAGAGATATCACCAATCGCCAACAAACGGAAATAGCCCTACGAGAAAGTGAAACACGATTAACATTAGCGACAAATGCTTCAGGTATTGGGATGTGGTTTTGGGACTTGGGGAATAACACCTTGGAGTGGACAGAATCAGGTAGAGAAATATTTGGACTACCCCACAATACCGAACTGAGCTTTGACACCTGCTTCAACGTAATTCATCCTGAAGATCGCGATCTCGTCCAGTCAGCCATAGATTTGGCTTTGAATAATAAAACTGAATACAGTGTTGAATATCGGGTTGTGTGGGCAGATGCTACTGTTCGTTGGATCTTAGCCAAAGGTAGAGGCTTTTATAATCAGGATGGTGAAGCCGTGCGGATGATAGGTACGGTGCAGGATATTACTGCCCAAAAAGAATCAGAACAACATTTAAAAGAAAACGAAGAGTTATTAAGGTTAGCACTATTTAATGCCAAAGCAGGTACTTGGAACTGGGATCTTATCCGAGATGAGGTAGTATGGTCGCCTGAAAATTACAAACTGTACGGTATAGAACCGCAAATACAGCCTTTGCGCTATCAAGATTGGGAACATACTCTGTATCCTGACGACATAGACCAAACTAACTTAGAAATAGAAAAGGTACTATCAGGAGAAATTTCTGAATTTAGAACAGAATTTAGAATTATCCATCCTCACAAGGGAATCCGCTGGATACTAGGAATTGGTAATGTTACTAAAAATGAAAACGGTGAGCCAATTCGCCTAAGCGGAATTAATTTAGATATTAGCGATCGCCAAGAAAAAGCAGCAGCGTTACGCCATAGCGAACAACACCTAAGACGGGTCATCGATAGTCTTTATAGTTTGTTTTGTTGGCGTAATGACCCCTGACGGTGTATTAACCGAAGCCAATCGTACTGCTTTAGAAGCTGCTAATTTGCAAGAGGAAGATGTATTAGGTAAACCATTCCCCGAAGCCTATTGGTGGTCTTATTCCACCGAGATTCAAGCACAATTAGACGATGCCATTAAGCAAGCTGCTCAAGGAGAATACGTGCGTTATGACGTTACCGTGAGATTGAGTCCCGAAACATTTGTTTTGATTGACTTTAGTATTATTCCCTTGTTTGACGATCGAGGCAGAGTAGAATACCTAATTCCCTCTGGTATCGATATTACAGAGCGCAGGCAAGCAGAGGCAGCTCTAAGATCTAGCGAACAACAGTTGAGGAAAATTCTCGATGGTTTGCCCGTTTATGTCGGGTTGCTAACTCCCGATGGTAAGGTAATTACAATTAACCAAACTGCTTTGGAGGGAATCAATCTACAGTTAGAAGATGTCTTAGATCGACCTTTTGCCGAAACCCCTTGGTGGACTTTCTCGACAGAAGTTCAAGCACAGGTAAATGCTGGGATCAAACGAGCAGTAGCTGGGGAAATGGTCAGGTTTGATACTCTCGCAAGAGTTGCTGAGGACGACAGCCTGACTCTAGTTGAATTTAGCATTGTTCCCATCTTTGGTGAATCTGGACAGGTAGAATATCTCGTTCCTTCTGGAGTTGATATCGGCGATCGCGAAGCCAGCAAACAAGCTCTTCAACAAAGTCAGCAAGAACTTGAGCTAATTACCGAGGTGATTCCCCAGCAGATTTGGACGGCTACACCAGATGGTGAAATAGACTATCTTAACCAACGCTGGCAGGATTATACAGGAATTAGTTTAGAGCAAATCAAAGATAGTGGTTGGTCATCAATCGTCCATCCCGAAGATCTAGTGCGGGTCAGTGAAGCCTGGAGCAAGTCAATTCAGTCGGGAAAACAATACAATCTCGAAGCTCGTTTAGGCAATTTTAATGGAGTGTATCGCTGGTTTTTGACAAGAGCCAGACCTTTACACAACGAGTCAGGAGAAATTATTAAATGGTACGGTACAAATACCGACATCACCATAATCAAAGAATTAGAGTCAAAACTGCTCCAGCAAACAGAAGATTTGACTAATGCCAATCGGCTTAAAGATGAGTTTTTAGCCATTGTGTCTCATGAACTGCGTACTCCTCTCAATCCTATTTTAGGTTGGGCGCAGATGCTAGCTACTGGCAGACTAGATGCCGAGAAAACGGCAATGGGAATTGAAATTATCGGACGTAATGCCAAGTTACAGGTGCAGCTAATTGAAGATCTATTAGATGTATCGCGAATCTTGCGGGGTAAGCTAAACCTTAACCAAAATCCGCTTAATCTAGAATCAATCATGAGATCGGCACTAACAACCGTAAACTTAGCAGCAGAAGCAAAATCAATTCAAATCGAAACAATTTATGAATTAAATACACTTCAGGTTTTAGGAGATGCAGGTCGTTTACAGCAGGTAGTCTGGAATTTAGTATCCAATGCCATCAAATTTACTGCCGAAGGTGGGCGAATCACAATCAAACTAGAGCGTGTTGATTCTTATGCTCAAATTCAGGTCAAAGATACAGGGCAAGGAATTGATGCTGAATTTTTACCTTATGTCTTCGATCGCTTTCGTCAGGCAGAAAGTAGTAGCACGCGACAATACGGCGGATTAGGGTTGGGTCTGGCGATAGTGCGTCACTTAACCGAACTGCATGGAGGTACGGTAGGAGTATCGAGTCTAGGGTCAGGACAAGGAGCTACCTTTAGCGTTAAACTCCCCCTAATGAACACGCCAGCGACAGAACAAACAGAAATAAATAGCAATCTAATCCCTCGATTTGTACAGCCAAATCGCTTTAATGGTATCAAAGTTCTAGTAGTAGATGACGAACCAGACTCGCTGGATCTACTCACCTTAATTTTAGTACAAGAAGGTGCGGAAGTGACATCGGTAACATCGGCAGCAGAAGCCCTAGAAGCGTTTAATAGAGCCACTCCCGATTTGATTATTAGCGACATTGGAATGCCACAAACCGATGGCTACAGTTTAATAACCCAAATTAGAGCTTTGCCTCAAGGAAAAAACCTACCTGCGATCGCACTTACTGCTTATGCGGGGGAAATAGACCGACAACGTTCATTTAATGCTGGATATCAAAAGCACATTGCTAAACCAGTTGCTATTCCAGAATTAATAACTACTATAGGGCAATTAATTCAGTAAATAAATGTTAAGAATTGAAAAGGAATAACCTCACCAGCGTGAGGGATGCTGGGGAAAACACAGAAAAAACTTACGTTCATGCGATCGCTCTTTTCTACTTGAAACAAATGAACTAGTAATTAAATTTGCGCTATAAAGAGTAAGAAGAGAGAAATACTTACTTGTAATGAGCTTATTTAACCTGCAAGCACCTTTTGAACCAGGAGGAGATCAGCCAGAAGCGATCGCCCAATTAACCGAATCGCTACAGCAAGGAAACCGTTTTCAAACGCTATTAGGGGCGACAGGTACGGGTAAGACTTTTTCAGTAGCTAATCTGATTAACAACGTGCAGAAGCCAACTTTAGTCTTGGCGCACAATAAAACCTTGGCAGCGCAATTGTGTAATGAGTTGCGGTTGTTTTTCCCTGATAATGCGGTGGAGTATTTTGTCAGTTATTACGATTATTATCAGCCAGAGGCATATATTCCTGTTAGTGATACTTATATTGAAAAGACGGCTTCGATTAACGATGAAATTGATATGTTGCGTCATTCCGCAACGCGATCGCTTTTTGAACGCAGGGATGTAATTGTTGTAGCTTCGATTAGCTGTATCTATGGTTTGGGAATGCCCGCGGAGTATCTCAAGGCTGCCGTACCACTGAAGCTGGGTATGGAAATTAATCAGCGGGAATTATTGCGAGACTTAGTTACAGTTCAGTATTCTCGTAACGATATTGAACTTGAACGAGGGCGGTTTCGGGTCAAAGGAGATGTCTTGGAAATTGTTCCCGCCTATGAAGATCGCGTGATTCGGGTGGAGTTTTTTGGGGATGAGATCGAAGCCATCCGTTATGTCGATCCAGTTACAGGAGAAATTTTACAGAGTATGAACGGTGTGAGTATTTATCCCGCCCGACACTTTGTTACCCCACAAGAAAGACTAGAAGCAGCCTGTTTGAATATTCGGCAGGAATTGGAAGGGCGTTTAATTGAACTGGAAAGTGAGCAGAAGCTACTAGAAGCCCAACGATTAGAACAACGCTGCCGTTATGACTTAGAACTACTAGAGGAAGTTGGTTACTGTAACGGCGTGGAAAACTATTCTCGACATTTAGCAGGAAAAGAACCAGGCGCACCACCAGAATGTTTAGTTGATTATTTTCCTGATGATTGGTTACTCGTAATCGATGAGTCTCACGTTAGCGTACCCCAACTACGGGGGATGTATAATGGCGATCGCGCCAGGAAAAAAGTTTTAATTGAACATGGGTTTAGATTGCCTTCTGCTGCGGATAATCGCCCTTTAAAAGCCGATGAATTTTGGGAAAAGGTCAACCAATGCGTCTTTGTGTCTGCCACTCCTGCTAAGTGGGAGTTGGAACAGTCAGAAGATCGCATTGCCCAACAAGTTATTCGCCCCACAGGAGTAATCGATCCTGAAATCTTAGTTCGCCCCACCGAAGGGCAGGTAGATGATTTATATGGCGAAATCCATGAACGTATTGCTAAAGGGGAACGGGTGCTAGTCACCACCTTAACTAAGAAGATGTCGGAAGACTTGAGCGAATATTTTGCCGAACGAGATCTCAAGGTGCAGTATCTCCATTCGGAAATTAAATCGATTGAACGGATTGAAATCTTACAGTCTTTACGTCGGGGTGATGTGGATGTGCTGATTGGGGTTAACCTCTTGCGGGAAGGTTTAGACTTACCCGAAGTATCCTTAGTGGCTATTTTAGATGCTGATAAAGAAGGCTTTTTACGCTCAGAAAGTTCGATTATTCAAACCATTGGTAGGGCAGCAAGACACGTCGAAGGACAGGCAATTTTGTATGCTGACAATCTGACTAACAGCATGGCAAGGGCAATTGAAGAAACAGAAAGAAGACGTAATATCCAGATCGCTTACAACAAACGCCATAATATTACCCCCAAGCCGATTATTAAAAACGAAGAGAATTCAATCCTGGCTTATTTAGATATCTCTCGTCGTTTAAACTCCGAACAGCTAGAAGAAGTTTACGAAAAATCTTACGATCTGCCTCTAGAAAAAATTCCTGCTCTAATTGAACAGCTAGAAGCCAAAATGAAAGAAGCTGCCAAGAATTTAGAGTTTGAAGAAGCTGCTAAATATCGCGATCGCATTTTGAAATTACGGGATAAGTTGTTGGGAAGAAGCAATCAGAAAAATGTTTGAAGCGACTCTACTGTCTCGATTTTTTGAGGTTTTAATTAAGCGTTAGATTTGAATTAGTTTACTCATTACAGCAATTTATGTTGTAATTGGCATAAATACAGAATTAACGTTAGTTGAGATGCTGGTATACATTTTGCTATTCAATGCGGGAACTGACAATGAAGGGATTCATACAATTCAAATGGGCGATCGCAATACCATTTTGATGTTTAAAGACGAAGATGATGCCCTGCGTTACTCATTGTTGCTAGAAGCGCAAGATTTTCCCGAACCCAAGGTAGAAGCGATTGATTCTGATGAAGTAGAGCAGTTTTGTCGTCAAGCAGATTATGATTCCAAATTAGTTGAGTCAGGAGAACTAGAAATTCCGCCAGAAAAGAACGTTGAGGATTTAAGCTGGGAAGAAGAAACCAAGGATTCACCGACCCAAGTAGATTCAATAGCTAATGATGAGCTAGAGCGTATTCGTCGCCAATTAGAAGGATTGCTTTAATTGTAAAAAAGTTTAAGGACGAATGGTAGTTCGCCCATACCCAAAAAACATGGATAATTTGCAGTCGCGGGGACATTTGTTGACAGAACAAATTAATCCTCAGAGTCAGAATTTAGATCGTTTATCTAGTCTAGAAATTGTTGATTTATTTAATCGAGAAGATGTAAAAACGATCGAGGCGATCGCTAATGCCCGGGTTGCTTTGGCTAAGACTATTGACGCAACCGCAGCAGCTTTTAAACAGGGAGGTAGATTGTTTTATGTCGGTGCAGGAACAAGTGGCAGATTAGGTGTCTTGGATGCGGCTGAGTGTCCCCCCACCTTTTGTACTTCCCCCGAATTAGTTCAGGGGATTTTAGCTGGTGGTGCGCCTGCATTAATCAAAAGTTCTGAAGCTTTAGAAGATCGCCCTGAAGATGGCGCACAGGCAATTCGCGATCGCCAAGTAACTAACTTGGATGTGGTAATCGGCATTACCGCAGGAGGAACAACACCTTTTGTTCATGGTGCGTTACAAGAGGCTCAACTTCGAGGGGCAACAACCGTTGCCATAAGTTGTGTCAATGCCGAGGAAGTGACAATAGAGGCAGATATTGATATTCGGTTATTAGTTGGCGCGGAAATTTTGGCAGGCTCGACTAGACTGAAAGCGGGTACTGTGACCAAAATGGCGCTCAACATCATTTCTACGGGCGCTATGGTTCGATCTGGAAAGGTTTATGGCAATCGCATGGTTGATGTGGCTGTCACTAATGATAAGCTTCACGATCGCGCTTTACGAATTATTAGTGATCTCACCGATTTAGACCGCCTGGAAGCAAAAGAATTATTAATTAAGAGTCACAAGCAAGTCAAGCTGGCTTTACTGATGCACTGGACTGGTTTGGATGCCGAGGCAGGCAAAGCTCTATTGAATCAAAAACAGAGTGATTTGCGATCGCTAGTCGAGCGCCATTCATCAGATACCTAAATGTCCGTGAAGGCGTTTGTGATCATAAAATAAGGGAAACCACTGATTATTAACTATCAGCATCGGCTTAAATTCTGCTGCTAACGGTTAATGGTGGTTTAATTAATCAAAATATTAAAACAACGCATGTTAGACGGATCGGAATCTCTCGCTACCTTTATCCTTTTTGCTGCTGTTACAGTGATCCTGGGATGGGGCTATAACAGAGCCAAAACTTACGGCAGATTGGGAATTCTTGCTTGGCTGCAATCCATTGTGCTGATGAGTCCTTGGCTATTGTTCTTTGGCTTGTTTGCTTTGGGTATATATCTTAATTTGGTAAGTATATTATTTTTATTAATAATTTCAATTGCTATTTATATCTGGTTAGGTCAGCAATTGCGAGAGGCGGGACAAGATGCTCTGTTGCAGCAAAAAGCAGCCGAAAGAATCAAGCAAGCGACCATACAATCAGCATCAGTTGAGGAGTCAGCAGATACAGGAACGTCAAAACCAGAGATTTCGCCGATTCCCGCCGAAGATTTGGCAAAAATCAAGGAAATTTTTGGGATTGATACTTTTTTCTCCACTGAAACCATTCCCTATCAAGATGGTGCAATTTTTAAGGGTAACCTGCGAGGTGAACCAGATGTTGCTTATGACAAAATGAGCAATAAGCTGCAACAGGCTTTTGTCGATAAATACCGTTTATTTTTGGTAGAAAGCCCAGAAGAAAGACCTGTGGTGGTAATTTTGCCTAAGACTAACGATCCGCAAACTACGACCCTGGCACAAAAGAATTTGGCGCTCGTTTTGCTGCTGGGGACAATCTTGACTAGTTTAGAAGCAGCTAGCATTCTACAAGGTTTCGATCTGTTTGATAATTTTGGTCGCTACGCTGAAGCAATTCCTCTAAGCTTGGGGTTATGGTCGATTTTAATTGCCCATGAAATTGGTCACAAAGTGCTTGCCAATCGCTACAATATTCGCCTGAGTGTACCTTTTTTCCTACCCAATTGGCAGATCGGCTCATTTGGCGCAATTACTCGCTTTGAATCTTTGTTACCCGATCGCACAGCCCTATTTGATATTGCTTTTGCTGGTCCTGCTGTCGGGGGAGTCTTGTCTCTACTGCTGTTGATTTCTGGTTTGATTTTGTCCCATCCTGGCAGTACCTTTCAATTGCCCACAGAATTTTTTCGGGCTTCGATTTTGGTCGGCACTTTAGCCAAAGTGATCTTAGGTTCGGCTTTAGAAGGGGCAGTGGTGGATATTAATCCTTTAGTCATCATTGGCTGGCTGGGTTTGGTAATCACTGCTTTGAATCTCTTGCCAGCAGGGAAGTTAGATGGAGGAAGAATTGTTCATGCTATTTATGGACGTAAAACTGCTCGACGCAGCACTCTTGCAACTTTAATTATCTTGGGGATTATTTCTCTATTTAATCCTGCCAATCCTATTCCTTTATATTGGGCAGTCTTAATCTTGTTTTTACAGCGAGATCTAGAGCGTCCAGTCCAAAATGAATTAACTGAACCAGACGACAGTAGAGCAGCTTGGGGTTTATTAGCCTTGTTTTTGATGTTGGCAACTCTGATCCCTCTAAGCACCAGCCTGGCTGGTCGAATTGGCTTAGGTTCTTAGGAGTGAGATTGAGTAAACCATGCTAAAACAATAGCGGCGATCGCGCCAATTATAGTATTAATCAGATTTACGAGATCATTAGTCAACCAAGCAAAGCGAGGTTCTAGGGTTGCGCCGATTATACTTTCAATCGTGGTGGCAATAAAAGCAGCAACTACACACCAAAGAATGCCGATAGGACTAATCAAGCCAATCACCCAAGCAATTGTAGCTAGTACTATTGAAGCCAACGTTCCTGCTATTGTCCCTTCCAGGCTTACTGCTCCTTCTGTACCTCTAGGGACTGATTTTAAGTTAGTAATCAGATAAGTTGTCTTGCCGTAGGCTTTGCCTACTTCACTGGCGGTAGTATCGGCAAGCTTGGTGCAAAAACTGGCGACATAACCCAAGACAAACAATCCTTTAATTGGTGCTGGACAAAATAACGTGGCGATCGCACAAATAGATGCAGCCAATGCCGAACTCCAGACATTACCCGCTCCTCTCATGCCTGAACGTTCTTCTGCTATACCTTCGGCTTCTTTCTGTTCTATCCCTACAAAAGTCAAGCCCGAACCTAACAAAAAAAATAGCATCACGATTAAATAACCACGCCAGCCTAAAGTTCCCCAAACTAATATTCCGAGGATTGCGCCATTAAGATTACCTATCGGAGTCAACAGCTTCTTCGGGCTGATCAAAGCTACGATTAATAAAAGAGTATTCAAAACTAAAGCGATCGCAAAGCGTGAGCTATGCTCAATCGCCCAAGGATTAGACCAACCAAGAGTGTCAAACATTACTTAAACTTAGTGAAAGATGTTTTTTAAGCTTATCAACCGACGATACTTATTGACACTCCCCTGCCTGTCCTAAATGATTCCCTTCGGTCAAGGCGAGGGGATTCTTGATTCACCCCTGGATAGCTAGAGATAGAAGATCTATCTCCCCGCCAGTGCCAGATCCACAAGCAAACGCGGTCTGCCCGACCGCTAAAATATTTAATGCTGCGTTTTTATCTCTCAGATTACAAGAGTTGCAGCTAGGACAAACCCACTCTCTAACAGCTAGAGGTAACTTATCCAAGATGTGACCACAAGGATTGCAGCGTTTAGATGATGGAAACCATCTGTCTATTGCACCTAATTCCCGTTCATGCCATTTGCACTTGTATTGGAATTGGCGTAATGCTTCACCCCAACCACAATCTGCAATAGCTTTGGCTAACTTATGATTAGCCATCATATTCTTTACAGCCAACGTCTCAGTATAGATAGCTTGGTTTTCGCTTACTAACTGAGTTGTTAATTTGTGCAAGAAATCTTTTCTACAATCGGCTATTTTCGCGTGAAGACGAGCTACTTTAAGCCTTGCTTTGTATCTGTTGTTAGAACCTTTTTTCTTTTTAGCCAGTCTACGCTGTAGAGTTTTGAGCCTAGCCTGATATTTGTGGGTTAGCTTAGGGTTGCCTGAAGCGAACCCCGAACTTGTCACCATCACGTCTTTGACACCTAAATCGACACCGATTTTGCCGTTTGTTTTGTCCCATTGCTCTAATTCTTCTTCAACCAAGAACGAAACAAAGTATCTATTACTTGGATCTTTGGAGATAGTTACACTGCTTGGTTCGCCAGTAAAATATCTACTCCATCTTATTTTTAATGGTTGAGACATTTTAGCCAAGGTTAGCTTGCCATCAACCCATTTAAAGGCATTAGGCGCATAGTGGGCTGACTGTCGATTATTCTTTTTCTTGAATCTGGGATACTTATTTCTACCAGCAAAGAAATTAGTAAACGCCGTGTTCAAATGCCTTAATCCCTGCTGCAATGGCACTGCCGAAACTTTTTTGAGCCAAGGTTTTTCTGGGTCTTTTTTTAGTTTGGTTAAAGCATTAGATGTATCTGTATAGCTCATTGAAACATTATCCTGGTAGTAACTATTAGTCCTTAGTGCTAACGCCCAGTTATACACAAATCTAGTACATCCGAACGTCTGCGCTAGCTCTAGTCGCTGTGCCGAAGTTGGGTAAAATCTGTACTTAAATCCGCGTAATTGTTTCATGATATGATTTTACCATAAACTTGGCTTCGCTGTAAAACCTATTCTCTCCGTTGCTCAGTTCGCTATCATCCCCTCCTTAAAAGAGAGGGGTCTTCTCGCTCACACTCGATAATAAAAGATTGTTAATCTAGCTCACCGCAATTATGGCTCTTTCTAAACCTGAAGCAAAACAACTCTTAGAACGGATGATCTTTGATGACCAAGAACCCCGTGATTGGGTAGAAGACGTTTGGGGCCTCACGCCCATATTAGGAGATAGCGCAGCTAAACTATATGAAGCCTTTGAAGCCTTGATTGATTGTTGTCCTGAAGATAAACTGGATGCTTTGTTGCAGACTTATTTGCAAGAGCAGATGGATAGCTAATACCTTTTATAGAAAGGGTCGTAAAACCTCGTCCGCAGCGTAGCGGAGGGCGGGGATATAAGACCCCGCGAGGTACGAGCAT
>NZ_PVWF01000211.1 GCF_003003995.1 Pleurocapsa sp. CCALA 161 | reverse complement strand
GGTGAATGCGTAATGTTTTGCTTTCGGGTTAACTAATAACTGTTAAGTAGCTAGGCATAATTAATTTAAAGACTGATATGAGGTGGTGGAGTAGTGAAGATAGGGAAGTAGGGGAGAAAAATAAGAATCCGTTATTTTATATTTAATTTCACCCAGCTACTTATTAAATAGCTAATAGCTAAAAGCTACGAACAGTAGTACTTGATATCTCATTACTCAAATCAACAACGCCTGTTAAAAAGCAAATTCAGATTTTATTCAGATTTTAGTTGTGTTATCACTCTTGAAAATTAAGATTAGTTGTCTGACAATATGAAAGCTTTAGAAAAGATTGTCAATTAGATAATTTCAATTAGAGATTGCCAGTCAGAATAGCTTTTAATACATCGAAGTGGTCATAAACTTGATGAGCAAAGAAAACACCGCCTAAACCACCTACAAAAAAGGCGATCGCGAATTGATTCCAACCACTTGTTGTTTTTAGTTCATTCGGTACATCTGGATTAACATTCGAATAGGTCGGAAAATCAGACCGCCATTCTTGATTGAATGAAGCTACACCATAAATAGCCAAACAGATAGTTAGAATTACAACTAATCCACAAGCACTAAGTAGACCAATGAGATTAGCTTGTTCGCTATTTCTTTGAGGACCCAAAAGAGCAAAAGAACCAAAGAGTAAATATCCGTGTGCCATGCCTATTTCTAAACCTCGCAACAGAGGAGAAAGTCCAGGGCGATAAAAGGGTATATTCTCCAATAGCCACTGACTAAAATCCGCAGAATTGAGAGGGGTTTTGAGATTACCTACAACAGGATTGTCTGAGACAACCAGAGAAACATCACGAGCATTAAAATCAAATTCCTTTCCACCAAGGAATGTTGGAAATACTTTGACGGTTAATTTCTTGAGGATTTTCCATTACGGCGGTCACAATTAAAACCTCCTTGTTTAATTATTGCTTCTATTTATCAATAAGCTTTTAAATAACTATACAGGTAAAATAAGTTTCTTGAGAATTATTTTCTTTTGCAGCTTAGAAAAATCTAATTAAAAATAGCCAAAAGAAAAGCTGTTTTATGCTAAAAGCTTTGGCTCTTAGTGCAAAGAGTTAGTTAAAATTAGGCTCTAACTATTGAACTAAGAGCTTGTGGGCGATACACAGGGTAGGCGTGACGGATACGACGTAAAGAGCTAATTCTTTAAAAAAGCCTAATCGCTTTTTTACTTTTATTAAGTTTCTTCAACACAAACTTGCAATTATTTATCAATAGTGCAAAATTAAGTTGTTGCTGGCTTATTGAAAATAATAACCAGTAACTAAATTAACAAAATTAATTAAAGAGGTTTCGTTTTGCAAACATACGATAAACCGCAAGTGAAGTACGATTGGTGGGCAGGAAATGCTCGTTTTGCCAATTTATCTGGCTTATTTATTGCTGCTCATGCTGCTCAGGCTGCATTGATAGTTTTCTGGGCAGGGGCGTTTACATTTTTTGAATTATCCAAATTCGATCCCACTCTACCAATGGGAGAGCAAGGGTTAATACTTATTCCTCATTTAGCTACTTTAGGCTTGGGCGTAGGTGAAGGGGGACAGGTTGTAGACACCTATCCGATGTTCGTAGTGGGTGCAGTACATCTAATCTCTTCGGCTGTATTGGGTGCGGGTGCGCTTTTCCATACTTTCAAAGCTCCAGCGAATTTAAAAGAGGCGAGAGGAAAAGCTAGCGATTTCCATTTTGCCTGGGATGATCCTCAACAACTAGGAATTATCTTAGGGCATCATCTCTTGTTTTTAGGCCTAGGTGCATTAGCATTAGTTGCTAAAGCAATGTTCTTTGGTGGAC
Source organism: Pleurocapsa sp. CCALA 161 (assembly GCF_003003995.1). Classification (GTDB taxonomy): domain Bacteria; phylum Cyanobacteriota; class Cyanobacteriia; order Cyanobacteriales; family Xenococcaceae; genus Waterburya. Next base: position 2,874 of record NZ_PVWF01000211.1, on the reverse strand, counting down.
TCTACGATGTCAATATCCAAGCTGTGCGAGTCGTCACCGATCCTAGTTTAAATCCTGCGACTATTTTTGGTTATCAAACTCATTTTGCGTCGGTAGATAATCTTGAAGATTTAGTCGGTGGTCATGTATACGTGGGCTTTTTACTAATTGGTGGTGGGATTTGGCATATTATTACCCCTCCTTTGGGCTGGGCGAAAAAACAGCTAATCTTTTCAGGAGAGGCAATTTTGTCCTATTCCCTTGGTGGTATTGCTCTGGCGGGCTTTGTAGCTGCATATTATTGTGCGGTAAACACCCTAGCTTATCCCCCAGAATTTTATGGCGCACCTTTGCAAGTCAAATTAGGCGTTGTACCTTATTTTGTCGATACCGTAGCATTGCCACCTGGAGTTCATACCGCTCGCTGTTGGTTAGCTAACGCCCATTTCTTCCTGGCGTTTTTCTTCTTACAGGGTCATCTTTGGCATGCTTTACGGGCAATCGGCTTTGATTTTAAACAAGTCATTACAGCTTTAGACAATGCTGGAACTCCCCAATCAGGTGAATCTATGGTCGGCAAACCATCAGCATCACAGAAACCAGCTACAGAGGGGGCTGGGGATTAGGAAGTATTCCAACTGCATTGTTGTGATCGTGTTCTCATTTATAGCTTAGTGCAAATATCAGGTTGCATTGAGCTTTTCTTTTCTTTTAGATACAAATTGAAAAATATTTAAAACTTTAGAAGATATTATCGGCGGTCACATTTGGGTGGGAGTGGCATGTATTGTTGGCGGTGCTTGGCATATTGTTAAAGAGCCTTTTGGATGGGCAAGAAATTCTTTAACCTATAATGGACACGCCATACTTTCCTATAGTTTGGCAGGAGTAGCATTGATGGCATTTACTTCGGGGTACTTTGTCGCTTTTAACGACATTGCCTTTCCGACCGAATTGTATGGTGCGGATTTAGGACAGTTTTCAAAGGTACAGTTTACCCTTTGCGCTACGTTTTTGGTTGGTCATGTCTGGCACGCCCTTAAATCTAAAGATGAATATGGAGTTCTTAAGTGAGCAAGATAAGTTTAACGCCATTGTAGCTGGGTTTGTTGTTAGCGCGATCGCCGTTACCAGTCTTGCCTTACTTTCGGCAAAACCATAAAAGAATGATTAATAACGATTAATTATGTAATCAAGCCTTTTTTCTGGAAAGGCTTATGAAATACATCAAAGTTTGTTAAGTTGATCAGCCTTATTTCGTAAGATCTAATGTTGTTTTCTCGACATCGCGTAAAAAAGGAAAAACATAGCATCCCAAGGCGATCGCTAATTAATTACTTATTAGTTATTTAATTTAAAAGAAAGTAATTAAATTTATCAACAAGAATTTAACGATAGATAAATTACAAAATAGATTAATAATTAAACTTAAAGTAATATTAGTCTGCTGTTTTCTTTTTTTTGCGGTTTATTAAAGTCAATATATTATATAATTAGCAAATAAATAAATTTAAGTTTTTTGATTTAAAATACTCATAAATATGCCAGATATTGTTGATATTGCAGTGAATACAGAAGGATTTAGTACATTAGTTGCTGCTGTCACAGCAGCTAGCCTAGTTGAAACTTTAAAAACCCCAGGACCTTTTACAGTATTTGCTCCTACTGATGATGCCTTTGCCAAACTTCCCCCTGGCACAATTCAAACTTTAGTCCAAAATCCACCTCAGCTAGCAAGAATTCTAACTTATCACGTTGTTTCTGGTAAATTAACCAAAGCAGATTTAGCGAAGGTTGATTCGGTTATTTCGGTAGAAGGTTCACCTATTTCAATTAATTGTAATGGTGTTTTTGAAGTTAAAAATGCAACTGTAATTGCCTCAGATATTGAAGCAGATAATGGAATTATTCATGTTATTGATAACGTTATTTTGATGGGATAATTAGATATTTAATAATGGACATTATATTAATTAAAAACTGTCCATTATTAATCTAGATTTAAAAAAAGCGATTAAGCTCCACCTACCCTAGGGATCGCCACAATCGGACTAATCTCTTAATCTCTCAAAATTCCTAACGATAATCTGAAGATTGAATATTTGGTAACCGAGCTTCAGGGCGCAGGAAACGATCTAGCTGTGCTTCAAAAAAGGCTCGATTTTTTTGTAGATGTTCTGGATTAGAATCGTCTAGAGGATAAAGTAGCGCCTGACGTAAAGCTTGAATTACTGCCGAGGTAACATTATACATCGATCGCTGAAAGGTAACACCTAGTTGAATTAGGATATCGTCTTCTCCGCGACAGTGTTCTTGATAGTATTTCTGGAGGTAATCTGGCAGAAAATGGTACATATCATCCATTAATAAAGTAGGAGGAATACCCGCTGTCCCAACAGGGAAGACATCTGCGTATAAAATACCGTAATGAAAGTCTTTTTGGTCGCTAGGTACTTGTTTTGCCTGGGCATTATAAGATTTTGTCCCCCGAAAAGGAGCAGTGCGATAAAAAACCGCTTCGACATAGGGCAATGCTGCTTCATATAACCAAGTAAAGCCTTTTGACTTGGGGATAATTTCATAGCATTCATCCCCAATGTAGACATGATGGTAAATTGGTCTACCAGCGATCGCAAAAATGCCGTTAACTAAAAAGTCCATCGCATCGGGGACACCTTTAAACCCACCTTCATCATAAATATCAGACATTTCGAAGAAAACAGGCGCCATCACTTCCCAAAATAAACCGAGATTGGAATAGTAGGAAAGTTGTTTTACCTGTTCGACAAACATATCGGGGAACAGTTTATATAGCCCCAACATAACAGGATTACCTTTAAAATAAGCTTTAATCGCTTTGTCGGCATTGGCTCGATATTCCTCACTATCGAGATA
>NZ_PVWF01000210.1 GCF_003003995.1 Pleurocapsa sp. CCALA 161 | reverse complement strand
GGCTCAAATTTTAATTCTGTATAGTGTTTGGGAGTATCGGCGATCGCATTTGAGCGCACGGTAAATGATAATAAAACTGTAAATAATGCCAGCCCGAACCAAGAAAATATTTTTTTAATCATTTATATCTATAGCTAAAGAAGCCTTTCTATTGTATCTGGACAGTCGTTAAATACCCTGAAGTAACAAGAGCAAGTATGGTTGTTACCCCAAAAAACCGTGTTTATAGATCCACTTTAAATTCAAATTATTGCCTAGCAAATTTAGCAACCTTTGATCGTTAATTGGCTTAGTCACAAAGGCATTGCAACCAGAAGCGCGACTCTGCTTTTCTACCTCTTCAAAACTACTAGCTGAAATAGCGATAATTGGGGTATTAGCAAAGTCATTTCTTTGCCGAAGTTCAGCAATCAGAGTAAAGCCTGTCTTAATCGGCATAAATAAATCGGTCAAAATTAGATCGGGCTGATGATCCAGAGCAAGCTGTAATCCCTGCTGCCCATTCTTAGCAGTCAAAACTTTAAAACCTAAAGGTTTCAATAGATCTAAAAGTAATAGACGACTAGTTTTAACATCATCAACAATCAAAAGTGTGCGTTGTTTTCCCTGGTAGCCCACAATTTCGTCAACTGATTGTGGATTGATTACTGAAGTCACCTTAATTTCAGGAAATGCCAGATCAAACCAAAAGTTAGACCCTCTGCCTAATTCACTAGTAACTTTTAGCTTTCCTCCCATTAATTCCACTAACTGCTTCCCAATTGATAGTCCTAAGCCTGTACCAACTTCTTGAAATTCATATTTATCTATTTGCTCAAAAGGCTGAAAAATTCTGCGTAGATCTTGACGAGCAATACCGATGCCCGTATCAGCAACTCGAAAACGCAGATATACATTAGATTGTTGATTGACTGATTCGGAATTAAGCAGATCGTTAAGCTCATTGCTCATTTGAGCGGGATAAATGACACCAATCTGAAAGATTATTTGTCCTTGATCGGTAAATTTGAGCGCATTATTGAGTAAATTAAGTAAAACTTGTCTTAATCTTTGTTCGTCAGCATAAATATTAGTTGGTAACCTACCAAAAGTTTCAAATTTAAATAAAATATTTTTCTCAAGGGCTTTTCGACGACCAAATAAAACTAGATCTGATAAAAAGTCATCAAGATTGATCGAAGAAGGATAAAGCTTAGTTTTGTATGCTTGAGACTTGGCTAGATCTAATATTTCATCTATTAAGTTCAGTAGATGCTTTCCCTCCCGTTGGACATTTTCTAACCAGCCTGAAAATTTAGATTCTTGGCGATTGTCGCTTTGAGGAAGAGAAGAAACAGTTAAATATTTTTGTAGCAATCTACTATAACCAATAATGCTATTTAGAGGCGTTTTTAATTCGCGACTAATGTTAGCTAAAAACTGATCTTTTGCTTTGTTGGCTACTTCTGATTTTTCTTTTGCCAATTGTAATTCTTGATTTGTCAGCTTAACCTGCTGAATATTTTTTTTAATCGTGCTGGACATAACCTCAAAGTTATTAGACAAAGCATTCATCTCAATCACTGAACTTCGAGGTAGGGTAATATTTTGGTTATCGAGGATTTTATAGGGAAGATTTGTTGTAAAGATAGCCAATTCTACAAGAGGTTTAACTAAAAGACGACTCAGAAATTTGGCAATTAAGATTGATAATAAGGCGATCGCGAGTAGGATTGCCAGACTTTTAATATAAAGAAGCTGAAGATAGTCTATATAGGTCACAGCAGGAGCTTCCATGCTTAAAATCAAAGGAATTTCTTCATCGATTAACAGTTTTTCAGCATAAAAAGATTCTCGCCAACGGGCAATTAAGGGTTTTCCCTCCATCATTGGTAGCCAATGATAAATTTTTTGCTGTGAGTCAGCTGATTTTACTTCACTTATTTCGCTGTTGTGGGAACTCAAGGGTTCTTGTTGGTTTAATTCCTGGTTGGTGCTGGCAATTAGCAGTTGATTTTCATCTCGTAAAGTGCTTCTTAACGGTACAGAATAAGTTGCTGTTGCTAATAGTTGCCTAATAAAGTCAATATTTAACTCGGCGATGATATTGCCCAACCAGCGATCATCTAAAATGATTGGCAGAGTTTGCAGAATTTTGGGCTTAGTCTGGCTACTATTACTACCTGGTGGCGATAAGACAAATATTTGCGGTTTTCGAGGAAGTTTTAGTTGAGAGAAATCTAGCTGCTGGTTAACAGATTTCTGAGGCATCGAAGTTTCGGCAATCAACTTGAAGTCAGCATTAATGATGTATATATCCTTGAATAAAGGTAAGCTATCCACTACCATATCTATACTGTGCTGAGTCTGTCCTGAAACTACAATTTTGCTTTGGCTACTGGTTTTAGCTAGAAAGCGTAGGGCTTCTAATCCAGATTGATGCCATCGTCGTAGATCGCTCACTAAATTTTGCGCAGAAGTGTCTAATGTGGCTATTAATGCCTCTTGTTCATGCTCGATCGCAGCATTGTTATTAACTACCATCAGGATTAAAGCAGGAATTAACACAAAAGCTACTAGTAAATTGAGTAATATCTGTTCAAAAAATAATGTCGCTTTATTCGGCGGAGAATTTGCCCAGCGATGAATTGGTTTATAGTTTAAGACTAAACTAGCAATCAAAGCATTAAAGATACCGTTGACAGGCTGTTTGAGTGCAATAATAGCAGTGGTAACTACTCCTACTTGCAGAATATAACCATAAAATACTAAAACTAAAGGGATACCAACACATAGCCAAAAGATCACGTCGTTGGTCAACAAACTCTTTTTTCCTTGGCGTATTCGACCACCAACAAACAAAGCCTCGCAGACAAAAATAATCAAAGCATAGGGATGTTGCCACAGAATAATAGTGTAGGAACTAGCAATTAAGGATGCCAAAGTTCCCCACCAAATTCCGTAGAGACGAACCACGATCAAAACAGCGATGCTGCCAAATAAAAAATCGATTCCAAAACCAAAGGGATAGCTAAAGTAATTCCCTACATATCCCATCGCTATGAGGATAACTAATAGTAGACTTACAGAATTTAGTAGTGAAGTTTTATTTTTTTTGACCATATGTGCGAAATTGAAATGGGAAAAACCAGGTTAATTTCTGTGGCTGTGGAGATAAATCGTGGTACAAAAATTTTACTTGGTTTCAGTATTATTACTTAGGTATGATTCGACAAATAATTAAGATTTAATATTTCCCTTCAAATTGAGCGAAGATTTACTTTGAGCCACTATGCTGCCTCGTTTAATGGTAATCCTGCCGATCGGTGCAATGGCGATCGCCTCGGAAACTGAATTAGCATCTAGTAATACTAAATCGGCAACTTTGCCCACAGCAATTCCATAATCACTGATACCGATCGCCTCGGCTGCTTTTGAGGTCGCCATTTCCAGACAAAGCCGATGGCTATCAGTTGTCCCCAACTGCAATACCTGAGCTAGTAGGGTGCATATTTTCAAAACATCCCCATCTCCAAAAGGCGTAAATAAATTCTGCACGTTGTTGGTTGCCAACCCAACTTTGACCCCCGACTCTGCCAGACGATCAATCGGCGCAACACCCCTCCTAACATTATGAGTGTCATTTCTTGCCATCATATATAAATCCGTAGCAGGTAAAGCTAAAATTGCGATGCCAGCCTCTTTTAGCTGAGGAATAAACGCCGTTAGTGCTGCGGTCGTCAACCCCGCCAGCTTAGTCATATGTCCCAAGCAGACGCGATTGTGCCAATTATGCTTAAGTGTTGACTCAATTACTATAGGTAGCAATAAAGGTGAGTCGTCATCGAGAAAATCAAGGTGGAAATCAACATCGCAATCAAACTCTTGAGCTATGTCAAAAACCAGGCGAATATTGGCTGCTGGATCGGGATCGATGTAGGGAGCAGAGCCGATCGCATCTCCTCCCATTGCCATTGCTTGTCTAAGTAAATCGATTGTTCCTGGCTGATTGGTGATTCCTTCCTGCGCAAATACTGCTAACTGCAAAGTTATACCCCAGGCGTATTTTTCCTTGAGGGGGAGTAATGCTTCAAAAGATTTTAGCTGCAAAATCGGGTCGACTTCTACATGGGTTCGCATGGAGGTAGTTCCAAAAGCGATCGCTTTTTCGATTATCTTGCTGGCTCTTGATTGAATATCGCTTAGGGTATATTCTTGCTTTGCTTGGAGAGTTTTTTGCATTGCTTCGCTAAAAGTCCCCTCCACCGCAGGATAACGTTCGAGTAACAAAGCTTTATCCAGATGAATATGGGGATCTACCAGTCCAGGAATGAGTAATTTCCCTTGAGCGTCTAGGGTTTGATCGGTTTTTGTGAATATCGGCTCAACCGAAACTTCTCTAATGTAACCATTAGCGATCGCTACATGCCAATTCCCTTTTCTATCTGGTAAAGTAACGTTGGTGATTTTTAGATCCATATTACACTCATATTATTTGTAATTTAGATAACATTTTTCAATATTTAGGGGAATATTTGAATTCTGGCAAATTAAGCTGCTGCTTGTGATGAGAGCATTCTATCTTGTTAAATCAGCATAGTATTTATAGGAGAAGTAAAGAAATGACTAATGAACATAACCATCTACACAGAAGGGATCTGTTAAAGGCAGCCAGCTATTTTGCTACGGGATTAGCTGTTTCCCAATTAGCTAGCTGTACTCCCCAAAAACAAGCTGCTGATCCAGAAACCAGAACGGGTTC